>JAYVHE010000099.1:0-11891 GCA_043771495.1 Bdellovibrio sp. | reverse complement strand
TACTCCAAGTAAATTTGATGTGCTAAAATAAGTCCAAGCGCAAAAGGTAAAAGAATACTTAACTGTGAGATCCAAACTGCGGAACGTGCAGATTTTTGTAATCGTGGTAAATCAATTTCAAGCCCCATCACAAAAAGATAAAGCGCAATTCCAACTTCTGCGACGTGTTTTAGAAAAACCAAAGAAACATCATGAAAAAGAAAGAGGCTGGCCTCAGGAAAAAAATATCCAAATGCCGAAGGACCTAATAAAATTCCACCAAGGACTTCGCCCATGACGGGAGGTTGGCCGACCTTACGAAAAATAAACCCAACAAAGCGAGCAAATCCAATGACAACAATTAGAGTTAAAAAAAGCGGTGCTAAGGTTGACGACATAGAGTTTTTTAACGCTTAAGGCTTAATGGAAGAAGAAATATTCTTTACACCCGTCGCCACAAAGCGAAGAGTTTCCTTTGGCGCTGTAACGGCATCGATTTCAGATTGCGGGCGTTTGGCATCCTTCAGTAAGTGTTTTTGTTCTTCGATAGATTCCGTGTGCTTGGTGTAACGGCCCTGCAAAGCAACGTCTTTGCCGACTAATTCAGTGGGTACAAAAAACCCATAGTCCTTAAAAGTAACTCGCACGTCTTCGCCAGTCTTTGCCCCGCGTACTTTCATCCAACAGCCTTTTTTAGGACAGACTTCTGAAACGGTTCTTTTTACGATGACATCGGCTTCAGTTAACGAAGCCGAAATAGGTTTCGCGTCGTTCAAGTTAAAATTCACAACTCCATATTCTCCGGATGTGTTGGGCGCAGGTGGCTCGGTCGTTTGCGCCTTTGGATTTTTCGGAGGCATCGATACATCTGCGGCGATTGAAACGGTCGAAAAAATAAGTGCGATTGATAAAATCAGTAAGTTACAAGTCATAGGTTCTCCGTTGAAAGATTTCCTTTATAATAGACTCAAAAAAGGGCCAAAATCAATAAGGTGATTTTTGAAGTTTGGAGTTTTTTCCTGTCTAAAAACCTGACACTAGTCGGCGCTTGATTATTCGGCTATACATCCGTTGAGTTGTTGGGGGACAATTGAATTCTTGGGCGGGAAAAGTTCTATTATTATTGAGCGTTTTGTTTTGTTGTCACGCGCCTGCACAGGCCTCATCGACAAAATTGGCGAAGCATGGGCTTGGTGCAATGATTCTATCGAATCATGAACTAGCGTTTGTTGCCGTGAATCTTAAATTATTGACTGATACAAAAGCACAAACGGTAGATATTGTGGCCCTCAGTGATCTGACGCAACAAATTTTTGCTGAACTTAGTGCGACTTCTGTTCATCGGGAATCAGCAACTTTCCATAAACGAATAGTGCAAGTGAGTTCTTTTGAAGACTACCTTGAAAAGAAATATAATTCCCAGTTCTGGAACGAGACCTCACTTGATGACCTTACAATTTCGGAACTAATTAAAATGGCGCGACCCGTTTTAATAACGACGACCAATCCCCGATTGCAGCGTCAAATTTTAATGCATGAACAGTCGCGGTCCGATTTAGCGAAAGAACGGCTCGTTAAGCTTTTAGAAAAATCCGTGCAAGTTTCAGAAAAAATAGTCGAGCAAATCAAAGAACAGGGGACTGAATTAAAACCGGTGCCCCAAAGAACATCAGCTTATTTGCGAGCCCTTCTTGAAGAGCGTTTCAATGAAACCTTTGCCAGTGAAGAGTTAGTGCTTCTGAAGAAACTATTAATTTCTTATTTCAAAAATCTTCCCAAGGATCGACTCGCTGAAATTGCCTTTGAAATTTCAAAACTGCCACTGGGCGCAGAACCCCTTGATGTAGCCAGCACGGCTATTTTAAATTCTGGCCCCCATTTGCAAAAGCTGTTGCAACTCTTGGCCCGCAATCCAGCGCTTCCCATTACTCTTAGAGATATTTTTGAAAAACTTGAAAGCGGATCCAAGTCAGTTCCGTGGAAGAAAATTGCAAAAGCCTTAGATCAGCAAAAAATTCGCCGATCTGACTTCACATATATCGAACAAAAGCCCATCGGAGTGGGTTCTATGGCTCAAGCCCACCGCGCCCAATATTTGACTAAAGATCAAAAAAAGAAATCGGCCGTGATTCGTATTTTAAAGCCTGGGATCGAACGACTAGTCATGATTGACGAACGAGTTTTAGCCGAAGTGGCTCAAGATCTTGACCGCGATCCTGATTTGAAAAAATATAATTTGCCCGCTTTGAGTCCATTGATCGAAGATATTTCAAAATCAATCGCCGAAGAACTTAATGTCGCGCAAACCATTCGAAATCAAATCGAAGGCGGCCAAGTTTACGCCAAGGAATTAATACTAGCTTTTAACCAACAGAAAAATTTTGTGGTGATCGGTGCGCCATCAACATTTGCTCCCATTGGATCTTCAAATGTCATGATTCAAGATTTAGTGATCGGAAAAAAACCAGCCAAAGAATTTGATGCTTTGAGCGCGATTTATCCGTCGTTGTATCGAAAGGTCAGCGAAAAGCTGGCGGCGATTTGGGTCGAAGAAGCCTTTTTCGGCTCGGGTTTTTTTCACGCAGATCTTCATCAGGGAAATATTATGGCTCTTTACACAGACACGGCTATTAGTTTGCAAATTTTGGATTACGGCATGGTCGGCCGTTTGAATTTAGCCTTGCGAAATTCAATTTTGTTATTAAGCGTTGGAGTTCAAACCGGAAATGCCAAGCTGATTGCAAGCACACTTTCAAATTTATCCAAATCGGTTTTGACTGATGCTGAATTTCAAAAATTACTGGGGCGAGTTTCCCAACGCATGCAGGGGCTTGCACGCGCGGATCAATCCAGTTTAATGAATAATTCGATCCAGGGTTGGACGGCCTGGGCGCTCTCTGAAAATATTGAATTCAATTACGAATTTTTAAAACTTAATCGCGCCATAAAAGCAGTAGAAAGCCTTTTGGTGGACTCAGGAAGTTCGAAGACACTTCAGGATATTGCCAAAGAAGTGGTTTTCAACCACAAGGCCCGTTTTTCTAAAATGATTCTGCTGGAACCGCATTTAGGTTCGAAGGATTACGCTCTTTTAGTGAAAGAGTTCTTTCCGCAAAAAACAGAAGCGAAAACTTTAACAAATAATGCGTCGCAAGCTCTGAGCTGCGAAGGTTTGTTTTAGAATTAAATCTTGATATTTTTATTGAAGAGTAAGCTTCTTTTAACTCTTTCAAAAGTTGACTATACCTCAGGAGTCGCCAATCAATAATTCGATGAAAAAGTCACACACTGTTTTAAATCGAGAGTGTCGGCGTATTTAATACTCTTTGAGTGTGTCAAAATCGAACACACAGCAGATCATTTTTATCTGATGCAAAGGTGTGATAAAATTGGGGTTGCTTTAGAGTGTAGGACGTAAATCGCGGAGGACTGATGTTTTCTCGAGCCATTATATTAATCGCTGTGCTGCAGGTATTAACGGCTTGCTTTCCGATGTCTTCGATTGATGTATTCCAAAAGTCTTTTATTGTTCCGGATTCTCCTCTGGTTCCAGCGGTTCCAAAAATAGTATCTAAAATAATGTCGGGAAATCATTCGTGTATTGCGCATGATCAAGGAATGCATTGTTGGGGTTTTAACTCGGTTGGCCAAGTTGGCGTAATCGGTGCGATAGGTAGTGTTAATGTCCCTCTTCAAGTTTTTGCTAATAATGTTATCGAGAATGTTGCTGTCGGCTACTTGCACACCTGTGTCCAAATCGCCGGTGGCGTAAGTTGTGTGGGAGCCGGGGCGAACGGTGAATTAGGAAACGGCACCTTTGCAAGCTCGACGTCATACGTTGAAGCTTATGCCTCAGGAAGTGGAGTCACTGCCATTGCGGCCGGTGGTTACGTTAGCTGCGCTATTAAGTCGGGCGGTTTATTTTGTTGGGGTGCTGCGGGTAGCTTAGGTGACGGTACAGCTGTAAATAAAAACGTCCCGGTGCAAATTTTTGCACAAGGCTCGGGTGTAACGCAGGTTTCAGTTGGGTTCAGTCATGCGTGTGCAATTGTTGCTACTGAATTATGGTGCTGGGGCGTTAATGCAAGCGGCCAGGTCGGTGATGGTTCAACAACATATAGAAACTCGCCCGTAAAGATTAATACGCTAGGCACGGATGTCACTGGAATTTACCTCGGGGAAAATCATACTTGCGCGACAAAAGATGGTGGACTTTTTTGTTGGGGAAGTAATTTTTATGGTCAAGTTGGTGACAACAGCACGACGAATCGGTCCAGTCCAATCGCTATTTATCCTGCATCGAGTGGTTTAACAGCGGCATCGCTTGGAACCTATCATACGTGCGCCTTAGTTAATTCTGAATTGCGCTGTTGGGGTGGAAACTTCCGAGGTCAATTGAATGATTTCGTCTCGTTTCAGAATAAGTTAACTCCCTTTTTAGTTTTGGATGCTAGTCATAACGTTACGCACTTTTCAAGCGGTCCGTATCACGTTTGTGTCGTTAAAAATAATCTTAACGTCAGTTGCTGGGGTGATGGCGAAATTGGTTCTGGAGCCGGCGGAAATTCAGTGACGTGGACCGCGCCCGAAAATGTTTTAGGATTATCGAGCGCCGTTAATCAATTCGCAAAAGTTGATTTACTCAATGATGATAGTAATTTCATGAATTGTGCGATCCACAACGGTGGCGTAAAATGTTGGGGAACTAATTCCAATGGAATATTAGGAAATGGCTCGGTGGTCGCCAGTCCAACGGCGGTGGTGACAATTCCCGAATTATCAGGAGTCACCGAATTGTCGATTATCAGTGGAACGAACAATGCAAGTGCGTGCGCGCTTTTGAGTGGTGGTGTTCAGTGTTGGGGTGCTGGCTATGGAACATCACCGACGCCACTCATTGCTGCAGCCAGTGGAGTTACTATGCTTCAATTAACTCAGTACAGTTCGTTTGGCGATGACTACGCCTGTGTCGTTATCAATGGTGGTGTCCGCTGTTGGGGTATAAATAATTTTGGTGAACTGGGAACGGGAAATACGACTCCCTCTGCAGTTCCCGTTGTTGCCATTGCTGATGGTTCTGGTGCTACGCAAATTGAACTTCGACAAGGAACGAGCTGTGCCATCGTAGATGGTGGCGTTCGCTGTTGGGGTTATAATGACCGCGGACAAATTGGAGATGGAACAATAACCACCCGAACAGCTCCCGTCCAAATTATTCCAGCCTTATCAGGAGTTACAGATTTGACAATTTTTGGTGACTGGAATTGGCCCGGTGAAGCCACTACGTGTGCTGTCGTTAATGGGGGCTTAAAATGTTGGGGTGCAAATTCGCTTGGACAATTAGGCGACGGTACAACAACTGATCGTTGGGCCCCTGTAGATATTTTTCCACCAGGAAATAATGTGACGAGTGTCGCTGGAAAAGGTAAATCGGTTTGTGCGATAAAGAATTCCGGACTTTACTGTTGGGGAATGAACAACTTCGGAGGCTTAGGTGTCGGCGATCGAGTCAACCGTAATTCACCAACGTTAGTCCTCGCAGAAGGTAGTGGGGTGACGGGTTTTGAAGTGAGCTATGCCACAGGATGTGCTGTTGTCAATGGCGGCCTAAAATGTTGGGGTGGAAATTCTTACGGCACAGTCGGAGATGGCACAGTTGTAGAAAAATTAAATCCAATCACGATTTTGCCAAGTGGGTCCAATGTTCAAGAGGTTGTTTTGGCCTATCATTATGTGATGTGCGCTCGAATTAATAATGGGATGAAATGCTGGGGCCGTGACAACGCCTATGGATTACTTGGCAATGGCGTGCCAACACGGGGCTCGTTTCCTGCCGTTGGATTTGAATAGCGCCAAGAATTTTTCCGCAAGTATATTTAAATTTTCCCACTAAACTCATTGAACAACGAGCCTAACTCGCTTATGAAACAGACATGAAGTCCTCGTTCTATCAGTACTCGTTTGAAAGTTTAAAAAAGTATCTTGCCAATCACGGATGCAGTACCGATCAGGCACGGCATCTTTTTAATTGGCACTATAAAAAAAATAAAGTGACTCCTTGTGAAATCAACGGTTTATCAAAAGAGACCAAACAAATTATTTATTCGAGCCTCGGCTTTGATCGACCAGTCATTGATCACGTTCAAACATCTGAAGATCTGACCGTTAAATTTCTTTTTTCTTTTCAAGATGCAAAAAAAGTAGAAACTGTTCTGATTCCTTTTAATAAAAAATACACAGTTTGTTTGTCATCCCAAGTGGGTTGCGCCATGAATTGTGCGTTTTGTTATACGGGGACTCAAGGCCTGACACGAAGCTTAAAAACAGAAGAAATCGTGGGTCAGTTTTTAGCCGTGCAAACTTGGCTCACAATGAATCGACCCGACGATGATCGAATTTTGAATGTGGTTTTCATGGGACAAGGCGAGCCTTTGCATAATTTTGACAACGTCAAAACGGCTGTAGAAATTTTGATTTCACAGAATGGGGTAAGTCTTGCCGATCATAAAATTACAATTTCGACATCGGGATATTTGCCAGGGCTGTTGCGTTGGAAAGATGAAATGCCTTCAGTGAATATAGCCCTTTCGCTCCATTCACCCATCGATGAAAAAAGAAGTCAGCTGATTCCGATTAATCGAAAATATCCATTAAAAGACGTGATTCCATTGATTGAACAATTTCCGCAAGGAAAAAAGCGATTTGTAACTTACGAGTATTTATTGATTCATGAATTTAATGATTCGGTAGAGGATGCGGTTCAAACTGCAAATCTTTTAGCTGGCACAAAGGCGTTTGTGAATCTGATTCCATTTAATCCTTTTCCTGGGACTAAATGGCAGCGACCCACCATTGAGGCCGTTCAAAAATTTCATGATGTGATCGAATCCTTTAGAATTCCAGTCACCATCAGAACAACCAAGGGCGATCAAATTCTGGCCGCTTGTGGACAGCTGAAGAGTGATTTAAGTTAAGATAACTAAATAACGTTCGACTTCATCCACATTTTCAAAATTTTGGTGTTTTTTAAAACCCTTCAGCAAAATTTCACATTTGTTTTTAAGACTTGTGCCTAAGGCTAATTTTTCATTTGCTTCAAGTTCGGAATTTTTTAAATGTTTAGCCAGAGCCCGCACCCGCCATAAATCCATGGAATGGAATTGCATTGATAATTGATCTTTGTGCCCACCGTGTTTGATGACCAAGGGCTCGCTAATGAATCCTATGTCTTCGATGGCTGTAATTCTTAACCAAAGATCAAAGTCCTCGCAAACTGGAAAGCTTTCATCAAAGAGTCCTACTTTATTTAATAACGATCTTCGAACTAAAACACTCGACGGTGCAATCAGACACAGCTCTGTGCATTGTGAAAATATTCGACCACCCATTTTTTGATGTTTGACGCCTTGGCCGACCGGTTGGCCATTTCGGATCCACAGTTCATTGGAATGCACTATATTGCAGTTCTGATTCTGAGCAAGATACTTCACTTGCAACTCAAGCTTTTGAGGAAGCCATTCATCATCCGAATCTAAAAAGGCAACAAGCTCTGAGTCCGATGAATGAATTCCAGTATTCCGGGCTGCACTGACCCCTTTACCAATTGTTTTTAAATAGCGAGAGCCATATTTTTTTGTAACGGAAAAAATGTCATCTGTTGAATGATCGTCCACAACAGTAACTTCAAAATCTTGAAATGTTTGTTTTGTTAAAGACTTTAATGCGCGCTCGAGCGGGTGTATGCGATCAAAAACAGGAATGATAATTGAGACGCTGGGCATGGGCAGAGACTTATATAACCTTCATATCGTGTCAAGTTGATGTATGTGCTTTAGTTTTTGCTACAGGACTGTTGATCGAAAAGTTTTTTGACTTCGACAGCGGTCAGTGCCGTCGACCAAACTGCAAATTCATCCACCTGTCCACTCATAAGAATACTGCCGGATCCATATCGTCCAATTTGAAAGTCGTCAGACGAAGAGGCTGGATCGATGTGGGGTGTTCCCGGTGAGCTTTTATCCACACCGTTGATTTAGACTTTAACAACGGAGCCATTTCTGGAAAGCACCATATGATACCATTTGCCGGTCGCTAGGGTCTCGGTTGCACCTGAGGCCTGCGCCGCGCCCGACTGATTGGTCACAAATATAAGTGTTCCGGCTTCTTGAATCTGCAGATAGTAGCCGCTTGTATTATACTGACCCTTATAGAATATCACAGGTCCCTGTCCGGACGAAGGCGTTGACAGCGAATCAAGCTTCAACCAGAACGCCACGCTAAATGCCCCTGAAGTAAAATTAAACGCTGAAGCCACCGAGGCAAATTGGGAAGATCCGTTGAACAGAGTGACGGCATGCGAGCCCATCCGAGCCTGTGTAACCAGCGCCATTATTTAGACTCAGGTTATTGCTACCTTTCGAATCGGTAGCGGAATTGTTGAACGGGTAGTAACTAACCAGTGAACCCCACTGTGGTGTCCATGATGCGTCCAAAGAAGTGCAGGTCGAATAATTTGAAAGCGCACCTAGAGGCGAGCCAAATGCCAAGGTTTTTTCAGGATTGCAAAAAAAAACTGTAATAAAAATGAAACCAAAGTAAGACAACGACATTTTCATTATTGATAACCTGTCGCCCAGTTGATGTAGCAGTTTGTATTCGGTCCGCTGACCATTACAAATATCGTGTAAAGGGTATGTGTGGAAGCCGTTGTTGCAGCATTTGCTGGTTTAAAATAAGAGTTTGTACACCCCGAAAAAGTATAGGTTCTGGATGTCGCGTCAGTAACCAGTACAGTGTAGTTTCCGCCATGAACTGCGTTACTCAGTGTAATCGTCGTACCCCCAACAGCATCTAAAGAATGAGTATTACTTAAGGCAAGATCAACGGCCGCACCACTTGCTATTGTGCGAGGAACACTAACTATTGCGCCATCAACATGTAGCTTTGCAGTTGGCGTTGTCGTTCCTATACCGACGTTGCCGGCAGTGTTACCGAGAACTATGTTTCCATTTCCCGAAGCTCCCGTGCCTGCATTTAAAACGACGTTACCGCCATTTCCAAAACCTATCATGCCGAACCCCGGGTATATATTGCTACCGGCAGTCAAATTTAAATGACCGCCTGCCGAGTTTGCCCCGTGGCCGGACAGTATGCTTAGGCTGTCCCCTACACCCGTACTGCTAATCGGAATTTGAATTACGCGGTTAGTGCCTTCTGAAAGGTTAATATTCCCCGCAACTTCGAGTTTCGCTGAAGGCGCTGTCGTCCCTATACCGACGTTGCCGGTGGATTTAATCCGCATTTTTTCTGACATTGCACCATTGTGAACAGTTTCAAATGAAAGATCTGACTTTATATTTGCAGCCGAAGTATCTGTCAGAATCGAAAAAAAATTGGCCATAGTCCGTTTCGAGTTAGCAGCATCTCGAGTTGAAAAAGTTATTCCGGTCCCAGAGTTTGCTGACGGGGCAACATTGTCGCGATAGACATCCAAACCTGGGTATAATCCTGCACCACCGTCCATTCGAATTGCTGAAACGACTCCAGCCGAAAGAATATTTACAGTACCAATTTGTCCGCCAAAATTATCCCCAAACCCGGTGGTCAAATTAATATCGCCACCATCATTAAAGCCATAACCTGCAGTAATGTTGACGTGCCCAGGATTGCTTCCCATGAAAACGTCATCGCCCGCTTTAAGTGTTATATCTTTACGGCCAGCACTTCCACCATCTACAGAAAAGATATTCGTTCCGGGATTTGTAGTCCCTATACCAACATTTCCATTCGCTAGAATCGTCATTTTCGTTGTGCCATTAGTTTCAATTTCTAAATTGTGATTTGAATTCGTTCCGATTGTTGCTGTACCTGTAAAAGTATTTCCACCATCTTTGAAATAACCTTGGGTCGCACCTGCCATATTGGTGCAAGCCCAGGTCGTTACATTCCACATTAAAATTTCACCCGTCGAACAGGTCGCATTTGTTAAGGCCGTTCCTGTACCGTTGGCCATGATGAGTGCGTTATTGGTGTAAGATCCTAAGCCTGTACCACCGCGTGAAATCGCTAACTGCGCTTCCGACGCCATCGTGCCTCCAGAGGTGTTAATCAAAACATGACTGCCTGTTCCACTAGCCAGTTTTGTCCTCGCGATGGCCGCAGTTGTTTTAATATCTGCATCGATAATTTCATCATTTAAAATTTTCGCGCTTGTAACCGCATCAGCTGCAATCGTTGTTGCGACTGCGCCTGCTACGGTCGTTACGTCACCCGTGAATGCTGGAAAACGCGCCGCAGGTAAAGTTCCACTTGCTAACCCTGACGCATTTAAGTTTGTTAAATTTACACCAGAAACGGCAGGTAACTGAGCTGATCCATTTAATTTGACGATCTGATCATTACCTGTTCCCACATTCAAAGTTAAAAGTGGAGTCGTCGTTGTATTTGAAATTCCAATGTCCGTATTGGCAGAAGTCACTTGCGTAACAGTACCGGTTCCGCCACCGCCGGCCGCAACCCAAACACCACCATCAAAAACTTTTAATTTATTTCCATCGGCAGAATCAACATATATATCACCCGCAGTTGGTGCTGCAGGAACTGTAGTTGGTGTAACTTTCATGGGGCCTGCGACATGCAATAGTCGCGTCGGAGCTGTCGTTCCTATGCCTAAGTTTCCTGAGCTGTCGTAGACAAAATTGGAATTCGTATCTTGGCTTGAGCCATTATAAAAAATGATGGATCTGTCTTGCGGAATTGGCGTGCCCGCTGACGAACAACTAATTGAAATGCGACCATCGCCTCCGCGTCCACTTGGCGGATAGCTTCCGACAGGGCCACCTCCGGCAGCGACAACCAGGTCGCTAATCGTTAATCCAGGAATTAAGGATGCCATATTATAAGTTTTTTCTAAGTAAGAACCGGACCCTCCGCCAGTAGAAGAAGAAGCACCTCCATTTAAAGAGGCAGAACCACCCCCTCCGGGAGCTTGCCCTGCGACTCCATTTCCCGCAACTCCACCGGCACCGCCATTGGGAGCCGATGCGCCAGAACCAATTTGGCCAGCAGCTCCAGTTGCCGCACTTGAATTTCCGGACGTATTAATGCCGCCGCCCGTAGCAGTTGAAGCACCCGATCCGGCAGCGCCTGAAGCATTTGCACCACGGCCAGGCGCTCCGCCTTGCGCTGTAAGTCCTAAAGACACAACTGTGGATGTTCCGCCTTGATTACCTGTTGCAGGCCCTTCCGAACCAAATACATATCCCCCTGCACCACCACCGCCCCAAATTCGAATTGTTATTGAGCCGAAAGTTGCAGGCACTGTGTAGGCATAGGTACCCGGCGTGGTATAGGTCAAAGTACTGTCACAAACACCAGAGCCAGGCGGACTTGGAACAAAATGCACCCATGCGGAACCTGTGTATCCCGAAAAATTCGTTCCATCCCAACGAATGGTTCCCGCGTTTGTCGTTGCTGTCGTACCAAGCTTCACAGCACCGTTTACTACCAATTTTTCAGTCGGGCTTGTCGTTCCGATACCGACGTTTCCACCGGCACTTTGTAAAACCAGCGGATTTGCTCCGCCGATTGTGCCAAGGGCGGCGTATGCATTCGCTGGCGTTGCATTATAAATCCACGCCATTGACAAAGTATTTCCGCTTCCTTGGCCCATTTTTAAAACACTGTTGGCCGACGAGTTTCCGACTTCGACTCGGGTGCTTGTATCAGCTGTTGATCCATCGATGGCATCTCCAACTAGAAACTCTGAACTCGAAGCGGTCTTTGCCACTTGAAGAGTATAAGTTGGCGACGCAGTCCCCACGCCGACGTTGCCGTTATTTTTAACGACCATAACTGAATTTGCTGGAGTCGCATTTGTTGTGTCATCTACTGGATTCTGCAGAAAGTGAAAA
>JAYVHE010000098.1:0-4683 GCA_043771495.1 Bdellovibrio sp. | reverse complement strand
AAAATTACGCGATCAAATTACCATAACATTTGAGCCAGTAGATATTCAGCCAAAAATTTTTAAAGGACTGCAAAAAATGCTCAATGCTAATGGCGAAGTAGCGGCTGAACTCACACTGACCTGCGCATTTTTTGATTTGAAAACTCGGCGAATCATTGAGCCGAACGCAGCGTGGAATCACGTTTTAGGAAAATCATAAATTGTGATGAGAAAATTCAGCCTACTGATTGTTGTTTTTGGACTTTTGATTGTAGCGTTTGCATTTATTCTGCCCGTTAATAAATACGGGTTTGAAGGGTCATTGGATTGTGATGGACCATTGCGTTCGATTATATTTCTAAGTTTAGGAATTGCCTTTACAGTCATTGGTGGACTGGTTTTTATGTTAAAGCCCTTTTGGGATTGGAAAAGCAATAGAACTTTTTATTGCGTGATTTTTTTATCCTTTGTTATCGTGTCGTTAAAAATTCCCGAAATATATCGCGAATCTGAAGTTAATCAAGAGTGCGAGCCTTAAACTTTCTTGCGGGTGCATAATCCCGATGTTTGCCGTTGGTATTATGAGTCAATGCGAATTCGCCTGTCGCGCGACAGGTGAATTGAAGTTTGTGAGTTTTAAGATCCGAGTTGCTGTAAAGTCCACTTTGCGAGTTCGCCAAGTTTTTCATCGTTGGTCAATTGTTCCACATGCGCTCTCAACTCGACAAGGTTTTGGTTGGCCACCACGATCATGGCGTTGCGTTTTAATCCAAACGCCCCGGCACGAGATAGTGGGGAGCCAAAAAACTTTTTCTGAATTTTTTTTCCCGAGAGTTCAAAAATTTCTTTGAAGAATGCGATTGTATCGGAGCGTTGTTCAGTTGAAATATTTAATTTTAATGCGGTTGAAGTCACGGATGGTTCGCGCGCCGCATACTTGATGGGTTTTTGGTTCCAAGGACAAACCGTTTGGCAAAGATCGCATCCGAAGAACCAGTCGCCAATGGGCTTGCGTAATTCAAGGGGTGGAATGATTTTTGATTCGATGGTTAAGTAACTAATGCAAGCATCGGCTTTTAAACTGCGATCATCTTTAATCGCATTCGTGGGACAAATATCAATGCAGCGTGTACAGGTTCCACAAAAATCAGGAAGTGGTTCAAAGTTAGAGTCTGCAACTTTAATGGAACATAATATTTCTGCGATAAAAAATAAACTGCCGTGCTTGGGATGGATTAAGCAACTATTTTTGCCGAACCATCCGAGGTTGCTTTGATAGGCCAGGTCACGCTCCATGATGGGGCCGCTATCGACGAATGGTAAAAATGTTTCGTTCGGAAATATTTTTTCTAGCTCTGTGATTACTGAAGACAATTTATTTTTAAGCCAAAAATGATAATCCAGCGTCTGCGAATAAAGCGCTGTGCGGGCGGGAACCGGCTGCAGAAATTCTGCGGGAGGATTTAAATAATTTTGTGCAAAGACGATGGCGCTTTTTAGTTCTTGGTTAAGACGTCGGGGATCGCGCTTAGTCGGCAAATGCGTTTCTAAGTACGTCATCGTCCCATGTTGATTTTGGGCCAGCCATTTTTCGTAAAATTCGATGGTTAAGGGTGTTCGAAGTTCTGAAATATCGACCTGGTCGAAATGAAATTCAGTTTTCAATTGGTCTAAATACTTAGACTTAAATTCAGGTCGGTTCAGGGTTGTCATCAATCTCTACTTTTAGAGGGTCTTGTAGACAAAAGTAAAGCTTAAATCGGTTAAAAATAGAGTACTTAGTCGGTCTATTCAGGACGTTTCGATTTCGAAATCATTGGAATATTTAAAAACAGTCCAGTTTTGTGAATTTTTTTAGATTTTGGTATTGCGCTTTCTATACAAAGTCTGTCAGACTTAAAGTCAGGTTGGAGTTGGAAATTTAAGACTTTGATAAGGACATCGAAGCTAGACGGAAGACAAAAACATAGACCTTGTGAGAGCAGGTCTTGGTGAGACGGCGTTATAAACAAAAACAAAATAGCAGGAGGAGCAAGGATGCTCAGAGATATACTCATTCAAAAAGGTTTGTCGAATCGTGAATCTGAAGTAGCAGAGCTGGTTTCAAAAGGTCTTTCTAACAAAGAAGTTGCCAATCAACTTTTTGTCACAGAAAAAACAGTGAAATTCCATTTAACAAACATTTACAAAAAAATGAATGTTAAATCCCGCGCCCAATTAATCGTATGGTGCCTTCCTCATCTTGGTTTTGTTGAAAGTGAAGCACGTGCCGAAGCTGCTCAACCTGCTGGAGCAACTGTTTTTGGTGCAACTCAATCTACAACTGCACCCGTAGCGCAAAATAATGCGCCGATCACATTACCTGGTGGTGGCATGGGCCGTACTGGTAATTCAGATATCGGTGTTTAGTTCTTTTTTTAGGGTTGGGTCTTACAGTGAGCGAGAATAAAGCGCCAAGCTCCTCTCAAGTTGTAATGACCCAGCTCGTTCTTCCATCGCATACCAATTCTTTGGATACGATATTTGGTGGTACGGTCATGTCATGGATCGATATCGCTGCCGCAATCTCGGCGCAACGTCATTCCGCAAAGCCAGTCGTCACAGCCTCAATTGATCGCCTCGATTTTATCGCACCGATTCGTAAAGGTTGGGTTGTTAATCTTAAAGCTCAAGTCAATTTTTGTTCGAAGTCGTCTATGGAAGTTGGCGTGCGTGTTGATGCTGAAAATCCAATGACAGGCGAGACTTTCCACACCTCGTCCGCGTATTTAACTTTTGTGGCTCTTGGTGGAAACGGCAAGCCCACTGCGGTTCCACAACTGAATTTAATCACCGAAGAAGATAAACGTCGATTTCAAGAGGGTGCCAAGCGCCGTGAGCTTCGTCTTTTGCATGCAAAAAAACGCTAGATTTTGCCATTAATGAACCGGTCTTTGTTAAATCTGTAAATCCACAAATTTCCATTCAGTCCCAGTTGCACTCTTTGCGCCTCATTATGAGATTTCCCTCAGGTTTCGCTCACGTTAATTGTCTGTAATGACGATAAATAAGAGTGAAACTTCAGTAGGGGAAAACATGTCAGTAGGGACTTACATTAACAAACATCTTTTGGTCATCGGGGGAGTTGCTTTTGCCGTTATCGGATTGTTTACCTTTCAGAATTGTACTCGCACTCTTTTTTCAATGGATTATCAAAGCCGAGTTAACAGTCTTGATCTAAGTAGCCAGGCCCCACCCGTACTTATAAATGGTGGACGAAACACCAATATGCAAGTTGTCCCGGTACAACTTAATTTAAGTCTGATTGAAGATGGTGTTCAAGAAAGCGTTACTAAATTTCGATATTCATTTGATGCGCAGAATTTAGGGTCTAAGCCTTGGGAAGATATCAAAACGGACTTCATGGCTGATTTAGATTCGCAGTTCGCCAGCGAAGGCAGCAAAGACGGTGTTAAGCAGCTTATAGTCGAGTTGCAACTGAGCCGCAACAAAAGCACCGTTAAAATTGAGGGCTCTGTCACTCTGGATACGATGGCTCCGCAAATTATTTCATTTAGCGTTGCCGATAGTGAAATCACAACAACCCGCAATTTTAATGAAGCCCAAATTAAAGTGACCGACTCTAAATCAGTAATCACTCGTATTTGTCTGAAACAAAAATCTCAAATTCCTGATGTGAGCGATGCGTGCTGGATGACGGTCAATTCGCTGGGTGTAGAGCCTAAAAATGAAATCGATTTACAAAATATTCCTTACCTGATTGGGTTTTTAAGAGGCTCATATTCAATTTATGCTTATGTACAAGATGATGCCGGAAATATTTCCCCGGTTTCGGCGACGAAAACCATTACGTATTCGCCACCGATTCCGCCTGTTGTAACTGATGTGTTTGTTGCCAATGTCAGTCAAATGAAAATTCCGCCAACGGTTAATGAAACACGTATTAGCGGATCTGCGGCGTTTATTCGTTGGAAAATTATTACAACCAAACCACTGATTGAAAAATCTGTAAAAATTTATATTACAACTAATGAACAAGAATTCAAATTAGTTCAAAAGGATTTAAATAATAGTAATAACGGTGGCTGTACTTTGGACGGCGAAGCCACGGGTTGTGCGGCCTTAAATTATCAGTTCCCTGAAGGTTACTTTCGGTTGCGTGTTTCGGTCCAAGATCAAAACGGTCAAATTGCTGTGGGTTCATCGACGCCATTGAACACTGAAAATTTTCAAGTGCTGGCGGGAAATACGGATCCGGGACTTGAAGGTTCTGCGACGGCAGCCATATTTTTTAATTATATTACAACCAACAATTTTGAATCCGACCCACAATCTTTAGTTGTTACAGATAAAGGACAAATTATTTTCCGGGATTACCGTCGGGGATTATTAATTGTCGAACCAAATGATGGAATGATTCGCGTATTAATGCCCATCGGAAGCGGTGTAACTGAGGGACCCGTCGCAAAGGCCCGTTTAAATTCTAATCGTGCGCGAATTGTACTCGATCATCATGGCCGGTTGCTTGTGGCGGATCATACTGCGCTCCGCCGAATTGATTTAGATAAGAATGAAATCACCACGATAATTGGCGGCGGTTCTGCACTCGAAAACGAAACGCCAGCCAAAGAATTTGGTTTTTCAACGTGCACGGCAGGTTGTCCGATTTATCCGCTACCTAATGGTGATATTTATTTTGCAACG
>JAYVHE010000097.1:0-2687 GCA_043771495.1 Bdellovibrio sp. | reverse complement strand
GCATGACTGAGCTGTTGATAATCAGAGGATCGCAGTGTCATAGTCAGCGGCTTTCCAATGGGCGGGCCAGATTCAATGGGTTCGAATGTCAGTTTTTCTAAACCAGGTGGTTTTTTAATTCCTTTAAGCAGTTTAAGAGTTTCAGAAACATTCAGATCTGCTGCTTTTTCTGGTTTGATGGCCACCAAAATGATTCCAACATTTGTTCCTACTTTACTTCGTGGATCTGCAGGGTCAGTTTGTGAAACCCCGGTACGCGCTATGACCGACTGAACAACTTCAGGATCCATTACGGCCATGACAGATTTCGAAACTTGTGCGGCCAATTCATCCGTGCGGTAAATGCTAGTTTCAGGTTTGGCCTCAAATCGCGCCACGTAATACTCGACACCGTCGGCTGGAAAAAGTTCAAATCGATTAAAAACAGCTGTTACTAGTACACCAGATATAATCAATCCAGATAAAGATAATACCGTTAAATATTTACGATTTAAAGTCCATCTAATAAGCGATTGAAAATTGATTTCAATTTTATTAAACCAGTCAGACGAACTGGCTTTTTTAGGGCGCGGTTTCAGAAATTGAAGGCGTGCTGGTAGTAGAGTCAGTGACTCGATCAGACTAATTGATAAAGCGATCGTTACAATAATCGGTATCCACTTAATAAATTGCCCCATGACTCCTTTGGTAACAAGCATGGGGATAAAAGCAGAAATGATCGTAATGGTCGAGGCCGTGAATGGAATCCAAAATTGATTGGCCGACTTAATAGCGGCATCTCGGCCGGACATTCCATTTTCGACAAGGCTTGTATAGTTTTCGGATATCACGACGGAATTATCCACCAAATTTCCGAGACAGATTATTAATGCGATCATGGTAATTATATTAAAATTAGCACCAAAAAAAACCATCATAGCCACTGTAGAAACTGCACAAATTGGTAAACTTAAACTACTGAGCAAGCCCGCTTTGCCAGGTAGAAAAATAAAAAGAACTAAAAGTACAATAGCCATACCGGACAACGCATTGAAAGTAACGATGTCGAGTCGATTTCTAATCCGAGCACCTTCGTTATTGTAGATCACAATTTTATGAGATTTTTCTAGATTCTTTTCAAACTGCGCCACTTTGAGGTCAACTTCATCTAAAACTTTCAAAGCATCTGAGTCTGCCTTTTTGGTCGTGACAAGTATTGTGGCTTCTTCCCCATTAATTCGTGCCAATAGCGTTGGTTTTTTTCCCGCATCTACAACTTTGGCGATATCGCGAATTTGTACGAATTGTCCCGCATCGTTTGATCGAATTATTACATTTTCTAACTCGGAAATTTTAATTTTTTTTCCAAACACGCGAACTAAACTAATTTTTTCGCGATCATCGATATAACCGGAAGGAACATTCTTGATTTGTTGCGATAAAGCCGAAAATACTTCTGCAAGGCCAATTCCGTAAGCTCGCAATTTTTTTTGATCCAATAGAACTTGGAGTTCCCGATCTAAATATCCGCTTAATCGAACAGAAGACACACCTTTGACGTCTTCGATTTCGTCTTGCAGCTGATCAGCTAAGATATCGCGTTTTCGATTTGTGTTATCACCAATTAAAGCCAGCTCGAGTACTGGAATTTCTTTGGCGTCAACTTCGATAACTAAGGGAGCCTCGGTTACTTCAGGTGGAAGTTTTCCTGAAGCTCTTTGTACGGCCTTTTGAATGTCTGAAACAACTTCGTCAGAATCAATTCCATCAATATCAATTCGAATTGTAATATTACTTAGATCACTTTGGGAAACTGAACGAACGTCTTTGATTCCGGCTATTCCGCGAAGTTCTTCTTCGATAATTTGCGTGATTTTATCCTGAACTTCCTCAGGAGATGCGCCCGGAAAAACGGTTGTGACTGAAACCACAGCAAAATTAACAGGAGGAAATGATTCTCGCTGCAACAAACTAAAACTTAAAATTCCTACGATAAAAATAAAAGCGGTCGTTAAGAACGAAAATTTCCAATTGTCGACAAAAAACGCAAATAATCTATTCATAGGAATCGTACCGGTATTGTGAAAGTAGTTGATAAGATTTTTCTAATTCGATGGCCAATAAAAACTTTCCCGCTTGTGCACGCGCCAAGTCTAATTCAAATTGCAAAACCTGATAAATCGAAGAGCGTCCCTGGTTTAAAAGCTGACGTTCATTTTTTAATTTTTCTGATTGAGTTTTTTCAAGTTTTAAATTTAAAGACATCATGCCAACCATTTGGTTAAACTGAATAACCAGATCTTGCAGATCGGCATCGTTCTGTTCTGTTTGCAAATACGTCTTTATAGATTGTGTTGTTCTAGACATGATCGCTTGTCGCTGAATAGCGCGATCGGTGATTGACTGATCCAAAGGGATAACCCACTGAATACCAACCTGTTGTGTTGGTTGGCGGCCCTTCTGAGCCTGATTGAGTGATTCATTCCATTCGTTATCTTTTCCGCTGAGCGAAAGCGAAGCAAAAAGATCTAATTTGGAGCGATTGAGTTCACTGGATAAAACGGCGGATTGAAGTTTTAAGTCTTCGTAAAAACTGACAATTTTTTGTTGCGGTGTAATTTTATTCGTAAACATTTTTAAATCGACTTTTGAAAATTTTTTGAAATCATATTTCGGAATTACGACAGAACCTACATTTTTTAAAACCA
>JAYVHE010000096.1:0-8771 GCA_043771495.1 Bdellovibrio sp. | reverse complement strand
CACAAAAAATTTCCAGTTCTGGCGATTTTTTCCTGATGGAGCGTGAACTCCTGCATGAGTAATAATTTTTTCGATCAGCTCCTTAGAAACCGGATCTGATTTGAACTGGCGAATTGATTTACGGCTCTGAATAAGCCGATAAAACTGTTCTTTAAACTGATCATCAAGCGGTTTAGAAAAAAGTGAGTGCATATTTCTTTATTATGCTCCAAAATATAACTCGTGGAAGACAAAAACACTGCGTTTTCAGAACTATTTTCATTTAAGACAACGGGCTTGTTTCTATTTGCTATTATTTTCGCCGTGCTTTCTTCGTTAACAAGTGTACGTAATACTGTTTTACAACTGGTCTACCCAGAGCAAAAAGTTTTAGCCAAAATCAACTTCGCTATTGCCGACAAATCCTTCACCGCATTTAAATTAATGAAACCTGACTCAATCATATTAGAAATTTACGAAAAACTAGATTCCGAGGACAAATTGCTGCAAAGTTTTAGTTTCAAAGGCGACAGCAACGCCTTGCTGCAGGTCAAAGACGTCCCCGTCAGCCTTGGCGTATCAGAAGCAAAAATTAATGGTGATTTTGAACTTTTCGCGCCTACATTCGACAAAAATGGTAACTCCCGCTTAAACGCCTTCCGCTACGACGCCGGAATAAACCAATTCATCCAAATCAGTTCAGATGAAGCCGAATAACTAACTCCTCAATTCAACACTCAGTTTCCCTAACAAAACCTTCAAAAACTCCATGGCTCTGAACATATTATATGTAAAGAATTCTGACGTCTTTACGGCAGCAATTTACTGCGGTAGAAGGTGAGCATAAGCCATAAAAAACTTAAAGGGGAAATCATGAAATCAGTTATCGTATTATCAGTTTTATTATCAGGTGCGGCAGCATTTTCTGCAAATTTACCAGAAAAATGTGAAGATCTTGCGGCGCAAGTGAATGCGCAAGTTATTTCAACAGAAGTTTATGATTTAGATCAAAATCAAGTTGAATGTACTTTTAAGGTTTTAGTTAACGATGCTAAAACTGAACTTGATCAAGTCTGTCCAATCGATTTATCAGAAGTTGAATTAGTTTCTTATGTTGATCCAAGTTGTTCGGTTTCAATTGGTCAGCAATTTGACCATACAACAACTCAGCACTTCAGCACTCGTGATATGCAAAGCCGTGGATTGTTCTACTGGATCGATCTAGGTGGATACTTATCACAAAACGTTTTTCCTAATTACGGAAAATAATTTAATTAACTGCCGAAGGTAGTTTTTTTTTATATAAAGACAGATTAATTCTTAACTTCTCGTGGGAGTTTTGAATCGGGAGGCTGAGGTGACTTGGCCTCTTTTTTTTGTTGTCCCGGAGTCGCGTTTGGCTTTACTGCTTCTTGCAAATCTCGCCAAGACTTTCCTTCACGATTTTTTGAATTCATCTGATACGTTTGCACAGCCGAATTGTGCTGATTCAAATTTTCTGAAAAATGAGTCGTTCCATCATTTTTACTAACAAAATATAAAAACCCGGTTTGTGCGGGTCTGAACGTAGCCTCAAATGCTTCACGCCCCGGATTCGAAATTGCTGTCGGCGGCAATCCAAAATTCGTGTAGGTGTTGTAGGCCGTTGGAGTAACTAAATCCAGCTTGGTAATGTTGTTTGGCATTTTCCGTTGCTGAATTGCAATTCCGTACAATACGGTAGGATCAGTTTGTAACCGCATTTTCTTTTTTAATCGATTATGAAATACAGAAGATACTAATGGCCGATCGCTTTTTGCTCCGGTTTCTTTTTCAACAAGGCTGGCAAAAGTAACTGTCTGATGACGAGTCCATCCACTTTGGCGGGCTAGGCCCTCGTAATCTTTCCAAACTAATAAGAAGCGATTCACCATTTGCGAAATAATGTCTTTAACAGTATCAAACTTTGTAACTTGGTAAGTTTCTGGAAACAAATAGCCTTCTAAACTGGGCTGATCTTCACCTAACAATGATTTCACAAAATCTTTATTCAACATCAGTTCAAGATTTTCTGCCGCTGCTCCATAACCAGCTTTTTCAAACATATCGGCAATATCAAAAATATTTAAACCTTCGGCAAATGTTAAGTTTCTAAAAATACTTTTTCCAGAAGTAATAACAGCCATAATTTGATCAGGAGTCATATTTGTATTTAATAAATATTCTCCGCGTTTAAGCTTAGGACTTTCTCCGGTCACTCGAGCGTATTGAGCAAAAACCCAAGCGTTTTTAACTAAATTTTTTTCTTCTAATAATTGCGCGACCATATTCATACCTAGGCCGGGAGCAACTTCAAAAATGACTTCTTTGGATTCTTCGCTAGCCCCATTGTGCATGAATTGATAGCTTAAAAAAAACAGCACACAGCCAATAGCGGCAACAAATCCTAAAAAAGAAAACAGCAGTAACGAAATTTTTTTATTCAAGCGTAACACCTGGTAATAATTTAGTGCGATCTAATGTTGTCGGATCTTCAAGACTCGCCTGTGGGACTGTACAGTACTGAACTGCATAGTGCGCAGATGGGCGATCGTTTCCGGATTTTCCCATACCACCAAATGGCAAACGCGAACTTGCACCATTCGTGGTGCGATTCAAATTTAATAATCCAACGCGCGCTTTTAGCAAAGCCGTTTTGTAAAGGTCCATATCTTTAGTGAATAAGGCCATACACAAACCATAACCGGTTGAATTAACGATCTCTAAAGTTTTTTCAAAATCGCTTGAACGGTAAATTGCAACGTTTGGACCAAAGATTTCAGTTTTTTGATAAACGGATAGTGGATCAAATTTTTTAACTAAATGAATACTTGGTGTAACGTAATGACCTTTAAAGTCTGAATCTAACGATTTACCGCGCATCATGCTTTCGCAATTTTCACGATTAGCCATTTCTTGGAAACGCACATATTTTTCTACAGATTGCGCATTGATTAACGAACCCATAAATGGATTTTTCGACCAATGGCCAATTGTTAATTTCTTAGCCGAATTATAAAAACGCTCTGTAAATTGATCTGCAATTTTGTCGTGAATAATCACACGTGAAGTTCCCGAACAGCGTTGTCCCGTCGACAAATAGGCGCCAATTAATGTTTCATAAATGGCTTTGTCCATATCGGCGTCATCCCACACAACAGTCGCATTTTTGCCACCCATTTCAAGCGCAACAATTTTCCAATAGTGTTGAAGAGTCTCTTGTTTGATTTTCAGACCAACTTCATAAGATCCAGTAAATAAAATACCATCCACTTTTTCGTGCGCAACCAAGCGTTTTCCGGTTTCGCCTTCACCTTGAATTAAATTAAAAACTCCCGGTGGAAATTCGGCTTTATCAATCATCTGCGCATACAGCTGACCAACAAAAGGAGTTTGCTCAGAAGGTTTGTACACAACCGTGTTACCTGTCGCTAATGCCGGAATGATGTGACCATTCGGTAAGTGCGCCGGAAAATTAAATGGTCCAATAACCGCCATGACTCCGCGCGAACGGTGTCGAATAACTCCGTCCACTTGCGGAAGCGCATTGGTAATACGCTCTTCTTGAACCAATTTCATAGATTCATTCAATGTCACATCAATTTTTGCAACTAACGTTTTCGCCTCAGTTGTAGAATCCCAAAGCGGCTTCCCCGTATCACGGGCGATGGCCTCAGCAATCTCGGCCTCGTGCTGAATGAAAACTTCTTTTAATCTTAAAATATATTTTTTGCGTTCTTCAAAAGTTAATGCCGCCCATGGTAAATAAGCTTTTTGTGCGGCCTCAACGGCGCGGTCGATATGACTTAATTGATAGGTCATCGTGCAAATGTGATCGGTTAAATCACTCGGGCTAACATCTTTTATTTGGCCATCAACGGATTCAGGAATAACAAATTTACCGTTAAGATAATCACCTAGTACATTTACTTTTTTGTAAGTCATCGACATAAACTCTCCCGCTATTTGGATCGGTTTGAGTTAGTCTACTTAGATTTTTTCCCATATTCAAATGGAGTTACAAAAACTGATTGGTCTAAATCGATTTTTAATAAATCTCGGGTTTTAGGCGGAATACTGACACCTGATGTTGTAACATCGTAAGCCGTTAAACACGCTTTAAAATCGGTCGTTCCAAGGCCAACTAAACCCAATTGTTTGTATCCGCCGTCCGAGTTTTCCACAACATTCATCAATTTACCCTGTTTTATTGGTAAAATGTTTTCAGTTTTAGCGCCGTAATGCGGGCCTCCATCAAATGGATCGACTTCATCAAGATATTCAAAGCCAATACTTTCTAAAAGATGTTGCGCCGGTTTAGTTGCTTCGCCAACCCGTCCTAAAACTAAGCGAGCTTTTGAATCTAACAAACTTAAATAAATATCTTCTTCTGGAAATAGTGATTCAATAAATTCTTTATTTGTTTGTGAAAGAGCGTCGGCCTCTTGGTAAGGTAACCCGGTAAATCGTCGACCAAGTGCTTCCCAAAACTCACTGCGTCCCTCTTCAGTTAAAGGCGGAGTTAATTCACAAAGCACGCGATTTTCAAAACGATCTGGGTGTAATCCCATAAATACGAATCGACCTAACGAAATTTGCTTACCCAACCGCTCTGGACGGCGACGATAATTACGGTCAATTAATAACCCACCAATTTCGGTTGGGCCATCAGTGTCTAATTGGAATCGTAATACTTGATGTATAAATCCGATGCCTAAGTCTTGCGAAAAATGATCGCGCTTCAAAATCTTAAAATAACAATGAGGAACTTCGTCGGATCCGTGCTTAGCAATAATTAAAGAACTACCAACAACGGCTTTTTCTTCGACGTCTTCTAAAACAAAAACATACTCTGTTTTATTTTTTGGTAATTCTCCGGCAAACGAAGCTTCGCTGCGTTCAATTTTTTCAGTGATGATTTTTTTATTACCGGGCAAATTCAGCAAATTAAATTGCTTGGCTAAATCAGTAACCTGCTGAATATCGTCAACTCGTGAAGCTCTAATAATAAAACTCATAAACAAAACCTTTCGATCATGCGCTGATAAAACTGACCCACCAGTTCAAGATCCTTGATACTAACACGTTCTGGGAATATTTGCCCACCCCCAACACCCGGATCAGCTCGAAATCCTGCGCCAATACACAAACATTCGATCCCTCGACGTGAAAGTAGGCTCGCTTCATTGGTTGACGCAAGCGATCGCGGTTTAATTGTATCTGAAGTCTCGTTTTTTAAGTTTTTAAGTTCGCTTAAAGCGGTTTTTATAAACACTGAATTCTCTGGCGTGCGAAAGGGACGCTTGTAATCAATAACCTTAAACTCAGCACCGAACTTTATACATTCGGTCGTTAAGTAATTAATCCACCGCTCAAAGTCTTCTTGACGCACTTTCGGCACCATACGGCACGACCCACCGACCCGTACATATTTATCTTCGGTACGAATTATACCGATCGATAATGTCGAGTGATGAGGTGTAAATTCTTCGTCGTGAATATCGTGCATTTGAAATTCAATATTTTTAATAAGCTGAGACACAGAATTCAATTTTTGAATCATGCTGTTTTCAATCATCATAGCGCTATCGATTTCCACCATGGCTTGATTCGGAATTGTACTCATTCGCGTTCCACAGTCAATTTCGACAATCGCAACATTTTCTGGTAGCTTGGATAAATACTCAAATAATTTTGTCGCGGCACTAACCCCTAAATGCGCTTCAGCAGAGTGAACTGACAATCCAGAAAAAACTTTGGTTTGCGTCGAGGTCGATTCACCAGAAATTTTGTTTTCGCGAATTTTATTTTCTTGATCAGAAAATGGAATGCGAATTTCGACCAGAGCGAAACCCTTTGCTGCATTGACTATGTTTAAATTTGTTGGTTCGGCGACCATGGCATATTTTGCAGATATTTTGTTCTTGCGAATTAGTTTTAGAACGCCTTGCATGCCGGACTGTTCACCAAAAGTCGCTATCACAACCGGATGTAAATTTTTAAACATGGTTTCTTTATACGAAGCTAAAACATGCAGCTTCATCAATAAATCAAGTTTTGATTTTGCCGCTCCTAAACCGTAAATGACTTCATTTTCAATAACGGCATCAAATGGATTAAACGAATTTTTTTTCCACGTCGAATAATGACCCGGATCAACCGTGTCTAAATGGGCCTGCAATAAAAAATCGTCTATCCCATCTACTTTTTTTTGCGCGCGAAAAATGACATTGGCTTGTGTAACACCATTTTGAACTTCTTCAGAAAATTCGCATTCAAGTCCCAGCTTTTCAGCGAGTCCCAATAAATAACGCGCCAGCGGTTCTGCGGACTCCGGTGGGGTCGAATCAAACGCAATAAGTTTGCGGGCTATTTCGATAAAGCCCGCATCAACATGAACTGACAAAAATTAAATTCCTTCTTGTAAAGTTCGCCCGATAATTTCTAAGGCTAAATCAATCTCTTGATCCATAATTACGGCCGGAACTAATAAACGAATACGCACGGGATCTTTACCACAGCTAAATGCAATAATTCCGTTGTTGAAAAGTTTTTTTACTAAAGTTTCGACCTGTTCTTTTTTCCCATCGAACGGTGTGAATGCAATCATTAAGCCCATACCACCTGGATCGGTGATTAATCCTTTGCACGTTGTTGTCGACAAGTGATTAAAACCATCAACAAAACGTTTGTAAATTTGATGAATTCGGCCATTCGGTCCTATGAAGCCCTCTTCCATCATATTTAAAATTTCTAAACCCGCTGTCATTGCTGGAGTTGACCCTGAAAATGTTCCGGCGATCAAACCTGGTTTTGGATTATATTCTTCGGTATATAATGTCGCAGCTAGCTGCAAAGTTTTAGCAACCGTAACGATATCTACGTACTGGCCCAAATCCATTGTTTCGAAGGCAAAAAATTCACCTGTGCGCATAAATGTTTGAACTTCATCAGCCCAAACCGCAATTTTTTGTTGTTTACAAAATTCTAACATCGGCACGTAGAATTCGCGAGGAACCGGATTAAAACCGCCTTCGCCCAGCATCGGTTCAAAAACAAAACATGAAATTTGATTTGGATACTTTTCGACGTGGTCCTTCATTGCCCGCAATGCTTTTTCTGCGCTTTGCGGATCTTTTTTATCGTAATTTGGAATCCGCAAAACTTCGTTGTAATCAGGCAGGCCCTGCTTGTAGGCCGCGTTATCCGTCACTTCGGCCATTAAAGTTGATCGTCCCGCAAAAGCGTTTTTCATAGCCATAATCATTCGCGGCGATCCTTGCGGAGTCGAATTTTTTTGGCGCGCCATTTTTAATGCGCTTTCGTTGGCCATCGTTCCACAAGTTGCAAACCAAGCATATTTTAATTTACTTTTACGACCAGCGATTTGAACTAATTTTTCAGATAATTTTAAGTATTCATTGTTTGGTTGCAAATTACCTTGCATCACGATGTCTGAAATCGATCCGCGAATAGCCGCTTTGATCACTCGTGGATGACCATGACCCATTATGTGGATACCGATTCCGTTGATCAGATCCATTTTAACACTGCCATCTTCAAGTTCGACAAATGGACCGCGTCCCGCGCCAGTACCTAAATAATTGTGGTACAATGGGCGGCCACGAAGTGCGCCCGTTTGTTGAATTTTTTTCTGCGCTTGGGCAACACAGTTTTCAATCGGATCACTCACTGCTTGTAAGGCATGATTGAAAACCATAACCTCATCAACCAAATCAGAAATCAGTCCTTCAATTTGTGGACTGTTTGCGATTTGACGACCAATTAATTGGTTATCAGAATTTTGTGCGTTTGATTTAATTACTTTAAAAACATCTTTTAATACATCGAACATTTTAATCTCCAGGTTTTTGTTCTATTTTAGTTTACGCCGTCGAGGTTGGAGGTGACAACCTATGCTGGCCTATGTAGACTCAAAAATCATGAGTGATGCAGCAAACCCACAACCGGAAACACCACCTTTGACCAACTCGTCTAATTCAGAGCTTTTTAATTTAGCATTAAGCGCACAGCAAAAAAATAACCTCGACGAAGCGCTTAACGCTTATAACCAAATTTTAGCTTCGAAAGATCTGACCAAAGACCAGGCCTCTGTAGCGCATCATAATTTGTCGCTCGTTTATTTAGGAAAAATCGATTTTGTGAAGGCACAAATCGAAAACTATTTATCACTCACCGCAAATCCAAGTAATAATGCCGCCCAAAATTTGAATAAATCCAATGAACATTTTAAAAATTCAGTGGTGCAAACAGATCGATCCTGGTCGAATTCAGCCTCGCTTAAATTTATTCCTATCGAAGTATTCTTTGTTTTATTATTTGCGAGTTTATTTTTCATGAGCAGATCTTTAATTGGACATTTTAAGTCGCGCGCCTTAGCAGCCCAAGATAATTTAGAAGCCCCGCAGTTTCCGTGGTTATTAAAATTATTTGCTATGCCTGTTTTCCTGTTAGGGGCGTTGATTTGTGTTCGTTTCTACGATGAAAATATTGTCAGAGCTATTGTCATAAAAGAAAATACTGAGGTCAGCACTTCAGCCGGCGCGAATCAGGCACTGATCACGACCGTTAATCCCGGTTTAGAAGTGATCATTTTACGCCAGCAATCCAGCGAAAATTCAAGTTATGCACAGATTCGATCTACGGGACAATTTTCGGGCTGGGTGAAGTCTGAAAATTTAGTTTTTATTAAACGCTAACGCCAATTGTTGAGCGGAAATTGTAGCAGGTGAGTAGGCTTTATGGCGCTTAAC
>JAYVHE010000095.1:0-12250 GCA_043771495.1 Bdellovibrio sp. | reverse complement strand
CGAACATCGACTTTTCATTGGTTTCTGCAAATTTGGATCAAAATCGTTTTGCAGCGCAAAACGTAAAAGTTTCTATTTTAGATGTTTCTGATTCAACGATGAGCTTAAGAATCGTTAACGATATTTGCCCTAAAGTTCCAGGCAAATTTAGCTGCATGGCAATGCCATTCCCACTATTTATTGGCGACTTTAAATTAGGCGCTGTAACAACGGATGACTGCGGTGTACGTCATCAAACGTCTGATGTGCTTTTACAAAACGGTGAAATAGCACAACTTGAAATTAAAAACTTTCGTCAGATGACTTGCAAAACTCCATACTTAGCTGACATGGAAATCACTTTGAAATTAAAATCTGAGCAAATCGAATCTGAATCGACTTTATTGGTCAATTTAGAAAAAATAACGAACATGCCGATTTTACGTCCTCCAACTTTTATTTTTAATCCACTTGCTCCTTTAGAATTCTTGTCGGTTGGAGCTCCCGAATTAAATGGTCCTTATTTTGAAAAGCAAGACGGCGTTCAAGCTGAAATCATCTTAAACCGTAAAGATAAAAAAGTTGAACTGACTGTAACTCATAATCCGTGCGCTAACTCAGCATGTCTTGCGATCAGCGGCGATCTTATTCGTCGTACGTTAACTCTTGATTCTGTAACAACTAATAAATGTAACGAAAAAACATACACAACAAATGCGGTTTCTATTTATGATGCTTACCCTGCTGTTGTTGGCGCGGTACATACTTATGTCAGCTTAGAAATTCTAGACACTCGTTATTCAGTTTGTGACGCCGGTCAACCAGGGGTAACGGCTGTAGTTAAAGTCACAGAACGTCAAAAACTGGTTCAAGATGTAGTTCTTAGCCAAAGCACTGCAACATTCCAACTTTCTAAAGTTCCTACAAAAGAACACCTTTCGAACGTTTTCCCAGTTAAGTAATTTCTATTATTCGCTACCTTTTTTAGATATAATATCATTTACTAAATCCATGAAGATTCTTAGCGTAAATACGGGTGGTTCGAATGAAATTACTTTTAATGGCGTTACATTAAAAACCTCGATGGTTCGAACTCCGCAGTCAAAAATTCAAATTAATTTTAAGCAAGTTCAGGGGGATGAGTTTTTTGGAAAACAAATCCATGGAATTCCAGACTGTATTGTTTATGCGTTATGTGCTGAAAAATACAAGCAGTGGGAAAAAATTTTAGATCAGTCAATGCCTTGGGGCAAATTCGGCGAAAATTTAACTATCGATAAAATGGACGAGCACGATTTTAAAATCAATGATGAATACACTGTAGGGTCAGCGTTGTTAAGGGTCACAGGGCCGCGCTACCCGTGTAACCGCCTTAATTTTGTGACGCAAATCGATGGCATGCGCGAAAAATTCCGAGATCAAGGTTGGCCAGGGGTTTATTTTGAAGTCGTGAAAGAGGGCGAAGCCAAAGCCGGTGATGAGCTGGTTTTAAAAACACGTCATCAGTCCGAGGTTTCCGTCAGTGAATTGTTTCAATCGATACGTGCTGCCGAAATTAAGTCTCCAAAAAATTCAACAATTGAAAAAGTGATGAATTCTAGCTTTATTTTAGAACGACATCTTAAAAAAATTAAGTCCGTATACGCGTGAAAAAAAATACTGTTACATTTTTAAAAATTGCATTTATATTATTTACGACGTACGTCGTCACGGCGACGTCGTATAAAAGAGATACTGCGCTCGGAGTATTAAAAACCTGGGGTGCCGCCTCGAATTGCGCAAACGCTATAACCAATAATGAAGTACTTATTTCAGATAATAATGGTTTTATTACAGATCCCGTTAACCGCACGTTTTTAGATTATGGCTTACCAATTAGCGCAGTTCGCATCGGCGTGGATTTAACTGTTGCAGCGACGGCAAATGGAATTACAAGGCAGTGCACATACTCATCACAAGTTGATGGCGGCAGTGGTAAAACTCTGAGTATTTACTCATGCGCTGACAACGGCGTTGGCAGTTGCGTGGTCACTTTTACGCCAATGTAGTTTGGGAATATTTCTTTAAAAAGAAATAGGCGGCTACGACGCTGACTACGGCCAACAAATCTGAACGATCACTGACAATTGAGATCGCAAATAGATGTTCCGTAAAAAAGTCACTGAGCATAATTTTAAAAAAGCTGACGTACTTGAACAGGATAAATAACACGATCGTTAAATTACAACAGATGTGAATTAGTTTTTCATTGAAGGCCATTCGAAATCCCCGATGAAAAATGTACGCCAAAAATATCGGAAAAAAGAAAAGACCACAAAAATCGCTGAGTTTTCCTGTTATAAAACTGTACTTGGTGCCTGCAAAAGCCATTTTTAAATAAAAATCATTTATAAACGTTAGCCCAACAGCCAAAGCCACCCAGCGATTGAAAAAATAGGGAGCATCTAAAATTGCCTTAATTTTTAAGACCTAATCCACGACGAACAACTTCGACTAAAAAGGGCCATTCATACTCTGCCGCTAACGCACAGTGCACACCTTGCAGCTCTAAAAATGAAGTTTTTACAAACACGCCCGGCTGAGTTTTTTCGCGAATGCGATCCGAATTCGTTGAGTTATTAACCAATGGATCAAATGACGTTGCTACGATTTGAAATGGCGTTTTTGTATTTTTATAAATAGGCCAAAAATTATTGATCTCAAATAACGAATGCGATTTTTTTAAATGTTCTGTGAAGTCTTTTGGAAATTTAACTTTTGGAAAACTAGTTTTAAAATCGTCCATTTTTAAAACGGGCTCTTGAACCTGTTCATTCAGCCAACTCATTGCTACAGGAGTGAATACCGGCTTGCGTGTATATAACATACGAACTAAGGGCCACGAACTATAGTCTTTAAGTCGGTCTTGAATTGAAATTAATCGTCGCCAATTCCAAAAATCAACAAAGGCATTGAATACGCTCGGCTTTTGAAGTGTCGCAAACGTCTCTTCGAAATTAATCAGGGGGCAAAAGACTTGAGATGATTTTATAAAATTTTGGTTTTGCTCATCGAGCATTGTGGTCACAAAGACACCCTGGCTTCCTAAACTCAAACCCACAAGGTGCAAGTCAGTGACTTGAGAGGACCACGGATATTTACCAATTTTTATTTTGTTAATAATAAAAAAAGTATGCAGTCCTTCTTCAACTCCACCGATTGAAATTTTTTGATTTTGAATCAGGTAAGCGTGGCTGGTTAAATTCTCGAGCATCAGAACGTGAACGCCCAAATCCTCAAACAATATTTTCAAGAAAAAACGCTCCGCTAAGACTTCATCGCGATTGCCATGAATGCCCATCCGAAAAATAACGAGCGGTCGTTTTTGTTCGGGCTGCAATGCTAAAAGACCACGAATTTTCACATTGGGACTAAGCTCATCGGCAAAGAGTTGGAATTTTTTATGATCTGTAATGTCGTAGTTAAAAAATAATTTGCTTTTAAACTGTTGAAAGTAACTTAAATCTAAATTGAGTTTACATTTTTCAGGCGCTAGCTCTGGTGATGAAAAACTAAGCTTACACTCTTCGGAGTATTCTTCAGGAGGAGACCACTTCGTTAGTCGAGCCATGATCGAAATGATCCAGCTCGGATAAGACGAAATCACGGCGGGCTGTGCATCATTCAGGGTTCGTCCGTTGGTTTCGGCGTGAATATGATGACGAACTACACAAAAGCAGATCATAACCACTATCAACAATTGAGTTTTTACTCGACACTTCATAGGTGTTTTTCTACACTTATTTCATTCTTATTTGAAGGAGTTTTTATGCCGAATCAAGACAATCTTAATCCGCACTCTGAGGCCCATTTGAATGGTCCCTTATTTCAAAATGCTGTGGCTTCGCTGAAAGAGGCTGGAAAATTAATTAATTGTGATCCGAATATTATGGAGCGCTTACAACGCCCCCGTCGTTGCATCACTGTTAGTATTCCAGTGCGTATGGATGATCAATCAGTCAAAGTATTTACTGGCTACCGTGTTCAGTACAGTGCAACCCTTGGACCTTACAAAGGTGGAATTCGTTATCACCAAAACGTAGATCTTCCAGAAGTTGTTGGTCTTGCGGCTTTGATGACTTTTAAAAATTCAGTACTTGGTTTACCACTTGGCGGCGCTAAAGGCGGAGTTTGTGTGGATCCGACTAAAATGTCGCGTTCAGAAAAACAAAATTTAACTCGCCGATATACCTCTGAAATTTCTGCGTTCGTTGGACCTACGAAAGATATTCCTGCACCCGATGTTGGAACTGATCCTCAAACAATGGCGTGGTTTATGGATACGTATTCGCAAGAGCAAGGCGGCTACGCGCAACCGGGCGTTGTAACCGGTAAACCTGTTGAAATCGGTGGATCGTTGGGTCGTAATCACGCGACTGGTTTAGGTGTGATTTATGTCTGCGAACGCGCGATGGAGCGCATGGGAATGAAAATGGCTGGATCACGTATCGTGATTCAAGGATTCGGTAACGTGGGATCTTTCGCAGCTAAATTTGCAAGCGATCGCGGCGCACGCATTGTTGCGGTCAGTGATGTTTCTGGCGGTTACTTCAATGGTGACGGCTTAAACGTTCCTGAATTAATGGAGTACGTAAAGATGCATAAATCTTTAAAGGATTATCCAAAGGCACAAAAGATTTCGAATGAACAATTGTTAGAACTTGATTGTGATGCCTTACTTCCTTGTGCTCTTGAAGGACAAATTGATACTCACAACGCTGAAAAAATTAAATGTAAATTAATCGTTGAAGGTGCAAATGGCCCGGTGACAAACGCCGCGACTAAAATTTTAGATAAACGCGGAATTTTTATTGCTCCGGATGTTATTGCCAATGGTGGTGGTGTGATCGTTTCTTACTTTGAATGGGTTCAAGATATTATGTCGTTCTTCTGGGATGAAGCAGACATCGATAGCAAATTGAAAGGCATTATTTTAAAAGCGTTCGATACCGTTTATAAATTCAAAGAAGAAAAAAATGTTGATATGCGCTTGGCAGCGATGTCGTGTTCAGTTCAACGTTTAGAAAAAGCCATGTTACTGCGCGGATTATATCCTCGCTAATTGAATCGCTAATAGAATTAGTTAGAAGTGAACAAAAATGAACTATAACAAACCGTGGCTGGCTTTGCCTGCAAAGCTTGCCCATGACCTTGCGCCGGTAGGAATTCAAGCCTATGCCTATCTATTTGGAGTTGAAGAGACTCCTCGGTGGTTGCCTTTTGATTTTAGAAACTTGCGTTTCTACAATCGTTTGGGAATTGCTGGTGGCGTTGATAAAAATGCAGAAGTGATTAATAGCTTCGATCGCATCGGTTGCGGTTTTGTCGAAGTTGGTACGGTAACTCCATTACCACAAAAACCAAATCCCGGAAAAATTATTGATCGCCATTTAGCGACTCGTTCCCTATGGAATAAAATGGGCTTTCCTTCAAACGGCGTTGAAGACGTTTTTTTTAATTTAAAAAACTTTAAAGAACATTCTAAACTTCCAGTTTTTGCAAATGTTGGCAAAAATCGGTGGACTCCGAATGAAACTGCGGCCGATGATTACGTGACTGTTATTGATCGATTAAAGAATGTTTCAGACGCTTTTGTAATAAATATTAGTAGTCCAAACACCAGCGGGCTTCGCGATTTATTGAAACCAGAAAATTTATCAAAATTTTTAAAACCGATGGTTGAATATCGTGAAGAGCAAAAACTGGAAAAATGTTTTTTCTTAAAGTTAAGTCCAGACTTAGAAAACTCAGATTTAATTAATGCCGTGAAAGTTGCGGTAGACTCAGGTTTCAACGGTTTTGTTCTGACAAACACGACATTATCGCGACAATCGGGCCAACCGTTCCCAAATGATGGCGGAATGTCTGGTGAACCGCTGAAAGAGCTTTCATTAAAAGCACTCGACAGCGTTGTTAACGCTTGCCGCTCATTTTCTGATAAAAAATTGATCGTTTCGGTAGGTGGAGTAATGACAGAGGCCGATGTTTTTGAAAGAATAGATCGTGGCGCTGATTTGGTGCAGGTTTATTCGGCATTGATTTTTGAAGGCCCTGGTTTTTTTAAGAAAGTAGCGGATTTTGCAAAACGACGATAACCAAAACTCAAATCCTCCAGCCCCGGTTAATCCGCTGACCGTGCATTTTAAATCTAAAGCAAAGATCAAAAAAAACTGGATTCCCGTCGTTGCCGGTTTTATAAAAAAAGGTGATACGATTTTAGTCGGTCAACGTCCAACCACACATACACTTGGTGGCTTGTGGGAGTTTCCCGGCGGCAAAATTGAAATGGGTGAATCGCCCGAAGAAGCACTGGCTCGTGAACTTCGCGAAGAACTTGGAATCGAGGCTGAAATCGGCCAACTTAAAATTGCCTGCACACATTCTTATGGTGAAGTTGGAATTTTAATCTTGTTCTACGAAATTTTATTTTGGAAGGGTGAACCGAAAACTCAGCATCATACACAGTTAGAGTGGATTAAATCGTCTGAATTACCGAATAAGAATATTCCAGATGCCAACCGTAAAAATCTAAAACGAATTTACAGAGCATTCGGGCTACCAACGGAAGGCCTGTAAGATGTCTAACGTTCTGCTGGTCACTCAAGATCAAGACCTCGTGGATCAAGCGGAACTTTTAACGACTGAACTGGAAAAAAATGGTCACATTGTGACTTACTCACTCACTTCGCACCCACTGCGTTTGCTCAGAAAAAATTTTGATACAATACACCTATTAACTCATTCACTGCCGCTAAAACCGAAACAATACATTTTCGCTTTGGCCGCACAGGCTTTAGGATTAAGTGTTATCTTATCTTTGTACGATCATAGTCGCTTTAATCGCGTAGCGCGTTGGCAGCTACAGGCCATCGATGGCTTAACAACGTTTTGCTTGAGCCAATACAACCAACTTAAATTTTTTAATAAAAATAAAATAATTTTCCCAGGAATAATAGCTGAACAAAAAAAGTCCCCGGCCGTTTTAGAGAAACCTGAGCATTTGGTGGTTTTTCCAATAATGAATTCAATTTCTGAATTGCCTGATAAAATTAATTTGATTCAAACTCAGTTTATTGTTGATGCTAGTCAGGTTCCGACCGGGCTGAAAAAAACAATCAAACGCGAATGGACCACTTGGAAAAAGAACCATCCACAAAACGAGAGCGCATTGTTATCGACCCAGTGGGAAACAATTCAACAGCTGACTAAAGACCAAAGTCTAGTGATCGTGACATCACACTTAAAACTGAACGCATTACAAACTATGGATTTTTACATTAAATGCGCGCAACAAAAGGCCGTTTGGGTTCCCAACAAAGATCAGGCCTCTGCATTTTCACAATTGTGGAATCAATTGCATAGTCGCTTGGTCATAGGCAGCGAATTTACATTTATTGATCAGTTTTTTCATGGCCTAAGTCCATTTTCATTCACGATAGCAGCCATGAACGAAGTAAAGACGAATGAACTGACTCGATTATATAGTCGCGTACAAAATGAAAAATCTAGCTTTGCAAATCGCCTTTCTGATAACATACATACATAAGAAGTAACTCGCAAAATTGAGTCGCGTTACTTGCGGAGCTTAATGAGAATCTGCCTGGTTGGTCAAAAAATTCCAGTTCATAGTCGCTCTTCCGACACCGGATTATTATGGCCGTTGGCAAAGGGTCTGAATGAAAAAGGCCATGATGTAACGATTATATCTTCGCACTCACCAATTAAAAAATATGAAATCTTTCGCGATGGAATTAAGGCCTACTTTCTGTACGAGGGCACGTCACCCTACAAGAAGACCCACTTTATAGATGCGGTTCAAAAAAAATTTGCAGAATTGCATTCACAAAAGCCCTTTGATTTAGTCCATAGCCTAGATAGCAGCGCGATTAAAATTGGCCGACATAAAAAAAATTATCATGTGCACGTGGCCTATGACATTGAGGCCACTCGAATGGCCGAGCTGTTTTCTTTGATGGGTTTGTACGATGGGTCGTTTCAATCGCAACTTCGAACTTCAGTTCGTGTGGCTTGGCGATTTTTACAGAATTATTTTTTACATGATCGTACGCTTTTAGACACTGCCGATGGAATCTTTACGACAACACCACAACAGCGAACGATCTTAGAACGCTATTTTCTTTTTCCAGATTTTCACACCTACACTGTTCCCTACGGAATTAATCTGGGCGATTTAAGTCAGCGTGAAGAGTCGGAAGGCTTTAAATTAAAATTACAAATTCCAGATAACGCAAAAATTGTACTGTCGATTTCGAATTTTACCAATCCAACCGAATTTCATCCTCTGTTAAAGGCTTTTTCAAAATTAATTTTGAAAAGTCCGAATATTTATTTGGTTTTATTAGGAAATGGTCCCCGCTGGAAAGACGTCGAATATATGATGCTAAAAATGGTCCTTGGGAGTCGCGTAATTATGCCAGGATCAGTCGATGCATCAGAACTGTTACAATATATTTCTTTATGTAGCATCTATGTCGATTTAAGCTCGCAATCGACGGGTCTTGAACCGACGTTGATTGAAGCCATGGCGCAGAAAAAAATCGTTATTGGATCTGAGCTCAGTCCGATTTCAGAAATTATCGAAGAAGGCCAAGATGGGTTCTTAGTACGTCCGGCCGATGAAAAAACGCTCTTAAAACTAATGAGTGAATTTTTAGAGAATCCGTTGCAAATTTCCACCGTCGGCGAAAAAGCACGCGAAAAGGTTTTACATGTTTTTAACCGAGATAAAATGATTCAAGGGCTACTAAACGCCTATACATCAATATTAGAACGCTCAGAACTAACGCCGTTACCAAAAAAGCCTACAGTTAAAGCAGAAGCCGCACCATAAACTCAAAAAATACCTTTGCAAAGACCTTAAAACTATAGAGATAATAAGGACTTACAAGGATCTAAAAAATGACCAAAGCAGACCTTATTAATTTAATTTCTGAAAAAGCCGGTATTACACGCGTTAAAGCTGAAGCTGTTGTAAATACAATTTTTGATACTATGGTTGAAGCGCTTTTGAAAGATGATCGTATTGAAATTCGTGGTTTTGGCTCGTTTGTTAATCGTGAATACGATAGCTACAAAGGACGAAATCCACGCACTGGCGAAGTCATCGCCGTCGAAGAAAAAAAATTACCATTTTTTAAAGTCGGCAAAGAATTAAAAGAATCTTTGAATAAAGCTGCGGGTCCAAAAAGTTAATTCGTTCCGCAGACTCATTTACAAACTCACAAATTAAATCATTAGTTAATAGCGATTGGGAATAGGGCTTTGGCTTTTGGCATTTCTTCCGGCGTTAAGACATTGTTGATCTCTGCCAGGCTGCAATTTTGTCTTTTTGCGAACGCCAGATAATTACACGTTAAGACCGCCGCCGCTTTAGCAGCACTTTTTTCGAGATCGCCATCTGTACCGACCGATTGGGAATTAACTAAACCGTTACCGTCGTCAAAAGCCCCGATCATGTAGTTGCCAAGAGTAAAATCCGAAAAACCAGTCGGGCTAACAACCATAAATATTTGTAACCCGTGTTGCGAGTCAGCCCCCCAAATTCCGCCGCTGGCGCGAGTGGTGCCATCCGCCGTAAGGGCTACGAATAACTTTTTATTTTTTATCAATGCCGATTTGATCACGCGACCTAATAACAGACCAACCTCTAAATCTCTCCCTGCGGTTTGCAGGACTGGCTGGCCATCGTAGTCGTATCCGTTCAAACGAATATTTCCTGTCGCATAAACTCCGTTAAGCACCGATTGAACGATAGCTGATCGGACCAAATTTATGTTATTTAGGGAGGTATTTGAATCCACAGACCAAACATTTGCTAATGCTGAATCAGATCGAATATCAAATACAGTTTGCGGTTCGTTAGATAAAGAAAGCTGCAGATCTGAAATATTCACAACGACCTGTACCGAAGACGGATCCTTAATAAAGGCCGCATTACCCGCGCTTTCTGAGTTGTAAATCGACTGACGATAACCACCACGAATATTAAATTGCTCGATCGCACCAGCTATGTTTAATTTATTTAAGTTGGTATCAGTCATACTGCGATTCGCGATCGCAAAAAATCTAACCTTTTCTTTATCACCATTTTGTAAGGCCGAGTTAACGCCAGCAAGAATTTGTGAGTTCACTGCCCAGTCAATTCCCATTGAGTTCACATAAAAAGGATTTACAGTATGATCGATACCCCAGAAACCATAAGCAGAATACTGCGAACTTGAGTCTAGAAAATTATTCGTCGGACTACGAACAATAAAATTTCCTGGGAGCGCCCCTCCACCACTGAGTTGTATGGCGATTAGTGGAACATTCGATTCGGCAATTCGAAATTCAGCTGCAGTGATTTTTTGATTCCCCGCCAAATCAATTGCTTTCGCTTTTAAGCGAAAGACTCCACCGCTCACATCGGCTGGCAATTGGTATCCTAGTTTACAATTAGTGTAGTCATTGACCAATTCCAATCCACCTAAATAATAAGGATTGGCTCCACAGGCCGCTTGTGCGGCTGATGTTGGTTCTGTGGAACAATTTTTTAATGCCGTTTTGTAACGAAGTAACTGACATTGCACTTGCGAAATTCCGACGTCATCGCTGTTTGTTATTGAAATGAGGCCTGGGTTAGATCTAATTCTATAAGAATCCGCATTCGTCGATGCATCAGAATTATTCTCTAAAGCCACAGCAATATATTTTTCAAAAAGTCCCGCTTGAATCGCCACGCTTGGCACAGATGTATCTATGGTCCAAATATAAGTAGCCACTCGCGATTGAACATTGGCACTTGTAAAACCGACGACTTCAAATTTATGCTCGCCAGGTTCAAGGACTCCGGTTTGAAATTGACTTGCACAAGCGTTAGCGGCACTGTTATCTAACTTACATTGAAAGCGCACCAGTGAGTTGCTCCCACCGGCTTCACCAAATGTAAAACTAGTATTAGTCCCGTTTGAATAACTATTTGGTTTAAGAACAAAGTTAATTGAAGGCAGTCCATCATCGACAACGCTAAATTGAAAACTTTGTCCTGATCTATTGCCGACTAAGTCGGTGGCTTGGATTACAAAAGTGTAATTGGCACCAGTTATTAAATTATTTAAAGTTAAAGGCGAAGAACAGTTATTGATCACTTGGTTGTTCAAACGACAGCTCACGTTATTGACTGCTTCAGAAAATGAAAAGATCACTTGGGCTGATAATTCTATAATTTGCGCGGCCGGTTTTGTATTGATCGTAATAACCGGACTGATGCTGTCCACTACCCATATGTAACTGACCTCATCAGATTGACTACCGTACTTTGATGTCGCACGAAACGAGATTTTTTGCGAACCATTCATTAAGCTTGTTAGAAGAATCTCAGGCTCGTAAGCAACTTTCCAGTTCTCTGAATTTATTTTGTATTCAACGAAATCGACAGCTTCTAATTTTTCTGCAACTATTTCGTAACGAACTATTCCGTTTACGTCGGCCGTTAAAGAGCGTGGCATTTCTACAATTTTAATGACTTCGACGCCTTCAGAAAAATTAAATTGAATCGCATCTGTTAGATCAGTGGCTGATTGTGAAACGAATTTTTTCGAAGAACAGTTCATAAACATTGAACTGGTAAACATAAAGAAAATTGAAAATAGAACCGCGATAGATAGGCGACGTTTTACGTTCATGATCCCCCCGACAAGTTAACGGTTCTATATCGGTCAAATTTCAAAAAAACATGACGATTTTTAGAACGAATCAATTCCAAGAAACTAGAAAATTGATTCAATCTGAGAAATTTTGGCAACACAGTCATTCTTAATTTGCGATGAAAAATAAAAACCTTTAAATTCAGAGGTTTTTAAAAATTTCTGATACGCCAAAGATCATCACAGGAAGCTTTAGTTTGGCTCTGTTTAAAACGGGCATGATTTATCGTCAGAAACATTTACGCCAATTGAGATGAATGAAATTAACTCTGGTAGCCGAGTCGAACAATTATTTTGTCTTAGGTGATCTTTAAGAAGCGAGTTTTTTAAAACTATCTTTGTCGCATCATAATGTAAAACTGAGCCTGTAACATTGGGGTACATTTGAGCAATTCGCGGAGTTAGTTGATTATTTTTAAACTCTGTATTTGCAATAGCCAAACTAGATAGCTTAGAAGAAAAGCCATAAAAATAAATTCCAGATCCATTGTCAGCTGTATTTCTTTCGAACTTTGAATTTTCAATCA
>JAYVHE010000094.1:0-28139 GCA_043771495.1 Bdellovibrio sp. | reverse complement strand
CATTGAACAAAAGATCCAGCAAATTCGCATGGGCGGCGGTGAAGGCGGAGGCGACTCATCCAACATCTCTCAGGAATTGTTGGACGATTTAGCAAAGCAATATGGTTTTGATAAACCTCTTCATGTGCGCTACTGGCTCTGGTTAAAAAATATTGCCAACCTTGATTTTGGCGAAAGTTTTACTCACCGTGAACCCGTCACTGGCTTAATAACTTCGAAGTTTAAAGTTTCTTTAGTGTTTGGATTGGTCTCGTTAATTTTAACCTATTTAATTTGTATTCCCTTGGGTGTAAAAAAGGCCATCGATGCCGGCGGACCGTTTGATCAGATCTCGGGAATTTTTCTTTACGTTTTGTATTCGATTCCGCCGTTGGTATTGGGTATCTTTTTGATCGTTTGGTTTGCGGGGGGTTCTTACTATGATTGGTTCCCGATTAGTGGGATTCAGTCGGATGACTACGATACGTTTTCTAATTTTGATAAATTTTTAGACCGCGCTCATCATTTTGTACTACCTTTAATTTGCTACATGATCGGAAGTTTTACGGAGCTGACGATGTTAGTTAGAAACTCGATGCTAGATGTTATTAAATCAGATTTTATCAGAACAGCGCGCGCTAAAGGTTTACCTCACTCAGTTGTTTATTATAAACATGCGCTTCGCAATGCTTTAATTCCGGTGGCGACAGGTTTGGGCGGATATTTACGAGTATTTTTGGCGGGCTCATTAATTATTGAAACTATTTTTAGCTTGGATGGAATTGGCTATTTAGGGTACTCGTCCATATTGGCTCGTGATTACAATGTAATAATGGGCTTAACTTTTATTTCGGCCATGTTGTTATTAATGGGAAATATTTTAAGCGATATTATTTACGTTATGGTTGATCCAAGGATTGATTTCAAATGATCGAAAAGTTTATAGATAACGACCTCACGCTGAAAAGATATCGCCGCTTTAAACGTAATAAATTGGCGGTGGTTGCTTGTTGGATTGTGGGCTTATTATTGTTTTTTAGCGCAACAGCTGAGTACTGGGCCAATAGCAAACCGATCGTTATGAAATATCAGGGGCAAATTTATGTTCCATTATTTAAGACGTATCATCCCACCGTATTTGGACGTGAAGATATTTTTGTCATGGATTATCGATCGTTAGAGTTTGGTGAAAACGACTGGGCAGCATGGCCGTTGATTCAATGGGATGAACTTGAAAGTAATAAAGCCGCTGCGACTTATCCTGCGCCACCCAGCGAGTATAATTTGATGGGCACCGATGATCGCGGCCGAGATGTATTGACTCGATTATTGTATGGGCTTCGCTACTCTTTAGTCTTTGCTTTGGGGGCGTGGTTAGTTTCCTATTTTGTTGGAGTCATTATTGGCTCAGTAACAGGTTATTACGGCGGTAAAATCGATTTAGTCGCGATGCGAACGGTTGAAATTATTCAGACGATGCCGACGACTTTAATTTTGATTACGATCATTTCTATTTTTACACCGAATCTATTTGTGTTGATTTTATTTCTGGCCTGTTTCGAATGGACTTCAATTGCGATGTATATGCGCGGTCAATTTCTACAATTACGTAAACGCGAATACGTCGAGGCGGCACGGGCATTAGGTGCTTCGGACGCGCGAATTATTTTTAAACATATTTTACCAAATGGAATCACGCCAATTGTTACGTTTTCCCCTTTTGTGATTGCGACCAATATTTCGGTTTTAGCATTTTTAGATTATTTAGGGTTAGGGCTTCGAGCGCCAACTCCGAGTTGGGGCGAATTACTTCAACAGGCGCAAAAATATTTTACGACGGCCGAGTGGCTGGTCTGGTATCCATCGGCGGCTTTGGTCATTACTTTAACGTTGATGATTAATATTGGTCTTGCCGTTCGTGATGCGTTTGATTCTAAGTCTGCCGTAGACTAATTACAATTTTGATACAAACTTCTTAATTTCATTTTGTAAGCGAATTAAATCAATCGATTCTATTTTAGTGTTGTCGGATTTAAAAACAAAATAGTGGCCAATTTTGGGATCAAAATTTTGTCGCCAATCTTTGTTGGCGCGAATTAAAAATAACGGTTTATCCAGTGCAACCGCCAAATGTGCCGTATCAGTATCTACACTGACGACGGCCGTACAGTCTTTAATGACCGCCGCCAAATCGTAAAGCGTTTTGAATTCCACAGCATCTGGATAGTGAGCTTTAAGTTTATCGCCCGTAAATTTATTTTTAATTGTTGGTAAAAAATAATTATTTTCACCTAAAGTTTCGGTGATGGATTTAATTACGCCTAAGTCCAAACAATTGTTTCTTTGGCTGCCGTACGGGTGCACATAAATTTTTCCTTTAGCATCGATCGGTTTTACAACTGTTGTGGGATCAATATCCGGAAAAATATATCTAAAATCAGGCGTTACTGAGTTAGACCAGAATTCGGTAATTTTATAGATGCGTTCTAAAAAGTGAATTTCAGATTGCGCAGGGTAAGAAAAAAATTTTCGGTTCATAAAAAATTTCTTAAAGAGTTTCAGTTGAAAACCCTGAAATTTTGATTTTTTTCTAATATCAATACTGATGAACTGCGAATTTTTGGCAATAACTAGAATCTTAGCTAAAGCAACATCGTCGGGCTCATCAAATAAATTGATGACCAGGCTATAGCGGCTGTCGCGAATGGCTTGGACGGTTTTCCAATTGTTGCGGTCAAATGCGATTGTATTTAGGCGAACCGACCAAACTTTTTTAAACCAACCAGAACGACGAGCTAAATCGGCATTACGTTCACCTGCGACCAAGTGAATTTCAGCATTAGAAAACTTTTTTCTAATGAGCTGAAAGACCGGCGAACAGATAATAAAATCACCTAGAGCACCATACGCAATGATGAGTATTTTTTTATTTTGATTTCCACGAACTTCAAAATCAATGGCTTGATTAGTTTTACGGTGAAAATAAATTATAATGGTAGAAAATAAAAACTTAAATAAATTTTTCATTAAAACTTCACTTCAGAAACAGCTTCAATAAAGGCCTGGCCACGTTTGAGTTTACGAAATTCAGGTCTAAAGATCAAACAGATCTGATCTTTAAATACTGGAGCATCTTTAATACGATCAATATTCTTTTCTGAAAATGTTTGCATCACCCGCGTCGGCGCAATGCCATAACCTGCGCCATGCACAATAAGATTCGCAATGACTTCTAAGCTTGATGATTCGATATGTCGTTTAAAACGGATGCCTTTTTTATCGAGCTTTTTAAGTATGTCTTGTGATTGCAAAAGCTGTGGTTCGACAATTAAAACATCAAGGTTCTGACAATTTTTTGCTTTCCACAAAGTCACTTCATCAGTGCATAAAGGCTTAATCACTAAATCTAAGTTTTCCACGGGGTTTACCACAATGGCAGCGTCCAATGTTTGAGTAATAACGGATTCAGTCATATGGCGAGACAATCCGTGATTTAATTTTACTTCAATATCTGAATAGGTTTTTAAAAATTGATCTAAAAATTTTGGCAGTGTGTATTGTGCAACTGCCGTATGGCAACCTATATGAATAACACCTTGAGGTAATGTGTTTTCATCGGTGACGGCTTTTTTTAGCCCTTCCCAGTCTCGTAATAAATTTTCAGAGGCTTGGAATAGTTTTTTGCCACTTGGATTTAAGGTAATGCCTTTTTTAGATCGGATAAATAATTCACAGCCCATTTCTGTTTCTAAGCGGTTAATACAATGCGAAAGAGCCGGCTGAGATATTCCCAAGCGTTCAGAGGCGCGGGTGACGTGTTGGGTTCTGGCTATTTCTATAAAGTATTTTAGATCGTCAGCATTTATCATTCATATTATTTATCATATTCTGTGTGATTATTAATTATTATTATCGTTTGCTGTGCAGTATCACTACCTACGTTACCTAGTGTGACGCGAACCAAAAGGAAAATAGATGAAAAAAATTAATCGCCGACAGTTGCTGACTTCAGCTTTTGCCTCGGCAACTTTGGTTGCCGTCTCTGGAAATGTGAGCGCCCAAACACCACCGAATACTTGCAAAAAATCTAAAACGCCAGTCCAGCCCGAGGGACCATTTTACCCAATCGACGACCAAATGGATACTGATACCGATTTGATCCGAGTAAATGGTTCAGAGGCCAGAGCCTTAGGCGAAATGATTTACGTTGAGGGAACTGTTACTGATCAAAACTGCAATGCAGTCAGTGGTGTATTGGTGGAAATATGGCAAGCTTGTCATTCGGGACGATACAATCATCCGTCAGATCCAAATACGGCTGAATTAGATCCCAATTTTCAGTACTGGGGGAAAGCGGTCACGAATGATAAAGGCTATTATAAATTTCGCACGATCATTCCCGGAGCCTATCCAGCCAACGAGGGTTGGGTGCGCCCGCCACATATTCACTTTAAAGTTTCTAGAAAAGGTTATTTAGAATTAATTACGCAAATGTATTTTTTCGGCCAAGAGCTTAATGACAACGATTTAATTTTACAACGGCTGTCTAAGGCTGAACAAGAGAAGTTAGTGGTGCCGCTGCGAACAACTTCATTTAATCCGAATGAGCCAACACTGATAGGTACTTTTAATATTTCGATGACGAAAGTTTAATCGGCAGTTAATTTTTATTTTTACAACAGGCTTGATGCAGGCATTCCCCTAAGCAATGCTAACGCCACAAAACTTGTGTATGCATCAAGCCTGTTGGAACTTTGTCCATGAATGAAAAAAATTAAATTCAATTGAACGTGCCTAAAAGCGAATTCCAAAAATAGTTGCTTTTACAGCTAAAGCCGAACCTTGGATCAAGTATTTTGTACATACTTGTCAGATTCATTGCAGCAGATTTAAAACCCAATTCCTTATATAATGATCTTTCCATATCAACCGATGTTAAAAAAGGGCCGCCTTGAAAAGTCTATTTTTTAAAATTATTTTAGCGCTATTGGTGTTAGTTCATCCGCTGGCGGCGGTCAGTGCTACGCCGATGAGTTTAGTGGAAGACGATCATATTTTGTCAAGCCAAGCTAAAGATGTTTGGTATGATGGCGATACAATTGATGAACATATTAAACACAATTCAAGTTCACCAGATCTATACCTTCATTTTATATTTAAGTTGGCTCAACAGGTTTTAAAATACAATTCCCAGGCCACGTCGTTTCATGCTCAACGATCTTTGCTAGCTGATAGTTTAGCCATAGCCGTGTCTAGAAATTTTGTGGCTGTTTCTATTACTCAAAAAATTGACGTTCAAAAACTTTTAGATCAAGCCGATAGCTCAAGACAAGCGGAATTCTTAAAAATGGATTTTTATCAAACTGTGATGCGGGCTTTAGGTTATTCAAGCATTAATACGGATAGTTTTTATCGGCGGTTTCTGAAGTGGTCTCTGAATATAGATAGTGTAAGTCGTGGGCGAATTTTTCAGAATTGGTTTAAAGCCACCCGATTAAATGACGTTGGTTTAACTCAATTCTTACATGACTTTAATCATCGCAATAAGGACTTTTTGTTAAAATTATCTTTAAAGCCTGACACGTCCATGATCTGCAAAGACCTTTTAAAATAGTAAAATTAATCACAGAAATAATGTGGCACTGGTTCCTACTTCTTAAAGATTTTAGTTCAAAGTTGGAACTAGGTTGAAATTTTGCTCTGTAACTGTTGTTGCTAAAGTTGATCAACAGTCGTTGCTCCAGGTGTAAAAGGTCCCCATTAAAGGGCCTTTTATTTTTGTAAATTAAATAGGTCTTTGCGCGCGTGAGAAGATAACTAAGACGCAATAGATTTTGCTTTTTGAATTGATTCAGGCAAAGTAATTTCAAAAGTTGTATGAGCTAACCCTTCAGAGTATTTCAACTTTCCACCGTGTAATTCAATAATTCCTGTAGAAATACTGAGCCCAAGTCCTGTGCCTTTGCCTATTTCCTTGGTTGTAAAAAATGGATTCATCATTTTTTCAACGGTTGCTTTAGGGATCCCAAAACCAGAATCGGTGACTGCAAAATGAATGGTGCCGGCCCTTCTAAATCCTTTTAGTTCAATCCATTTAGTATCTAAATTCAAAATGGCATCAAAAGAATTACCGAGCAAATTCATGATGACCTGAGAAATCTGTGAGGGGCGACAGTCAATGACAAGTTCAGGTTCAAAATTCAATCGAATATCGATTCCGGCATTCTTGAAACGTTCGCGACAAAGCTCTAAAGTGTCGCCAACAATTTCGCTCAAATTAGCGTTTTCAGTTGCGTCGGACTCTGCATTTCGAGAGTAAGACTTAAGGGCCTTAACGATCTTAGTAATTCGATCGACCGTGGAATCTATAATTTTTAAGTCTTTAAAAATAGGGTCCAAATTTAGATTTTTTTGAATGTTCTTTTGAAAAATTAATTCAATTCGACCTTTGATAATGGCCAGTGGATTGTTAACTTCATGGGCTACGCCGGCCGCCATTTCACCAAGAGCCGACAATTTTGCGGACTCAGCCAAGCGGGTTTCAAGTTTGTGCTGTTCGCCTTGTAACTTCTTAAGCTCAGTAATATCAACAATCATCGCTAGAAAACTCACGACTTTGTTTTCTTTAAAATTCGGAATGTAGTGAACCAAAGTTTGATGTTTAGATCCATCAACCTGTTGAAGCTTTTGCTCAAACATAACTTGTTCACCAGAAAGAACACGCTGAATGTAAGGTAGATTTTCTTTATAAAGCTCTTCTCCGAGTAGTTCCTTCATGTGTCGTCCTCGGATTTGATCGGGATATTTTTTAAAGTATTTGTAATATTCTGAATTCGAATCTAAATTTATTTCGTCCGCACTCCAAAGTCCAACCATGTTTGGAATACTATCTAGAACGAATCTCAAATCCGATTTTGATTTGTTGAGTTCGACAACTTGCGATCGCAATGCTAACAATCGAGTGACTTGATCTGAAAGCGCTTTCAAGGCTTCAATTTGCCGAGCTTCAAGTTGCCTTGGACGAGTGTCGATGACGCAAACAGTTCCAATCGGAAATCCATCGGGGGTAATAATAGGAGCCCCTGCATAAAATTGCACGTGGGGTGAACCTGTTGCGAGCGGATTATCGGAAAATCTTGAATCTTTAGATGAGTCTGGAACTTCAAAAACATTTTTATCTAGTATAGCGTGGGCACAAAAAGCCAAATCACGATGAGTTTCGGTTGCATCAAGACCAACTTTTGATTTGAACCATTGCCTATTTTCATCAACCAAAGAAATCAGAGCGATTGGTGTTCCGCAAATTTGCGACGCCAAAAAAGTAATTTGGTCGAAGTTACTCTCAGGAAGAGTATCTAGAATATTTAATGAGTTTAAAGATTCTAATCGTTGCTGTTCATTTTTAGGTTTTGGAGCAGATTTCATGTACTCTCGTTTCGGCATACAGCGCAAATTCTTTATAAAAATCAGACTATTAACTGCTGCTATCCAAAACTATCTTTACTCTCTAAAAATCTGTAATCAACGTGTTCCGTCTTTCTATGGCTTTGGTCAAGTCTAGCGTCAAACAATCATTCATTTTCAAAGCGGATTTGTTGTTGATTAAATTCTGAGTCTAGTTTTCCATCTCTTCAAGGTAAGTATAGCCAGACAAGCCTTCTTCGTAGTGCTTGATCAACGACTTCGCTTCAACTTTGGAAATGGCGCCGGCCGCGATGCTTTCCTCAGTAAATTGACGAACGCTATCTACAAGCTCTGCACGACCGTACTGAACGTACGATAAAACTTCGGTCACTGTATCGCCTGGAATGTAGTGATCAACCGTGTAGCCTGAATCGTGAATCGAAATATGAACCGCGTCTGTATCACCGAATAAATTATGTAAATCGCCCAGGATCTCTTGGTAGGCGCCCGTTAAAAATACTCCCATGAAGTACGATGGATCGCCTTCTTTGAACGGATGTACGCGTAAAGTTTTACGTACTTCGCCGGTTTCAGCGTCGATGAATTTTTCGATTTTGCCGTCGGAGTCACATGTTAAGTCCGCTAATGTGGCTTCGTGATGTGGCTCTTCCGATAATTTATGGATTGGCATAACTGGGAACAACTGACCAACGGCCCAAGAATCTGGAACCGATTGGAACACCGAAAAATTACAGAAGTAAGTATCACAAAGTTCAGTCCGCAACTGAGAAACGATGTCTTCGCAATCTGGAGTGATTCGGCCGATCTCTAACATTTTTGTGGCGATGGTGAAGTGCATGTTTTCGCACCAAGCACGTTGCGACAAATTTAAAACGCCGTAAGTGAATAAATTAAGAACTTCGTTCTTAGCCTGCATTAAGTCATTGAAACCTTCGTTGAGAGTTTCTGGAGTTAGTTTTTCCAATATGTACTGTAGATCGCGCATAACACTTGGATCTTTTTTGGTCGCAGGTGTTGGAGGCTGTTGGCGATACAAATTATTTACGCCAGTTACATTAAATACTAAAACCGAGTGATGGGCCACTAATGAACGGCCGCACTCAGTGATAATATGTGGATGCGGAATATTTTTTTCATCGCAAAGACCTTGTAAGATGGAAACAACGTCATTGGCGTATTCTTGCTCGGAATAATTAACTGAAGAGTCTGACGAACCGGTTCCGTCATAATCAACTCCTAAGCCACCACCAACGTCGATGTACTTTGGTTGCGCGCCCATGGCGAAAAATTCTGTGTAAAAACGCGCCGCTTCTTTTAAAGATGATTTAATGCTTTGGATTGCCGGAACTTGCGAACCGATGTGGTAGTGAAGTAACTCAAGACAATCAAGCATCTCGTTCTTTTTTAAAAATTCGATACCTTCAACGATTTCCACCGATGTTAAGCCAAACTTAGAACGCGCGCCAGCCGAATCAACCCATTTACCAGCACCTTGCGTATTTAATTTTGCACGGAAACCAATTTTTGGACGAATATTTAATCTTTTTGCGGACTCAGTAATAATTTTTAATTCGTCTTTACGGTCGACAACAATAATAATTTCGCGACCTAATTTTTGCGCGAGTAATGCGGTTTCGATGTACTCAGTATCTTTGAAACCGTTACAAATGATCAACGCATTTGGATTATTCATTAATGCTAACACGACTAACAATTCAGGCTTAGATCCGCACTCAAGACCCAGGTTGGAGTCTTTGCCGAATTTAACAAGCTCTTGAACTAAGTGACGTTGCTGATTTACTTTGATTGGGAAAACGCCACGATATTGGCCCTTGTAGCTGTGTTCAGCAAACGCTTTTTGAAAACATGAATGTAATAACTGAACGCGTTCGCGGATAATATCTGTAAAACGAATCATGATAGGAGCGCGGATGCCGCGATCTTGTAATTCTTGAGTGAGTTCCCAAAGATCTACACTTGGGCCTTTAGCGCCTTGAGGAGTAACCATCACGTTACCCGCGGCATTAACGTCAAAGTAGCCATTACCCCAGTTTGGGATTCCGTAAAGTTTACGACTTTTTTTATAATTCCAGGATTCAGACTTTGTGTGAGCGTACGTTTGTTCGCCGTTAAAGTTCTCGCCATTTTCTTTAGTCGGGTTTTTGTCTTTTAACGGTGTCGTTGGAGAATTTAAATCCATCTTTGTGCGCTCCCAAAAAAATTAGTCATTTACAGAATTGCTTAAATTTTATTTACAACAATTAGTGACATATATTGAGGGTCGTTTCAACACAATTTTTTTAGTGCCAAAACTTAATCCGACACTAAAAAATCTTTACCGAAATGCTAACCGATCAGATTTAGAATTTTTCCAGCTTTGTAGATGATCTTCGAGGGAGATTTTCCACCAAGCACTGTCAACACGCTAGACAGTTTCATGGCTTCCCTAACGGCCTCTTCCTCCGAAGCTCCGACAGGCAAATCAATAGTCCCACGCATTTTTCCGTTTACTTGAACGCCCATTTTCACCACGTCGTCGATACAAAGTGCAGGATCAAACTTTGGCCACGGAGCATGAACCACAAGGCCTGTTCCGCCGAGCTTCGACCAGATTTCCTCAGCTAGATGCGGCGCAAACGGTTGTAAAAGTTGGGCCAGCGTTTTCAGGGCGGATTCAGAATGGCAGTTCAAGCGAGTCAGCTCATTCACTAAAATCATCAGCTGACTGATGCACGTGTTAAATCCTAATGATTCAATGTCTGAGGTGATTTTTTTGATTGTTTTGTGCAACACTTTTTGGATTTCATCGGGCATTGCATCTTTGGTCGCAATCGATGCGCCTGTTTCAGCATGAAGTGCCAATCTTTGCGCGCGATCTAGGAATCTTTTCACTCCGTCGATGCCCGAAGGCGACCATGGTTTGTCTTTGTCCATAGGACCAAGGAAACAAACAAAACACCGTAGAACATCAACGCCGTAATCGCGTGCGACGTCATCAGCAGGAACAACATTGCCGCGCGACTTCGACATTTTTTCGCCGTCTTCGCCCAAAATCATTCCTTGGTGTGCTAATTTTTTAAAGGGTTCACTGACCGGAGAAAGGCCCGCATCAAAAAGCACTTTGTTCCAGAACCGCGCGTACAACAAGTGACCGACCGTGTGCTCCGGTCCACCCACATAAAGATCCACCGGCATCCAAAATTTTGCGGCTTCTTTAGAGTAAGCTTCTTGGGCGTTATGCGGATCGCAGAATCGTAAAAAATACCATGACGAGCCCGCGGCTCCAGGCATGGTGTCGGTAATACGCTGGCCGTGGCCTTTGTAGTTCACCCACTCTTTATTGTTAGCTAAGGGAGCTTCGCCTTGATCATTCGGTTCGTAATCAGCAACCGAAGGTAAGGTCACCGGTAGTTCGCTAATAGGAACGCCGTGCAGGTCGCCCTTTTCGTCGACGTAAATTGGAAACGGCTCGCCCCAATAACGTTGGCGCGAAAAAAGCCAGTCGCGCAATTTAAATTGCGTTTGGCGTTTGCCGAATTTTTTCTGTTCAATTTGTTCAAGCATTTTTTTTGTCGCCGCTGATTTATCAAGGCCATTTAAAAAATCAGAATTACATAGAAGGCCTTCGCCCGTGAATGGCAAATCATCGTTAACAGTCACTGATTTTTTACCTTCCGGTAATTGTAAAACGCGCTGAATTTTTATTCCGAAGGTATTTGCAAATTCAAAATCGCGCACGTCATGCGCAGGAACCGCCATGATAGCGCCACTGCCGTAATCAACCAACACGTAATCAGAAATCCAAATAGGAATGTCAGCACCAGTGATTGGATGAGTCGCGTAGGCGCCGGTAAATTCGCCGGACTTTTCGGTCGCGGCTTTGCGATCGATTTCAGATTTAGTCGCGGTTCGTTCGATGTAAGCGTGCACGCTTTTTTGGTGCTGATCCGTTGTGATTTTTTTCACCAGTGGATGTTCTGGCGCCATCACCATGAAGGTCACACCAAATAAGGTGTCTGGGCGGGTCGTGAATACGTCAAATACATGCGAGGTGTTTTTAATTTTGAATTCAATCACAGCACCTTCGGATTTACCAATCCAGTTACGCTGGCCTTCTTTCGTTCGCTCGGGCCAGTCTAAGCCGTCGAGGTCATTTAATAAACGTTCCGCGTAGTCGGTAATTTTTAACATCCACTGCTTCATGGGTTTACGAATAACGGGGTGTCCACCGCGTTCTGACTTGCCATCAATAACTTCGTCATTGGCTAAAACGGTTTTTAAGGCCGGGCACCAATTGACGGGAACTTCTTTTTGATAAGCCAAACCTTTTTCAAAAAGTTTTAGAAAAATAAATTGGGTCCATTTGTAATAATCGGGCTCCGACGTATTTACTTCGCGGGACCAGTCGTAAGCGAACCCGTAATTTTTTAACGTCGCACGAAAACTTTCGATGGCCTTGTTGGTCGTAATTTCTGGATGCACACCGGTCTGAATAGCAAATTGTTCTGCTGGTAATCCAAAGGCATCGTAACCCATGGGATGAAGCACATTAAAACCTTGGGTGCGTTTGTAGCGCGATAAAATATCTCCGGGCGTGTAAGCTGCGATGTGGCCCATGTGTAATCCTGATCCTGATGGATACGGAAACATCGGAAGCGCATAGTATTTTGGTTTGCTGCTGGATTTTAAGTCTTCAGCTTGGAAGGCTTTTTTTTCGTCCCAAACTTTTTGCCATTTGGGTTCAATTTCTGTGTGTTTCATAGTGTTGCCAAGAATAATAGAAATAGTCATTAAGCTCAATAACTTGTTTTATTTTAAAAACAGTCTTGAACTAAGACGTCGATCACGCAGCAACATGTCTACCAAAATTTGCCAAAACAGATTCAAATGAAACCTAAGTCGATTTAAACTGGTGCAAGATTTGAATTTAAAAGCTTTGGTGGAAATCGAGGAGATTATATGAAAAGTCTTATTGTATTGTGTTTAATGTTTGCAACGCATATTTCAATGGCAGCAGACGCTGACAAAGAACCTATTGCCTGGATGGTACCTTCTGTCCGAACTTTAGTTGATAAAGGCGACGCGAGTTTTTCGATTTTTAAAGTCGAAGTCGATATTCGTCGAACGGGATTTAAGTGTTATCACAAAAAAGATGGCGGACTTACAGTTCATAAAATGATCGGCAATAAAGCTGTGCCCATTAAAATTTCTGGATTAAAAGACGGTGTCCTTGGCGCCATTCGAGAATCGTTTAACATTGGCAGATTTATCGCTACTGAATGAATACAATGAAGTCCGCGGAATTTGTAGTTACCCAGTACCTAACGTTTTTGCCGAATTTGCATTACAGCACGATGTGATTGCCAAAGAATTAAATGCAAAAGGTAACGCCCAATTAGATGTTAAAATTGTCTATTTTAAAAAAGGCAGCTTAGAACACACGGTTTTAGGAACGGCCATTTTAGATTTGTCGCAACTTAAAAATAACCGCGATCGAATCAGTGCGACAATTTTTAAGTCAAATTCAGGCACATTTGGACAAGTTCAATCGCGCCCAGGGCTATAAATTAATATTTTATTGAAGATGTGATTTAAAAAAAGGGAAAAAGGGAACCGGGGAAGGTTCCCTTTTATCGTTTTAGAGACCGTTAGGAATTTGAAACAGAACGTACTTATTAAAGGTTTGCAAACTATGCCAATTTTTAAATCGAAGTTATTAAGGGCTGGCTGAAAAAAGTAAAACAGCTGTCTAAGTTTTTTAAACAGGTGTCCCAATCTGACGCAGATCTTGAACCACATTAGCGTGGAGTGGAATTTCATGATCGTGCTCTTCGTCGACCCACGATTCCTTTAATCCCGCATCATACCAGGCCTGCATGCCTTTCAGCCATGCGATCAAAATCGCGCTGCAATCCCTGCGGAATAGATTTTAATTCCGCACGAATTCCACAATTCAGACTACAAATGTTGCGTAAATTTGTAAAACCAGAATGCATTTCGCTCGCGGCTGACCGCGCGAGGGCTCGCTGCTTAGAATCATGGGGCCAAACGTTCGAATGTTTTTCCGCAACGTATTCAACGATAGCTAACGAATCCCAAATTTTTAAATCGCCGTCATGAAGAGTTGGGACTTTGCGGCTTGGCAGTTGTTGAGTGTGATCAAAGAATTCTCCCTGACCCGAAAATGGAATAAGAATTTCTTCAAATGGAATTTGTAGTTCGGTCATTAAAATCCATGGGCGTAATGACCACGACGAATAATTTTTGTTGGCGATGAATAGTTTGTACATGGCCAAAAAGTAGTTCTTTTTGCGATCAAAGTAAAGTCGGCAAAACTTGAAGCGGATAGTCCTAAGTCGAGAATTGTCCGCGAACCTGCATTGTAAGGTTAGCTTTTTGTAGTAGAATTTCGCCATCGCGCTAAGATAATTAGATGATACAAAAAAAATATTTAAGTTCAGTTTGCTTTTTATTGTTACTAATTTTTACCCAAGCTGTTGCCGCCGAAACCTGTCCGGATTCCCAACAAATCTTTTTAGATGAACAGTGGCGTATGAATATGGCCGTTCGGGATATTTCTTGGGAGGCAAACAATCCGACTAAACTCAGCAAAGCTTTGACGATGCCCGCTTGTGCGCAGAAGCAATTATCGTCAGATCAAAAACTTCAAATCTACAAAGAAAATTACACGCGATTACATACATACGATAATTATCCTTTTGGCGAACGTAAAGCTTACTTTCAAGCGCTTTTGCAAAACTCCGGACCTAAAGGGAAGGAGTTTATCGGTGCACTAGACATTGTTCATTCTGAATCTGCTCCCACCGACGTAAAACGTTTGACCATTAGTAATATGGACGGCCGTGATGCTGTTAATGTGGTTTCAAAGCTTTATAACAACGCCGTTAATTCTTGGAGTAGTATAGATCCCGAAAAACGAATGGTTGATTTTGAACAGATTCAGCACCTAGCAATGGAATTTATTACTGATCCCAGCGACATGTTACAGCTGGCCACTTCTGGAAACCACGGTGATCGAATGCCATTATGGATGTCGGCGGTTCGAACTCGCATTGAAAGTCTTGAAGCCAAAGATTTAAATCCAAAACTGGTTTGCAGTATGTATACAAGCGGGTTGTTGGCCACAAGTCCATGGGCCTCGCGCAAAGGTTTAGATTCGGATCAAACCTCCAAAGAGGCGATCTTGAAAAAAATTAAATCCTTAACGGAGAAAACTCTATTTCAAGATGTTGACTGCAACGGCGCTAAGATGTCTGAATATCGAAAATTCTTCGAGCAAAGTTATGCAACCTACAAAGGTGCCGCGATCTCCGCAAAGACAGAGCCGATAAAACCTGCGGCGGTCAAAGTTGGAAAATGTAAAATAGATGAAGTTCGAAAATGGTTCAGTCAACAAGTCACCCAGAATTATCAGTGGCCTGCCATGTATCTTGGGGGCAAAGGCTTAAATTCAGCCTGCCAAGTCAACTTAAGAATCGTATCAGATTCCATTCGCGTGAAGGACGTAAAAGGTAAAAAAACAAAAGCCGAACGCATCAGCCAATATCGCGTTGAAGTGTTAGACCCAGAAACACAAAAAGTAGCCGTTGGAACTGTGCGAACTGATTTGCTGGCAAACACCGTGGATGCACAAATTGTTTCTTGGAAAATATTTAATGCCCCTCAATTAAAACCGACGACAATTGATGCGGCACCGGCGGCGGCACCAATCCCGCCCGCACCATCTCGTCGTTAACTAAACCGTCAGCGTTCCCACCCTGGTCGTATTTTACTCAAAATCACTTTGATTTAACACAGCGGTCTCAGATGATGACGGTTCTATGTCTACATACAGAGCAAAACTTTTTAACATAATATGTTTTCGAAATAATTGTTGCGTCATGCTGGACTCGACGATTTTTTTAGTTGAAACTTCGCCAAATCACCTACATATTGAATATGTAAATTATGTGAAAGTCGCAAAGGACTCCATGAGCTTACACTCACAACAATCGACGCCCGCGGGAATCAAGACTCTTATTGAAACCCTTAATGACAAAGGCTTTACGGTCGGTTTTGCTGAAAGCTGCACAGGTGGACTTTTGTCGAGCGAGCTCACAAAAATTCCCGGAGTCTCTTCGGTATTCAAGGGCTCCATCGTTTGTTATGCGAACGAAGTAAAAGAGCGGCTTTTGGGAGTTGATCCGGTGACGTTACAGAAATTTGGGGCGGTCAGTAAAGAGGTCGCGATCCAAATGGTCATGGGAGCAAAACGGAGTTTATCTGTTGATGTGGCCGCCAGCATCACAGGAATCGCTGGTCCGGATGGTGGATCGGCGATGAAGCCAGTAGGCACTGTTTTTATCGCCGTCGTTGGCGGTAAAAATGAAGCTGAAGTTTTTCATCATCAATTTTCTAAAGAGACCTCACGAGAGTCCATTCAGAAAATGGCGATGGAAAAAGCGTTAGAACATTTAGCAGACATGCTAACAAAACAATAGATATAGAGATATTAAGAAAAACTTAAATAAGGAGTACACGATGGAAAAAATGGATTTGAAAAACGATTTGAAACACGACGGAAAAGTGGACACAAAAGCCCAAGCTGAAAAATTGAAAGCTTTAGACTTAGCCGTTTCTACAATTGAAAAACAATTCGGTAAAGGTTCGATCATGCGTTTGGGCACTGGTGATTCTTTACATAAAGATATCGAAATCATTCCCTCTGGTTCATTAAGTTTGGATATCGCTTTAGGTATCGGTGGATATCCTAAAGGCAGAATCATCGAAATTTTCGGCCCAGAATCTTCTGGTAAAACAACTTTAGCTCTTTCTGCATTGGCGCAAGCTCAGAAAAAAGGTGGCGTTGTTGCATTCGTTGATGCGGAACATGCTTTAGATACAAATTACGCTCGTAAATTAGGTGTTAATATTGAAGATCTTTTAATCTCGCAACCAGACACGGGTGAACAAGCTTTGGAAATCACTGAAACATTAGTTCGCTCTGGTGCAGTTGACGTATTAGTTGTCGATTCCGTTGCGGCTTTAGTTCCGCGCGCAGAGATCGAAGGCGAAATGGGTGATTCTCACATGGGTTTACAAGCTCGTTTGATGTCTCAAGCGTTACGTAAATTAACGGGTGCGATCAGTCGTTCAAAAACTTTAGTTATTTTCATCAACCAAATCCGTATGAAAATCGGTGTTATGTTCGGTAACCCTGAAACAACAACGGGCGGTAACGCCTTAAAATTCTACGCCTCTGTTCGTTTAGATGTGCGTCGTGTTGGTGCGATTAAAAATGGTGAAGAAGTAACTGGAAATCGTACAGCGGTCAAAGTTGTGAAAAATAAAATGGCGCCGCCATTCACAAAAGTTGAATTCGATTTAATGTACGGTGAAGGTATTTCTGCAGAAGGTGATATTTTAGATTTAGCAGTGACTGCAAACATGGTTGAAAAATCAGGTGCGTGGTACTCGTATAAAGGTGAGCGTTTAGGACAAGGTCGCGATCAAGCGAAGGAATACTTAAAAGCGAACAAAAATATTATGGAAGAGTTGCGCGCTTCAATTTTATCTAAAAACGGTATCGGACAGTTGTTGTTAACAGCGGATATGTCTGATGCAGTTGCGGGTGAAGCATCTGTTGAATTAGAAACTCCTAAAAAAGGGAAGAAGACAGCGGCAGTGATGACTCCTCCTCCAGCTAAGGACGAAGAAGCAACGGAAAAAAAATCAAAAGAAAAAGCTAGTAGCTTAAATTAATTTAAATTTGCCAAAGAGAAGGATCTCTACGGTTGTTGTTGAAAGCCTCGTCGAAAGACGAGGCTTTTTTATTTTGGAAAACGGTGCCAGGCTACTTTTCCGGACTCAGCGTGTAAAGTGCCAGGCCCTTTTTTCGAATAGATCCTGATCTGTGTAGTGAAATTTGCTCTGGCTTCGCTTCGTCCTCAATCTCGATTGGTTTTTAATTGGAAAATTATTGTTCGGACGATACTTTCGAAAAGCTTTGCTTTTCAAAAGTTTGGTTTTTTATTTTCTTGAATCTTGTTCCGTTGGGGGAGTTGAGCGGCTCTTTTTTACGGGGCAAAGGTAGTAGCCTTTGAGAGGCAAGTGCGTATTTGATTTTTGATTGTCTAAAACTAATGGTTCAACATAAAACGGCCATAGGTTTGGACTGTTTTTGTAGAAATCTGATAAGGTTAATTGTTTTGAGCCTTCGTTTGGGAATTTGCAATACTCATCTCTAAGTTGGATGGATTTCCTATGGGTGAATACTCCGCCGGTTGGGAATCTTTCGGCAGATTCTGAAATATTTGTCGCTGTTGAAATAAGGTAGTCATCGTGATTTATATTCGAAATTAAGCCCGCGTTCGACGTGTCGACTAACGCAAATAGTTTTTTACCTTTAAATATTGGTTCTAAATCGGACAGTAATATTCCATATTTGTTTAAGCACGCCTTGTTTTTTGCCGAGAGCGGATCTTTGATCGGTGTAAAATATTTTTGTACGGCCTCTATTTCATCATTACACTTTGTGGTGCAACTTAAGCGATGAGGAAGTAGCTGTCGGCAAAAATCGATTTCGGTTTTTTTACCTGTTGGAACGTTGTCGTAACATTCAGATTCTCGTTCAAAATACGGAACACCTTTAGCGATTAATTCGTCTCTAACGACTTCACAACGTTTTTCGATATTTGTTGCAAAGGCCGAACATTGATTTGTGTTGAATTTGTTTCCGCAATCAGTGGCACACGCCAATTGTTCGTCTGATGATTCTTTAGAAACGCAAGCACCATACTTTTCAGTCATAAATAACAGCTCAAATTGTTTTGGATCTGTACGACCTGTAGCCGGTTTGTTGGCTCCGGCTTCAGTTTTTGGAAACGGTATGGCATGACCCGAATAATTAAAAACGATGACGTCGTAGTTGGCCGTTTGTTGCTGTAGAAGTTTTAACAGAGTTTGTTTGTCTGGATATTTTTCAAAAGTTTCATTGTCGATGTGGATAGTGCGTTCGGCGCCGATGAGCTGCGAAGTTTGATCGTTAATTTTTATATCTGCATCGGCACCTTTTAAGGTTGTGCAAAACTCACGACAATCAAATCCCATATTGATCGTTACAACACGTGGTTTTTTTTCGGTTTGCGCAGTGGCAAATTCGCATAAAAGTAATAGGATTAAAAATGTGTAATTTAAAATAAAAGTCACATTCAAATTGCTCACTTTATTTGGCATTTCCTTCGCCTGTTGGAACTCCCACAGGTGCTAAAGTTCCGGACTCTTCGCAGTGATAAAAACCCTTTAGAATAACTTCATTATTTCTGGTCCCTTTAACCACAGTTGAAGTCTGTAACTTATAATCGATGAGGCTAGGACGCTGCAGGTAGTAGTCAGTTAAAGTTACAGCTCGTGAATTTGCTGATGGGTATTTGCAATATTTGGAATCGAGTTGGATTTTTTTGTGCTTTGTAAATTCGCCAATTTTTTCTTTAGTATTGTCGGTTGATAATTGAAAAGGTCCACTGCTGGTGGTTATCACTGCGTCGGGATGATCAAAATTTGCCATAAGCCCCGAATAACAAGCGTCTATGTAAGAATAAACTTTTTTGCTGGCTAATAGTTTTTCGAAGTCGCTAGCAAGTAATCCATATTTTTGAATGCAGTTTTGCGTGTCTTTTCCGTAAGGGTCCTCGACCTTATATAAATCGTTGTTATTGTTATTTATCCCACACTTAGAATTGCAATCTGAGTAGTTGCTCTGGAAATAGCTACAGGCTTTAATTTCCGTCGCGCGATCTTGTGGAAATGTGTTTCTACATTTCATATATTTTGCGAAATACGGTCCTTTTCCGCTTAATCGTTTGATTAAGTCTTCGCATTTCTGAAAGTGTGCTGATGCAAAAGGGGAACATTCGTTTTTTTTAAATTTTTGGTCACATGTCAATTTACAGGTTGCGTGGTTACGATCGTAGATTTGGTTAACGCATTCGCCGAGTTTTTCATTTACTATTAAGAGTTCAAATTTTTTAGGATCACTACCTGGGACCGGGTTTACATCTGCAAACTCTTTGCTTTTAGGGAATGGTAATCCGTGTCCGGAATAATTAAATACGACCGTGTCGTATTCAGCGATTCGTTTTTGTAGTGCATCAAGCAATGCAGTCTTATCTAAAAATTGGTCGAATTCAGTTTGTGTAATATTAATTGTGTGCAGCGAACCTGTTGCTTTCGCTACTGAATTGAAAAAGTTAACATCGTTTTTTACGCCACTTAGCTTTGAACAATTTTTATCACATTCGAATCCGATGTTGATCGTGACGACCCTTGGTTTTTTATTTTCAGTTTCAGCCAATACATGATTTATACTAAAAATTGTTAGCGCAAAAAATCCCAAAACATAATAATAAACGAGCTTGCTTTTCACAATGGGCTTATCGGTTAGCCTTTCTGAATGATTGAAGCGTTATGTTAATTTATTGGGATTGCGGATTTAGTAAGTTGGCCCAAAAAATGAAAAAGCGAAAAGTGCTGACGCTCTTTTCGCTCTCAGTTGACTTTCAGACTCTTCATTTACGAGGAGGTCCGAATGCCGAATTTCCAACCCTACTATTGGAAGTATCGACAGTTCAATAAGAAGACTAAAGCTTTTTTAAAATTAATTTTATTAGTTTTAGAAATAGCCAGAAGATTCTTAGATCTAATTAGTTAATTTGGTGCAGCCAACACGTACAGTTCTGGTGACTCGAAGTGAAACTTCGTTAAAAGCAAGACTATGGATGGGCTTAAACCAAGGGTCTGAATTTCTGGATTGTGAATCGAGCGTTCGGCACCACTTATTTTGCTAAAGCAGTTTTAATATCGCTGACGATATCTTTCGGCTCAGTATTCGGCGCATATCGTTTAATAACTTCGCCGTTTTTGCCAACTAAAAATTTTGTAAAATTCCATTTGATCATTTCGGTCCCTAAAAGTCCCGGAGCCTTTTCTTTTAAGAATCCATAAATGGGAGCGGCTCCTCCGCCGTTAACATCAATTTTACCAAGTACCGGAAATGAAACGCCGTAATTCAGCTCGCAAAATTCCTGAATTTGATCGTTCGATCCGGGCTCTTGCGCGCCAAACTGATTGCTAGGAAATCCTAAAATAACTAAACCTTGATCTTTGAATTCACGATAAACTTCTTCTAAACCTTTGTACTGCGGAGTAAAACCACACTTACTAGCCACGTTGACGACTAGGACCACTTTGCCTTTGTGTTGTGATAAATCGTAATCTTTGTCACGCGCGTCTTTGACTTTAAATTCGTGGATTGAATTCATGAAATCTCCTGAATTGGTGTATAGGAAATAGCACCGATGAAACTTTTTGGCTACTAGTTTTACAGAGCGAAAAGTCATTTCAAAAAATCTGTCTTATTATGAGACGAAGCGCCATATTCCACTTAAGCCTGATCTGTGTTTTTCCGAGGAGAATTCTATATAACTCTTACGGATTTTCGAGAGTCACGGAATGAGGTTCACATGTTTAATAATCAAAACGATTCTTCAGAAAAATTTTGGGTGACGGCTGTAATAGTTGGACTGCTTGTTTTCTTTGGGCAGTTTGCGAACTCGCAAGTTTGCCGACCTACGCAGGCACAATTAAGCACCTGCAAGAATTGGGATAACCGAAGTTGTAGATGTATGGCAACTCGAGCTGAAGGGGACTCAAGGACTTATGACACCAAAGATGGACAATGTAAGGCTCGTTTAAATGGAAGTAACGGATGTTATTCAGTTCGCAGTGGTTCTTGTCAAATCGGACCACAGTTTTGTAATTCTGCAGATTTTTGTCGAGCCAACATGCCAAAGAACGGAAATTATTGGGACGGAAGCAATTGTCGACGTTCACCGGTACCAAAAAAAGAAGAAACTGCGCAAGAAGAACCAGAAAATAAAAATTGTAAAAAATCAAATGGTGTAACTTGGCATGCAAATCATGGCGGAGGGAGTGAACCTGGGCAGTGCATTTGCAATAATACAAACCAACCTGCGGTCAGTGGCAAATGCGCAACGGACGATGCCCCAAAAAAAACAGCATCTCAAAAATGTGAAGATCCGGCTATAGGTGGTAAGTGGCAACAACAAGACGCGGAAGAGACTAGTGGTTATTGCCTATGTCCAGATGGTTTAAATATTGATCCCGTACAAAATGCGAGTGCAAAATGCCAATCTAGTAATAATGCAGCTAAAGAAAAATGTGCAAGTGCAGGCGGAAAGCTTGGGGAAGTGATTGGTTCACCTTGGGGTCCAGATGCCTGTGTCTGCGAACCTGGCGGCAATGTGGAGGCGTACGCGTTACCCGAAGGGGGGCGGTGCGAGCAAACAACTGCTGCAACCGGTAAGGAAGAAGATGATGCAAAGTTCAATCGTATTCTTAAAGAATGCGAAATGGACGAGATGCAAGAGCGTATTGATAAGTGTAAAGAAGACTCTGGCGCAGCTGTCGAAAAATGCGAAAAAGAAGCTTTCAATCAAGATAAAACGAATAAGGAATTAGGCGCAGTCATGCAATTGGTCGGGCAAGTGCAGCAGAAAAAAGCTGTCGAAACAGGAGCCGCAGAGGTGTGTGGTAAAGTTGCTTACGGAACAGCAGCGGCCTTCTGGGCTTTGGATTTATTTAAAAAAACATGTGAAGACGAAATTAAAACTTGTAAAGAATCTTGTCAGGCTTTGAAAGAAGGTGAATCTTTCAAAGCTCTGAGTCAAAAATGCGAGCAAGCATATAATGTGGCTTTCGATGCTCCACCAACTTCTAACGGTCGTATTTCAAGATCTGCCGGTCTTGCGGCAGCTTCTGTGAGGTTAAATGCAAACCGTTTTGGGGCTGGCCAATTTGAAGTTCAGACTCACGAAGAATCACGTTCGATGATTAGAGGTTTGGCTACTACTATGGAAAAAAATGCAAAAGATAATATTATCAAATGTGAAACGGACGCTGTTGCGAAAGAGGCTGATGTCGGAAAATATTTAGCTGAATTGTTGGGTGCTTCAATCGGCGCTGCAAACTGTAAAAATGCAGCTTCGAATGATGCTGTTCGCTGCGCGCAATTGGCTCCAGTATTATCGCCAATTTATTGCCAGAATAAACCGACAGAAACTTGTTGTAGGGTTTTTACAGGAATTCCTAAACCGTTAGATTGTAATGGCGGAGATTACGCGAACAAACAGTGCGTGTGTGCGCGCAGTCCCGACAGCACTGGTTGTAAAGTTGTATCGACGACTCCGGCGTTAAATTTAAATAATCCAGGCGGAGTTTCTGGGTTAGCAGCACCGGGTGGTCTTAAAGCCGGTAACCAATACAAACCAAGTGGAGTAATTACTCAAGGTGGTATTGACCTTAACGATAGTTCTGATCCAGGTAAACCACAGCAGCAAGCTGGTGGCGGTGGAGCCGTTAATCCGTTTGGCGTGGCCAGTGGTGGTGGCGGTGCCGGTGGTGGTGGATTGCCAAGTTCACCTAATGATGGCGCACCAGGAGCAGCACCTGCAGAAGGTAGCGCTGATAAAGGTTTAGTTGGTGGAGCCTTCAATCAATTAAAAACTTTAGCCGATCGAATGTTTGGAACAGGATCAGGAAATTCAAATGGCAAAGGTTATGGAAATACGGGTAAAGACGACAAAAAAGTTCCGGGTGGAGTTGATCCCAACAAATGGAAACCAGGTCTGCGCGGTTTAGCTGGCGGTGGCAGTCCGTTTGGCCCACGCAATAAAGACATTTGGAAAATCATGAATGCCCAGTATGGAATTCAAAATCATACGTTCATTGGAATTGACGGTAAATAATTATTTAAAGTACGCCGAAAGATCGCCTCTAAACGCAAACTCAAATCTGACGATGTTGAGTTTATTGTTCGGTCTGGCCGCAAATAAGGTTTTTCGTAATGTTAAAATAGTTAACCCCAATCAATTTCTAGGTGTTTTAAAAAGTCCTTAATTTTGGACCATAGTCAAAATAATAGTACTACTTTTTGTACTGCTGTCCAAAATCAAGGAAATCCATTTAATCTTTATTTAAAGTACTTCGAATGAATATTTTCCAAGTAAATTTTTCGATTTTCGGCAGAGCAAAATAAATGTAATGAATATTCAGACTCAAAAAGATGTTTTATGTCTATAAGTTGATTTTGAAGTTCTAGTTTTATTTCTTGTAAAACTGATTTTTCGATAACCGTAACTGTAACGGCGGCTAGATTTTCTTTAATTTCAATATTTGTCCTGAGTTGATTCAAGATTTCTTGTGGTCCTGTAATCCAGGCAAAACCGACAATATTCTTTAAAACTTGTATCGCATTAAACGGTAAAGTTTTTGATGATGTTGACTGCATTTGCTGCGAATCTTTCAGTTTGCGATCGAATTCGTTGCGCTCAACCAACCAGCATTCGGAAATTGTATTAATTGATAAAATATTTGAATTGGTGCCCACATCAAAAAATGAATATTTTGAGTCGTCAAAAGCATCATGCACAACTGTTCCAGAGTGCGCAGTATTGTGCGCAGGGCCAATGTATAATTCGGGCTTTTGTGTCATTGAATTAGTGGCGTCAATTTGGGAATGAAATTTCTCGGCTGATTTATAATTTAAAACTTTGGCACCCCAGTAAGTCATCTCGTAAAGCTGATCGGCGTTTAAATGACGAATTGGTTTTGCGGCCTTTATAGAATTTGGATCTGCGGTAAAAATGCTATCAACGTCTTTTAATATCTCACAACGCGTAGCTTTTAACGCAAACGCCATGGCAACAGCAGTAATGTCGGACCCACCGCGACCAAGTGTTGTGATTTCTTTGGTTTTTTGACTGACACCTTGGAAGCCAGCCAGGACAACAACTTTGTTTTTTTCTAAGGCTTGCTGAACACGTATCGGGGTTACGTCAATAATATTGGCGCTAATGTGATCGTCATCAGTAATGATGCCCGCTTGGCTCCCGGTAAAACTAATGGCCTCGCATCCTAGGTCATTCAACGCCATACTTAATAACGACATACTAATACGTTCACCAACCGAGATCAGCATGTCCATTTCACGTAGAGTTGGGTTTTTTGATACTTGCTGCGACAGCTCAATAAGTTGATTGGTGGTTTGTCCCATGGCGCTAACAACAACAACAACGGCGTGACCAGATTTTTTTAATTCGGAAATTTTTAAGGCGACCGATTTAATTTTTTCTGGAGTCGCTAGCGTGGCGCCTCCATATTTTTGCACTATTAGTTTTTGCATGTCTAACTTTTGCCGGTCTAATTTTTGGGTATTCAGCATCTGACTATTCTAACGCATATTTTTTATTTTGATCACGAAAAAACTCTAAGGCATAACGAGTTGAGCCTTTAGGTATGCGTATAGCATGACCAGGGACTGACTTTGGGACGTAACCTAAGATTAATTCAGAATTCATATCTTTGATTGATTTGCGGGTCACACTTAAATAATCAGCTAAAGATTCTAAATCAGTATTTGCAGGCGCAACGACAGATTCCATTTGTAGCGGAGACATGGGCTCTAAGTTTCTAAATCCGTAAAGGTTAGGCGCTTTCGCTATCATCATTGCCGCTAAAATTTTTGGAACGTAATCTTGGGTTTCTTGCGGAAGGGCTCGTTTGCGAACCAGTTCCCAATAATCTTTGGTACCATGTTTTCTAATTTGGCGTCGTAAACCACCTTCGCCCATGTTGTAGCTGGCCGCCACTAAATACCAAGAGCCGAATTCTTTGTGCAAGTCTTTCATGTAATTGATCGCTGCACGTGTGCTTTTTGTTAAATCGCGACGTTCATCAATCCAATAATTTTGACGAAGGCCATAGTTTTTACCAGTCGAAGAGATAAACTGCCACGGTCCCACGGCTTGCGCTGAGCTGATGGCGTTTGATGAAAATCCACTTTCGATCATGACCATGTAAGCTAAATCCATTGGTAGACCGGCTCTTTTTAATTCACTTTGAATCGTTGGCATAAACTTCGAAGATTTTTCTAACCAATCACGAAAGTAGCCTTTGCCATTTTCTTGAAAGAACGCAATCCACCGGCTGACTTTTTTATTGTAAGTCACTGGTAAATCAAAAATAAAATGATCCGTTTTACCAGTTTGTTTGCGCTCTAATAAAATCAATTTTTCACGTAACGTTAAATTTTTAACGCTCGCTATTGTCATGGAAGGCATAAGCAGAGCAGATGTTAGAACCAGATTTAGTATTAACCGCATAGAATCAGTATTACTAATTTTAAGAGTTTGTGCGAGCGAGTTTTTTGACAGTCCTAATTATTTTAGCGCCAAAGCACTGACAAAGTGGTGACAAATCAGTGACCCAATTCGGATGCTTTCACGGCTTAGGTCTAGATAGAAATTTAAATTCAGATTCTGTATTCGTCTGTAATGAAGCTAAGACGAAATGCAAAATTTTCTTCTCGACCAAAGTCATACGATTCATTTTTGGCACTGGTGTTGCTTTTTAATTTACTGAGTATTTGAGTTTGTATGGACCATTGGACGGGCCACCAGGATTTTGGGCAGATGCAACAAGGAGTAGTTGATGAGTTTAAAAGGAGTCTTCACGGCACTGAGCGGTGCATTGGCGCAAACTCAAAAAATCGACACTATTGCAAATAATATCGCTAACGTAAATACAACCGGTTTTAAAAAAGACCAACAAACTTTTAATGAATATTTAACCGCCATAGAAAAAGAACAAGACGTTTTGCAAGTTCCGCGCATGCCAGCTTCGATCGAAAGTTTTTACGAGATGAATGGGGCTGATAAGGCCTTCGTCAACGCCGCAGGAACTTACACTAATTTTGAACAAGGAAGTTTAAAACATACAGGCGGTCAGCTTGACGTTGCCATTGAAGGCAATGGTTTTTTCGAAGTCAGTACACCAGACGGTGTACGTTTGACTCGTGCAGGCAACTTTTCGATCGATGCAAACGGACAATTAGTTAATAAAGATGGTCACCCGGTATTGATGCAGTTACCTGACGGCACAGACTCGGCGAGTGTTTCTTTGGACGATCGGATCGTAAAGTTTTCTGGAACAAAAGCGGCCGCACTAAATGACCTTGGTGAAATCACCGACGGCACACAAAAAATTGGTCAGCTGTCGGTGGTTAACGTTGCTAATCCCGAGTCGCTCCATAAAGTTGGCAATAACAACTTTTCTTTTAAACCAAATATGACTCCTCAACTTGAAAATGTAAAATTGCCGAATTTAAAACAGGGATTTTTAGAGTCAAGTAACGTCAATATCATTCAAGAAATGACAGACATGATTATGGCTCAACGAATTTTTGAAGGAACTCAGAAAGCAATTAGTACATATGACAGCATGGCCGACAAATTGATTAATCAAGTCGGAAGCACGAAAGGATAATAGATCATGATCAAAAGTTTAAATACAGCCGCAACAGGAATGATCGCTCAACAAAGCAATATCGACGTCGTGGCCAATAATATTGCCAACGTTAATACCGCGGGTTTCAAAAAAGGCCGCGCTGAATTTGAAGATTTAATTTATCATAATTTAAAAGACCCTGGCCAAGCTTCAGGATTACAATCAGTAAGCCCAACAGGAGTTCAAACCGGTTTAGGAGTTCGCACGGCAGCGGTTCAAAAAGATTTTTCAATGGGGCAAGTGCTCATTACAAAAAATCCATTGGACTTACATATTGAAGGACCAGGTTTTTTCCAAGTTCAAACCACGGACGGCGAAATAGCTTACACTCGTGACGGCGCATTTAAAAAAGACGCTAACGGCCGCTTGGCAGACAAAAACGGAAATTTATTGGTCCCTAACATTACAGTTCCGCCAAATGCTAGCGGAATTGAAATCAATCCGTCGGGTCAAGTCTCTGCATTAATCGGACAAGACAGTGAGCCTCAAGCTGTGGGTCAAATAGATATTGCAAACTTTATTAATCCCGCTGGTTTGAAAAATGTCGGTAAGAATTTATACGTTACTACAGTTGCGAGTGGACCCGCGACAAATTTAACACCAGGCACAGATGGAGTTGGTTACTTAGCTCAAGGCGAACTTGAATCCAGTAACGTTAATATCGTTGATGAAATGATTAATATGATCGCGGCACAACGCGCTTATGAAACAAATTCCAAAGTCGTACAAACTGCAGATCAAATGCTGCAAACGGCAAACAACATTAGATAGGACCAAAATTAATGTTTAATAAAATAGTAGTCGCAGCGTTATTGTTAGTTGCTATAACTGTTAAGGCGAATAAAACCAAAACTAGCGCTGAACTTATTTTTGCATCCGCAATCGAAGTTTCGCCTCGTGCGAATTTAACTTTGTATGACATTGTTGAAACCCGTGGGGCTTCCGATCAATTAATTGAACAGTTAAAGGACCGAAAAATTTCTTATCAAAACAATCATGTCACTCGCGGCGATTTAGTTTACGCTTTACGTGGTTTGAATGCTAAATTTTTACTTCCGCAAGAAATAAAATTGATTCGTTCTAAACAAAATGTTTCGCGCATGGAGCTTGAGCGTAAAATAAAGAATCAATTATTAGCCCGTTGCTCTGAGTGCGATTATCAGATTCAAATTCAAAATGTACCACGCGTGCTATCCGCGGATTGGACCGTTGAATTAAATATTGATTTGGCTAAAGAAACCGTAATGATTCCGATTACCGACGAACACTTAAAGGGTGCCAGTCAATGGGTCGTTGCCGAAATTAAAAAATAC
>JAYVHE010000093.1:0-3740 GCA_043771495.1 Bdellovibrio sp. | reverse complement strand
TCACGTTAATGCAAAGAAACTCGATGCCTGGATCGTTAATCAGACAACTCGTTCCAAATTCATAACCCTTGGGATCATGAGCCTTGCCTGTACTGGTGTCCAAAAAAGCCCGGCCTTTTGAAACGGAATTTCAGTCAAATTTGCTCAGTATTTCTGACCCAGACTATTGTGGAAATAATTCCTAAATTTCTCCAAAAAATTGAATTGGTATATTGGCCATTATTTCTGATTGTGTGATGAGATCGAAATCAAGTTCCGGATCTGTCAGATCGAGTTTAAGTTTCTACAAGTTAGGATTAGTTTTTTTTTGAACTTTTTGCTAGTGCATCTTGATAATAACTTTAATGCACTCGTCTTTTTCCTCTTTAAACATTTTGTAGGCCGTTGGCCCTTCGGATAAACTCACTCGGTGAGTAATCACAAATGAAGGGTCAATTTTATCAGCCAAAATTTCTTCTAACAACGGCTGCATATATTTTTGTGTATGTGTTTGTCCCATTTTAAAAGTTAAACCTTTACCAAAAGCTGCACCGAATGGGATTTTGTCTAAAAATCCACCGTAGACACCTGGTACTGAAACCGTTCCGCATTTTCGACAGGCTTGAATAGCTTGGCGTAATACATTTGGTCGATCAGTTGCTAAACCCACCGCCGTCTTTACACGATCCATTTGTGCGGGAAAAGTATTCCCGTGAGCTTCTAAGCCAACGGCGTCGATACATGCATCTGGACCTGCGCCACCTGTGCGATATTTTAATTCGTCGATTAAATCTTCTTCGGTTTCGTAATTAATTGTTTCGGCACCGGCTTGTCGAGCCATTTTTAAGCGACCTTCATAATGATCAATGGCGATAACTCGTTCAGCACCCAACAAAAACGCACTACGTATTGCCATTTGACCCACGGGGCCCGCGCCCCAAACTGCAACTGTTTGTCCGCGTTTAATATTGCAGTTTTCGGCGGCCATGTAACCAGTCGGAAAAATGTCACTCAAAAATAAAACTTTTTCATCATCGATGCCAGGCGGTATTACTAAAGAGTTTACGTCAGCATAAGGCACACGAATATATTCGGCTTGGCCTCCGGCGTATCCACCATACATATGCGAGTACCCAAAAATTCCCGCTCCTGAACCGCCATATAGTTTTTCGGCAATGATCGCGTTTGGGTTTGAATTGTCGCACGCAGAATATTCTTCGTGCTTGCAGTGGTGACAATGCCCACAACCAATATCAAATGGAATAACAATGCGATCACCAACTTTTAGTTTTTTGACTCCGCGACCAATTTCAACAACTTCACCCATAGTTTCGTGTCCTAAGATATCGCCCTTTTGCATCGTTGGAATATATCCATCATACAAATGCAAATCAGAACCACAGATCGCTGCAGTGGTGACCTTAACAATCGCGTCTCCGGGACTTAAAATTCGTGGATCATTAACATACTTTAATTCTACAGATTCTTTTCCTTGCCAACATAATGCTTTCACTGTGACCCCTAATGTCTTGTTGTCATTTTATCAAAGTTAATAGATTCACGACCGCTGGACTGTCCTTCAGTTGTGGGAACTTCTCCGGTTTCTAAATAGGCTTTCATGCGGTACAAGTTTGTTAAAGCCAAATTGTCTAGATCATCACCGGTAAATAATGTTGCTAGATCTGCGATTTTTCCACCGGGCAAGTCATAATCCATTGTTAAATTAACGATGGTGCCTCGACCACGAGGCGCTTTACTTAACCAAACTGAACCCGTTGATGTTACTGTAGCCTCTGGCAAACTGCGCCAAGAAATCATTACTCCAGGAATTTCTTCGATGATGTCTGTATCCCATTCAACTTGAGCTCCCGACTTGAGCTGCATAATCCAATGAGACCTAACGGGAGTATCCACGCGAATAGACTGAATTCCCTTCATAAAATAGGTCAGGTTTTCAAAATTTCGGAAAAACTGATAAATGTCCTCAGGCCTGTGAACTTCAATGGTTATTGATCGATAGGTTTTTTTATCGGTAACATTGCGGCCAATAGTCCAATAGTTTTTTCTAAAATAGTCCTGTTGAATGAAATTTGATTGTAAATTTGACTGTGCCATTTTTTACCCCTCTTGCCAATCATCGGCTGATTTATAGGGTAAAGTGCAATGTACATACCTTGTTTTGAAGAGGAGAAAATTCTCTAATTTTGGTTTTTACGCTGAAGTCTTAAATACTGAGCTTGCTGATAAGAGTCTAAGTTTAAACTAAATAAGCATCGCACCAAAGGGTCCATCGTTGCATCTGTAGAAACTAGTTGTTCCTCGATTTGTTCGGCGAATGTTTCATCGTTAATTCGTATATAAAGCGAAGTTAAGGACTCACCATCTGTTAACGCCGAATAAATTTTAGCTTCCGCGATTTCTGTTAGCCAACCGATGGGTTCAGTTAGTTTTGTGGCATCAGTCAATAATTTTAATTTTTTTTGATCTAATTCATACAAATATGTTTTCTCATCACCAAAAAAATTGTAAGTGCGAAGCTTCCAGATACGAGTCTGCGCAAAATATTCTTCTGCAGTGGTATTTAACAACTCATAATGCTGAATTATTTTAATCGTTAAAAAATCGTTAACAACTTGAACTTGATGAGCCAACAGTTTTGAAAACTTTCTTGCTAATTCCCTTGTGGACGGGACAATCAAATTTGAGTCATAATCGTAATCCACATTTTGATCCCCAATCGGCTTAATCCACGACAGATCAGGGGCACGTTGTAGTCCGTAATCATTCAATTCAATTGATTTTCCTGGATTCAAACGAACAACTTCACAAGTTGGCAAAATCTTATTAATTTGTTCTTCAAAAAATCGGTACGTAATTGGAAAAAAAGCCTGATTATACCAGGACCACGGCTCTTGAACAAACTGACACGAACTTGGCACAATAAACAAAGGTTCTAGCAGTTGTAATTGCTCTAACCACTCTATAGGTAACTCCGGTGGGGAAAACCCACTCCGATTTGGCGAAAGCACTTCTAATTCTCGCATTGTTTGAAAGGGCCATAAAATTAAATCCCAAGGTCCATTTTTTTTTAACAATTCGATGGTTTCCCAATCAATCCACGAATCGACTACATTTAAAATATTTTTTCCAGCAACCTGAATTTGAAAAACACTGTCGACGTCCACATCAAGCGCTCGATGCACTGTAATTTTAAAAGTTTTAATGTCGACAATCTGTTGTGTCTTGAGCAGATGGACCGTTTTAAAACCAATTTTTCTAATGAGCTCAGGTATTTCATCAGATAAACAAAAGATATAAATTGGAATTTTTCGGTCTAAATGGTCTAGGCTTTCAAGCGAACAGTGATCATCATGAAAATGCGAAATGAAAATAGCATCTAATTGCAACCTCTTAACGTCTTCAAGATTAAATTCAATGGCAGGAAATGCATAACAGTTTCGACTAAATGGATTTTCGAAAATAGGATCGAATGCGATTCGTGCACCAGAATTTTCAAAAATATAACCCGCATGCAAGATGCGAGAAACTATAACTGACACAGCGACTCCTGAGTTATTCGCCGGATCGAACAAAGTCGGCGACAAAATCCGAAGCCGGTTTATGTCGAATTTCATCGGGTGTGCCGATTTGCTCAATACGACCACGATTCATTACAACAACACGATCACTCATTTGGAAAGCTTCCTTTTGATCATGAGTTACATAAACCATCGTTAACTGAAACTCTTGCTGAATTTTGC
>JAYVHE010000092.1:0-3412 GCA_043771495.1 Bdellovibrio sp. | reverse complement strand
GAGTCGGCTTACTTTTTAATTCGCCCGCTACGGAAATATACGGAACATAAGTGACGTGAATTAAAGCCGTATTGTGTTCACCCATTTCTAATCTTAATTGACGTAAGCTTTCGAAAAACGGCAATGCTTCGATATCTCCGACCGTTCCACCAATTTCGATAATAGCAATCTCGCTACCCTGTGCGGCTTCAAACGCACGCTTTTTAATTTCGTCTGTAATATGCGGAATAACTTGAACAGTTCCACCTAAATAATCGCCGCGTCGTTCACGCGTTATCACTGCATCATAAATCTGACCAGCACTGACCGAGTTTGATCGTTGCAATGTCACATTAGTAAAACGCTCGTAGTGGCCTAAATCTAAATCAGTCTCGGCGCCATCTTCAGTCACATAAACTTCACCATGCTGAAATGGCGACATAGTTCCTGGATCAACATTTAAATACGGATCAAATTTCATAATCGTAACAGTTAGTCCGCGCGCCTCTAATAACGAACCCAGACTGGCTGCCGTTAAACCTTTACCGATTGATGAGACCACCCCACCGGTAATAAAAATTAATTTTTGAAACTGTTTTTTCGCTTTTGTTTTTTTCATGAGATTTTGATTTCTCCACTTTTGATTCTATTTTCTATATTGATTAAGTCTTCTGGTGTGTCGATTCCGATCGAAATTTGATCAGTTTCTAAAACATGGATCGCAGCGCCTAACGATAACGCTCGCAATTGCTCTAAGCTTTCTGATTTTTCGAGTAACGACATTTTTGTTGCGCAGAACGTTTTTAAAAACGCCACCGAATAACCATACAATCCAATATGTTTTAATACCGAAGTGTCCTTTAATCGATCTTGCGCATCGAAACCAACAACATCTTCTTTGTCGCGTGAAAACGGAATTGGAAATCGACTAAAATAAATCGCTTTGTTATTTAGATCTGTGACGACTTTGACACAATTTGGATTTTGAATTTCCGAACGTGTAATTCGAGTCCCTAACGTCAACATCTGTAAATTTTTTTCAGAATTAATTTTTTTAAATATAGGATCTAAATGCAAATTCGAAATTAGCGGCTCATCACCTTGAACATTAACGACGTAATCAAAAGTGCGACCTTGTTTTTCTAAAACGCCAAGGCCTGCAAAAATTCGATCAGTTCCCGTAGGGCAATTTTCAGAAGTCATTACGGCACTGACTTGATCATGACCTCCAGGAATTTTTTGAACAACGTCAAAAATCCGCTGATCATCCGTCATCACAACGATATCTTTCGCGTCAGCAGATTTCTGCACACCACGAACGACCCATTCAATCATCGGACGACCTTGAATTTGAGCTAAAATTTTACCGGGAAATCGGGTCGATTTAAAACGTGCAGGAATTGCGACCAGAGTCTTCATGATTCACGAATCCATTCATTGTAAATAAAGTCTTCTAGTTCTTCGTGACCTTTTTTTTCTTGGCTGCTGATTGGATAAACTTGTAGGCCTTGGGACTGCTTTGTTAAAGCCGCGACTCGTTTGGCAATTTCATTTTTAGAAATTTTATCTGTTTTAGTCGCTGCAATCACAACGGCTGCTGAATAATGGTTTGCAAATTGCCGAAGATCTTCTTCTTGCTGATCCCAATCGCGGCGAATATCCATGACCAGAACCAGTCCACGTAAACACTTACGCTTAGATAGATATGTCTCCATCATGGATTCCCAAGTTTTTGATTCTTCTTTGGAACGAGACGCAAAACCATAACCAGGAACGTCGACCAAAACATACTTTTCGTTAAAATCAAAAAAATTAATTAATCGCGTCTTTCCCGGCACCTGACTGACGTGCGCCACTTTAGATTTCGCAATTAAATTAATGAGTGAAGATTTTCCAGCGTTGGACCGACCAGCGAACGCAATTTCTAAAAATTTGTGCTCTGGGTAGTCTTTTGGAAAGACTGCGCTCTTAATAAACTTAACTTTTCCCGACATCGGAGGATTCTAAGATGGATTCTCTATTTTCTCAATTCTAAGATGAGATCTTAATTCAAAGAATTATGCTTTAAACTTCCACACCAAATCGGATATATTCGCCGACGCTCCCATCCTCGATGGTCCTTAAATTGAAATACCACCGTCATAACCAATTAAACACTCATTAAAGGAGGATAAATCATGATTTATTTTATAGAGGCACTTGACGGTACAAGTCGGAAATGGAAAGTAGACAGTTTTGCTAATTTAGGCAGCGATTCAACCTGCCAAATTCAGCTGGAAGACCCCAAAATTTCGGACCGTCACTGCAGATTAGATGTCCAAAACGAAAAGTTAGTTCTAAAAGATATGCGTTCTGAAAACGGCACCTACTTGAACGGTGGGCGCGTTTTCGAAGCGCAATTAAATGACGGCGATTTACTAACGATTGGTTCAATAGACTTAGTCGTTCATGACCTTTCAAAATTATCCAGAGATTTTCCGTTAACAACAAAATCACCCGCGTGGGCTGAACAATTAGAAAAAATGGGAGCCATGGCCATGGCCGCTCACCCCGTTTTATTATTGGGACCATCAGGGGCCGGCAAAGATGTTATCGCCAAAGAGATTCACCAATTTTCAACTCGAAAGCACGGCCCATTTTTAAGCGTAAATTGTTCGGCATTAACAGAAACGTTAGTTGAAAGTGAACTATTCGGTCACGTTAAAGGAAGTTTCACCGGCGCCATCGGCGACCGCAAAGGCGCATTCGAAGCGGCTCGGGGCGGAACACTTTTTCTAGATGAAATTGGTGACTTACCGCTATCAATGCAAGCCAAAATTTTACGAGCATTAGAAAATGAAGAAATCCGTCCCGTTGGTTCGGACCGTATCATTAAAACAGATGTCCGAATTATTGCCGCCACTCACCAAAACCTAACAGCAAGAATTCAGGAGGGCAGCTTTCGAACTGATTTGTATTTTCGTTTAAATGTTTTGTCGTGTCAGGTTCCAAGTTTGAAAGAACGCCTAGAGGATTTCGACGAGTTTCTTTATAAATTCGCCAGAGAACTTCGCATCGGTTTTTCTTTTGGCGCCATTGCCCGAATGAAAAAATACGAATGGCCCGGCAACATCCGCGAATTAAAAAACTTTATCTGCAGAGCTGCCACTCTATTTCCAAAGACTTACATCAATGAACAACACGTCGAACAACTTTTACAATCCGGTTCTAACCGCATCTTAACCCCAGCTGGAGTTACTTATTTTGACCCACAAACTGGAACAACCGCGCAAATGTCAGTTATCAAAGAAATCGAAAAACAAATGATTCTAAAAAGATTAATCGCAAACAACGGGAGCCAAAAAAGAACTGCCGCCGACCTTGGAATGCCCAAGTCGACATTGCATGATAAAATCAAACATTACGAAATAGATTTAAAATCTATAAAAGGAGA
>JAYVHE010000091.1:0-2323 GCA_043771495.1 Bdellovibrio sp. | reverse complement strand
TTCCAAATCCGGCATCAACATAACAATGTCCTTGAACCACATTCTTTTTAATTTTCTTTTTAGTAGGAGCTTTTTTTTCAATTACTGGTGCTTGAGTACTCATGATTTTCCCTTAATTAATTAAACAACTTTTTTCTTGTTAGCGACCGTCTTCTTAGGACCTTTTCTTGTACGGGCATTAGAACGAGTGTTTTGACCACGTACAGGAAGACCTTTTCTGTGACGAGAACCACGGTAGCAGTTGATATCTGTCAAACGTTTGATAGACATACCAACGTCGCGACGTAAATCCCCTTCTACTTTCCAGTTACCCTCGATCAAACCACGAATTGACGCGATTTGTTCATCCGTCAAATTATCCGTGCGAAGATCTGATGGAAGTTTTACCTTTTCACAAATCATTTTAGCGCGAGGACGGCCAATACCAAAGATATATGTTAATGCAACTTCTACTCTCTTATTACGAGGTAAATCGATACCCATCAAACGTGCCATAAATTACCCCTGTCTCTGCTTGTGTTTCGAGTTCTCACAGATGACGCGTACTACGCCTTTTCTTTTGATCACTTTACATTTATTACAAATTTTCTTAACTGACGGTCTTACTTTCATCACTATTCTCCGAAGAAACAAAATTTATTATCACTCGACAAAATTAATGTCTAGGATAAATTATTTAATTCTATGTATTTTAAGATGTTCTTGAAAACGAGTTCCGGATCATCAGCTGCGTTAACTTCGATCATCCTTTTTTGATTTGAATAATAGTCGATTACGGGTGCCGTATTCTTCGCATATTCGCTCAATCGTTTACCAATTACCTCTTGTTTGTCATCCGGACGTTGAACTGTAGCAGAGCCACATTTATCGCATACATCAGCAACCTTGGTCGGTTTAGTGACGATGTGGTAAATTTCTCCACACTTAGTACAAGTTCTTCGCCCAGTTAGTCTATCAATGACTATTTTTTCATCAATATTAAAATAAACTACATGATCAATTTTTTGAGTCATGGAGCTTAATAAGTTGTTCAAATTTTCAGCTTGAACAACAGTTCTTGGAAACCCATCAAAAATAACCGAGGTTCCCACTTTCAAAGTCCTCAAATAATTCGAAACCAAATCAATCAAAACGTCATCAGGTACTAATCTCCCTACATCCATAAACTCTTTGGCCTTCAAACCAACCTGAGTTTTATTGGCTATAGCCGCACGTAACAAATCCCCCGTGCTGAGCTGAACGAATCCAAACTTATCGATCAAAAGTTTGGACTGTGTCCCCTTTCCAGATCCAGGAGCCCCGATAAAGAGTAAGTTCAAAACTGAACCCTTCTGCTTCTGATTTTTACGCCTTTCAAGAAAGAATCGTATTTACCAGACAACAAATGCGACTGTATCTGTTGAGACGTATCGATCGCCACACCAACTAGAATCAACAAACTTGTTCCACCAAAATAAAATGGAATATTAAATTGCTGAACTAAAAGGCCTGGCAAAATACAAATCACACAAAGATAAAAACAACCTAAAACATTAATTCGATCTAACACATAACGAATAAAATCGGCTGTGCTTTTGCCTGCGCGAATACCTGGAACAAAGGCGCCTGATTTTTTTAAATTCTCTGAAACCTCATCAGCATTGAAAACAATATCAGTATAGAAAAACGAAAAGAAAACAATAAGCAAAACAGTCAGGATATTAAAAATAATTCCATTTGGATTTAACGACTCAGTTAAAGCTGTTACCCAACTAACGTCTTTCGCAAACTGCGAAATCGTGCTTGGAAACATTAACAATGAACTCGCAAAAATCGGTGGAATTACTCCTGGAAAGTTAATTTTAATTGGCAAATGGCTCGTCGCATTTCCGGTCATTTGCGTATTTGAAAGTCGCGCACTGTATTGGATCGAAATTCGCCTCTGCGCAACTTCCAAGTAAATAACTGCAGCAATAACTGCAACCATAAATAAAATAAATAATAAGGCTATTGCAAAGCTAAGTTCATTTGATTGAACTAACTGAAACAATTGCGTTGCTCCAGAAGGAATACTTGCAGCAATCCCTGTAAAGATAATTAACGATATTCCATTTCCAATCCCTTTTTCTGTAATCTGGTCGCCTAACCACATTACAAAACAAGTTCCTGCAACTAGAGTCGCAATCGCTACAAACTTAAAGTAAAATGGTCCAACGTGACCACTTGAAATAAGCTGCTGGCCTGTTGAAGTCGCTTGTGACGACAACCAAGTACTCATCCCATAACCCTGAATAATCGCTAACAATACAGTCGCATAACGAGTGTATTGATTGATTTTTTTACG
>JAYVHE010000090.1:0-8117 GCA_043771495.1 Bdellovibrio sp. | reverse complement strand
AGCCACTATCAATACTGTTGGGTGAACTTCCAAGCGTAAACCGCCATCCCATAGGGTTTCAGATGTCATTCGACCTATGATTTAAACCGGACAACAGTGCAGTGGATTATGTCATAATTTGCGGAAGGTTGCTGGCGCGAACACGCATTTTTCGCAGGCGTTCTTCGCGTGGTTTTTTTTCAGACGCTGTCGATATCCGCGTTAATGCGATTGAAAAATCCTCGGCTTCATTCATTGGATTCGCATTATCAAATCCTAAGTATTCAGTTTTCATCGCATTTTCATAGGCACTGTCAAAACCACGATTTAAAATTGCTTTTGCTTCGTCTTTTTTGCCATCCTGATACGTCAGCCAGGCCGCCGCGTAAGAATTGGCGCCCAGACTTTTTTTAATTAATTCTTCGACCGATTTAATTTTGGTTCGATCCGCTTCTGAGAAAGTAACATCCCAAGTATTTTTCTGCTTAAATGTAGATTCAATACTCTTTGCAACTGAATGTAGTTTCAAAGACTTTTCTTTTTCAGTTTCGCCGTAGTGGCGATCGACGATCAAAGTCTGAATTTTAAAAACATCTTTAGCCACTGTAACTAGTTGGACGACATTGGATTCGTCGGTGGTCAATTGACGTTGTTTCTGGACCTTTTTATAATAAGTTTGGATTTCGTTGGCGGTCGTAGTTGCAGATGACGCAACACTTTCGGCCAGGGCCATATCGGCAATTGCAAAATGACAATATAATCCAACACAAACAGACACAATAATTTTTGCTAAATTCATACTAAGATACTATCGTTAGTTAAATAGAATTGTAAACAATTATGAAATCTTTAACTGTTCCAAATAATTTGACGCAACCCCTTGATCATTTACGAATTGCAATGTTGCGAATGACGATGAAAAACTACTGGCTACGTCGGATGTATTGCGACAGCGCCAATCGGCTGGGTTTAAGTTTTCTATTGCTGAGTGGTATTTATTTAGCGATCAGTTTAAAGTGGTCGATTGTTTTGTTAGTTTTAGGTCCGTTGGTGCTGGGATACCCTCATTTAGTTGCCAGCTATCGATTTTTACAAAAACCATTATTACCGTTGGGTTCACAACTAACGACGCAAAAAGTCTTCCGAATTTTTCTTTTTTTGACGGCGGCGTCTTTATGCATCCGCTTTTTTACAACTCGATTTGATTCTATTACGCAGCTTCCCTATGGGTCGTGGGAAATTTTACTTTCGATAGCGGCACTGGGATTAATTCGAATTAAGCTGCAGACAATTCGCCATTGGATTGTGGCGCTGTTAACGTTAATAGTCACGGCAGTCATTTTAAATTTGGCTTGGTTTTATCCGATGGCGTTTGTAGGCTTTGCACTTATTCTTCATAACTGGGTGGCCTTTGGACATTGGTTTTTGGCCGCTAAAGATTTTAAAAACAAATTTGTTGTGGTTTTAGCGACGGGGCTGTTTGCATTGATTCATATTTTTATTTTTAAAGGTTTTTTTGACTCGTGGATTGCATTTCCGAAACTTAGTTTTCTTTCGACGCAGTCGTTTGAAGCCAGCGGGTGGGTCTTAGCGTCTTGGACCCGAGACCCACTTATTTGGAATCGAATGATTGTGATTTATACTTTCGGTTTGTCTTTGCATTATTTTGTTTGGCTAAAGGCCATCCCACAATGTTTGGATCAAAAGGCAGTTCCTAATTCGTTTCGCAGAAGCTTCGAGCAGCTTCGTCAAGATTGTGGTGAGCACACAACCATCGCTATATTTATTGTGGCTGTCATCGCTTTAAGTTTATTTTTATTTACATCAGTCGCTGGGCCAATTTATTTTGGCTTAGCAATGTTGCACGGGTGGCTTGAATTTACATTTTTAAATGTCGCAATTTTTTCTAAGGTCGTAAATATCAGTCGATCAGTCTAAAAAAAGTTTTGGAACACTTTCTTTGCGAACGATTGAGCAAGATTCTTCTTCGGTATCAAACACAACCAAAATATGATTTGCAAGCAGCTGCTTTTTAACTTGTTCGTGTTTTTGTTCTAAAGAATATTCATTTTTTCCGTAGTCAGTGCCTTCGCGCAAAATAAATTCGTCGATCAGGCCCTCCAAAGCTTGGTCAGAGAGCTTTTCTAAAGGGACAACGATCATTTTGGGGATTTCAATTTTTTCGGTTTCCATTGAATAGTTTATAACAGTAGATCTGGGTTTGGTCGAACGGAAAAACACGTTATAAAATAGACCATGGGTTCTAAATAGTCTTGCAAGCGTACAAACTCTGTTTTTTAGTGAGACAGTTCTTAACTGCTTTTAACAAGTCGTCTCATCTTCGCGCGAATTTCGTTACAGATTAATACAATAACAAAGCAAATATTAAAAAGCTGTTAAGATATGTTAAGATTTGCACAACAGATTACCGAAAAGTACGTTGCTGGGAGTATCGATCTGAAAAATTCTATTGTTTGCCTTTTTAAGATTTTTATTTGTTTGGTTATTGCTGGCTGCGCCGGCAGTAAAGACGGCGTCGCTCCGATGCCAACTACTTCCATTACGGCACCGCAGCCGACAACTCCGTTGCCGACTGGGTCATGGGAGTACGAGTTAAATTTTAGTGAAAAAATAACATCAGTTAATAACTGGGATGCAGTACTTGATACAAGTGATTTTTCGGAACATTTAGTTTTAGCAAACGGATGGAAGATAGAGGTTTCTAATGATTAAAAATATCTTGATTTTATTGATGTTCACTTTGTTTCAAACAGTCAGTTTTGCTGAAATGGGAATTCCAATAAAGTTAAAAGTTAAATCACCTGCTGGAATTTATCCCAGCGAATCGGGACTTTCCATTAAGGTTTTAGTTTTGTCCCCAATAACAAATTGTGTATTACGTGAGGAAGATTTTTCGGGTCAATCAATCGTTAACGGTTCAATTGTTGTTCAACTAGGTTCAGGAGTTCGTGGCTCGAATGATCCAAATTTATGGTTGCACCAAGTTTATGATAATTCAAAAGTTAAAAATTCATTGAGCTGTGTCGACGCTAACGGAGCTGTAGTTTTAACTAATCAGTCCTATTCGCCTGCCAGCGACGATCAAAGAGTTATTCGAATTAAAACAATCATCAGTACTGAAACAGTGACGATGAATTTTAATATGAAATCGACTCCGTACGCCATTCAGGCGGAGTCCGTTGGTGGAAAAATGGCTGCGGACATCATCGTAAATGATGGGGCTACGCAATTAAATCAGACTAATCTGACGGATTTACTTTTTGATGTCACAAGATTTAATAATTTAAAAAACTTTGCGATTTCTGGTTCGGTGCCGACTGCAACCACTGCATCACAAGCGGTTAACTTTACGGGCTCGCTTGCAGGCGATGTGAGTGGGACTCAAGGTGCAATTAGTGTTGATAAAATCAAAGGCCGAGCGGTCAGCGCAAGCTTGCCATTGACGGGTCAGGTTTTGTCTTACGATGGAAGTCAGTGGACGCCAGCGACACCTGTATCGGCTCCGGTCACTTCGGTATCTGGTCGGACTGGCGCCGTGGTTTTATCGAATAGTGATATTGCAGGTTTAGGTGCAGCTGCTACGATGAACATAGGTACAGTGGCGGGATCTGTGGCCGCAGGAAATGATGCTAGAATTTTAGCGGCGACAACTGATTTAGCGGCAGCTACATCTCTAAACACAGTAAGCACACTTGTTAAACGTGATGCTTCGGGAAACATTGCTATCGGAAATTTGTCTTCGGTTGGTGTGTCGACGAATAATTTGTATCTTTATGATGGCGCGAATTCAATTCGACTAAAGGCCCCAACTGGATTACCTGGAAATCTAATATTTAATTTACCATCAAATGTAGGAACAACCGGTCAATTATTGCGAACTGACGGAGCCGGAAATCTGACATGGATTACTCCTGCTGCAGGAAGTGTAACAAGCGTAACGGCAAGTGCACCACTCGCTTCAAGTGGTGGCGCTACACCGAATATTTCTATCAGTGTGGGGACGACTGCAGGCACGGTCGCCGCTGGAAATGATTCTAGAATTATCGACGCATTACCGGCGTCAACATTTAACGCCTACACAGCATCCGCGAATTGCACAACATCGCAGTCACTTTACTGGAATAGCGTGAGCAGTCAGTTTATGTGTCAGAGTATTGCCTTTCCAGCAGATCTAGTGAGTTCAGTGGCCGGTCGTACCGGTGCCGTCATTTTAACGAATGCAGATATTTCTGGCCTGGGTGGCGCTGCTACATTAAATGTTGGCACAACGGCGGGAACTGTTAGTGCGGGAAATGATTCCAGAATATTAAGCGCTGCTAGTGACTTGGCGGCAGCGTCGTCGGCAAATACCGCCTCTACGCTTGTTAAACGTGATGGTATTGGAAACTTCAGCGGTCAAACAATAACTGCTGCCGGAGATGTCAATGTAACTGGCGCAGTTAATGGTTTAGCCCGAAATGTTGCATTTCAAAACTCACCGACGACGACGGGAACCACAACGGCGTACGTGGTTTCGCATGGGACTGCGATGAATGCAAAAATCACCACGAACACCGCCGGTGAAACGGTTGGCTTCAGAGTCAATGCAGCAAATACTGCAGCAGCGACTTTGCAAGTCGGAAATGCCCCAGCAGCAAATATATTTTCGGAGTTTACGGGCGCGGCCGTTGCCGCTGGTGATTTACAGGTGGGATACTACAACGCGACTTTTGAGGGAACTAATTGGGTTGTCTCGATTCCACCAAGATTATTTAAACCTGGAGCCGCAGTGAATTGGTCCGCCACAAGTATTGTTACAATTACAGCTGCTGGTGTTAATGTCGGCGACCACGTAACGTGTTCTTTTAATACCAGCGGAGTTGCACAAACAGCCGCAAGATATTGGACACAAAGTGTGATGGCTCGAGCTGGGTTTATTGATGTGGTTGGAGTAAGAGTAAGTACTCCTCCTAATGTGACCGGAATCACTTGTTTAGTGCAGAAATAGTGCCATTGACACATCCGAGAATCTATCGATAAGCTCACCGAGTGTTTTGGTGTCGAGGTCATTTAATAAAATTAATTTATCAAGTTGGTTAGGCTGTTTAGATTTTGATTAGATTTAGAAAAGTCCTTTTCAGTATTTTCTTCTTAGTCGTCACGAGCGACGCACAAGTCTTTATTCCTTTGGGTTTCTGGCAAAAAATTGAATGCAATGCATTGCAAACTCAAGTTTACAATTTAGCTGGAACTTTTACTTTAGCTATTCCTAACGGATGCACGAAGATGAATGTCTACACTTGGGGCGCTGGCGGCGGTGGCGGCAATGGCACCGGCGCAGGCACCGCAGGTAATGCCGGTGCTGGCGGTTATGCCAGCCGAACTAATTTTGATGTCACTGCCGGCCAAACTCTAGATATTGTTGTTGGCGGTAGTGGGCGCGGCGGAGCCTCAGGTTGCGCTGTTCCTGGTAGTGGCGGCACAGGTTCTTCAATCGGTGGAACCGCAGTCATAAATACTGTTGGTGGCGCCGGAGGTGGCATCGCAACTGGCGGTACAGCGGGAGCAGGATCCGATGGCGGCACCAATGCCGGCATTGGTAATTACGGCGGCGGCGCTGGGGGATCTGGAAGTGCTTCCGGGCTTGGCGGCGGCGGCGGCGGCGGTGGCGGACGACAAGGAAACGGTGGCGCAACGGGAACTGGCGGGCCGGGCTGCTCGGTGAATGGCGTCACAGCTAATAACGGTGGAGCAACTCCTAAAGGCGGCGGCGGTGGCGGCGGAGCTTGCGTTGGTGTCACGACTGGTAATGGTACCGGGGCGACACCTTTTGCGATTGCAACTCCTGCGGCTTTGCCAGGCGCTAGTGCCACAGGTGGCGCCGGAAATAATATTGCGACTTGTAACAGCGGTACCGATGGCTATGTTCGAATTGATTTATATCGTTAATTATTTTTCGTTGTCGCGTGGGTCCCAGTCCTTAAAAATTTTTGTAGTAAAAATACAGATCAAGATTTTCTAATAGAGTCGTACTGTTAATTTCAAAATGAGACAAAACTGAACTGTGGACGTAGTCCTTTTCATCCCATTGTGAAACACCTCAATATCTATGATGGAAAAAAAATAAATCCGTGTCACACTTTTCAAAGGGGGATCTATGAAGTCCAAATTACTGTGGTCGACAGTCGTCATTTTTTCCGTCGTCGGGCTTTCTATTTTTCAAAATTGCGGCCCCAGCAAATTCGGAACACAGTCATCAAGTAGCTTAGGATCAAGCGTGCCAGCTCAAGGCAGTGGTGGCAGTGAGCAACCCGACAATGCAAATTTCGATCAAAGCAAAGCCACAGCTCTATTATTGATTTTATAATCTAAAAAAATGAAAATAACACTTGGGGAGAAAAAATGAAACTATTCATGCTTGTACTTTCAATGACTCTGGTCGCACCTTTTGTTAATGCTGCAGAATCCACCGTGAATGCATTGAACAAAACAGGTGGAAAGACAGCTGACTTTATCAGGGTTGAAAGATGCTCGGACGGTACGATTGCCATCGCAAATGATGCGAATGAATTATTACGCCAGCAGGTCTCAAACCCGTGTGCGGCCAACGCTGCTCAGTCGAGCGGATTTATTAAAAATATCGGCAAACAGGAAGTCGTCAATTATTCGATCAGTAACTGCTCGGTTTATATTGGATTAAACACCATTGGAAATGGATTTCACGTGATGTACACCTCTGGTAACACCGGAGTTTGCCAGGTTCAAGACATTGCCTATGAAAAAGAATTTGCGAGCAACATTCACAAATGCCTTTTGCTCTTAAAAAATAAGTTAGCTAGCGAAATGTTGATTCAGACCGGCAGCCGTAATGTGACTTGCGATTCAAAATAATGAAATTGACACGACCGACACTCTTTTCAAAACGAGCGGCTGTTGAGTAGTCGAAAAATAATCCCAGCTTCGATTTTGGTTTTGTGCGTGGGACTATTTTTCCAAAACTGTTCTAAATTTGAGTCTCTGAATTCACAACTCAGTACTTCTTCTTATCAAGAGGAGCGACCGACCCGGGACACCCCAAGCTCAGATGAAACGACAACTGGTATTCCCACACCAAAATGTGGAACTCACTGCTATTGGCAATCCAACATTCACAGCTTCGTACCAGCTTTGGCCTCAAATTGGAAAATAAGAACCAAAAGAAATTCAATCTTTGTTCCACGAGCGAGTTCGGGTGCTGCCCTGATCTGAGGACGGTGGTCCACGAGCGGACATAAGCCGAGGTGCGGTCGATGGCAGCTCCATATGCTCTAAGATTTTTTTGATGACCTTTGGATCTTCGACGGCTGCAATGATGGTTTATCCTGACTTGGTTCCATAAAAACTCCTTGCAACTGGTGCAGAATCCACGGCGCTTACAACTGAAGGCAATCAAGTGTTCGAACTGGCAGGACTGACACTGGGCCCGCAAAAACCCGTGCGCCAAAATCCCACAGCGGAGATACTCATCAAACTCTTTGACCACAAAGTCCGGCAATGGATACCCGGAATCATTTTCGATTTGGTTTTAAAATGTGAGCCAGTTGTTTTGGATAATTTTGTAGAGGACCGTTTCTTCGGGCTTGTGTCGGGCGTAGGTGTATTGTTTGAGCGCAGGATTTGATTCGACCACGAGCTGTAACGCTCAGCAACCGTGTGCCCAGCAAGGTTCACGTTTTAGACCGCTGCTGGCGTTGGTGCTTCCGAAAGCCGTGGCTAACTGGTCTTAATCGTCAGATTAGCGCATTTGACTTGAGCAGCCGCCGCCATGCAATCCCATGCAATTATTCCCTTCATTGACAATGAGAGCAAAGAAATGATCGAATTGTTTACCTTGGGAGAAAAAGTCTATGAAAAATTTATTGATTGCTTTAGCTATGTTCTTAGAAATCGAGGCTTTTGCCTCCGTTAAAGGTTCTGTTGGTTTTCAGATCGGATATTAAGACCATTTGATTGGTGACGACATTTTTCATTTATGCAAACCTCAGATAGCGCTGTGGAGGTTTGATGGCATTCGAAGTTGATCCTAAGTGGATAAAACTGTTCCGCACATTGCAGTTTATCTTTCTAGTCACAGTGTTTTTTTTAAGTGCAGTCTATTA
>JAYVHE010000089.1:0-2431 GCA_043771495.1 Bdellovibrio sp. | reverse complement strand
TGGGTCGCCCGGTCTACATGGCTGCTCTTGATGACTTTAAAATGAAATTGTGGGCTTTTTCGACCAGTCACTGGGATTCCCTTTTGTTCATAATCGTTCGCGCGCGTATTGAACTTTTTATATGTAAAAACTGTTTTAGCTGCAAAAAAAAAAAACTGATCTATACTTTGATTAGCTCAGTCAAAATTATGTGCCGAACACTTCAATGGAGAATACATGAAAATTTTTTTAATGGTAATTTTGGTGGGTCTTTTATCATCGATTCCAGCTATCAGCGCGAATGAAATTGCTGATTCATATAAGATATACCGCGGTAATTTCGCCGATATCAGCTGCGATTTTGCACTTGTTAGTTTAGATCAAAGCGATGAACCGGTTCTCTTTGAGTTAATTTCAATCAATTGTGGTGCACTTACGATGAGAGAAAGACTAGTAAAAACCAGCGATTCTCGACTCAATGGACAGTCTGGCATGTACCTAGAAGTCGACGGAGTAAAATTTAATTTTTTTGTCGAAGGCAGCCAAGTGGGCGTGTTAGTTCCGAAAAAACTAGTGAATGCTGTAAATTTTTTTTAGTCTGCATTGGTTGAAGTTGCGCTCTCGGAATCGACATTCTTAACCTCAAATATAGGCGCATTTCGAAATAGTGTTGTAGTCGGTCGTGCGAAGCAACATCAGTGTATTTTAGTAATCTTTCTGGGTTCAATAAAATGGAAGGAATTTTATGATTAAAATTGCTTGGTTACGTTTTGTAATTGTGGCTGCCGCTCTACTTGGTATTCAAACAGCAACTGCTAAAACAGTTAATACTGTATACTCCAAAAAAAATGTTGATTATACAAAAGATACATTTTTGATTATTGGTGCCGGGGCGTCAGGTTTAACAGCTGCTAGAACCTTGCTGAGTGCAAAAGTTCCATCTCAAAATATTATTATTGTTGAGTCCGAAAAAAATGCAGGTGGCAAGGTAAGCTCAACAATTGTGGATGGCCTTCCTTTCGAAATGGGCGCACAAATGATCATTCCTGGTAACTATAAAGTTATTGAAAATTTGCGTGATGAGTTTGGAATGAAAACGACTCCTTTGCAACGGGGTTTTTTCTTTGATATCGAAAACGGCGAAGTCACGCCAACACTAACTAAAGACGAGGTTCCAAAATTTATTGAGCAAAGAGACCGATATCTGAAATATTATAGCGAAGTTTGGCATCAAAACTCTCCAGATTCTCCGTATCGCCTATTAGATGCCGATGGTTTGATAAAGGTTCACCCCGATCTTGATAAATCGTGGCCACAGTTTGTGAAAGATAATGATTTTGAAATTCTAGAAAAAGTTTTTATTTCTCTCCTGGGCGGATCCGGATTTGAATACGATGATTTCAATCCACGGCACGCTGCTCGAATTGTTCGAGCTTTAAGGCCAGATTTAATTGACAACCTTTTAGTAAAAGGCAGACCAGTTGAAATATTTGAAGGTGAAGGCTTCCAAGGATTATGGAAAGCTGTTGCTAACAAATTGGCCTTAGCAGGTGTGCAAATTCGCTATAATCACCGAGTCGAACGTATCATTCCAAAGTCTTCTGGCGGCCAGACAGATGTGCAAGTTCGTAGCGGTGACGTTCGTAAAATTTTGAAAACAGATCATGTGATTTATACAGCAAACACCAAGTATTTACCTCAGATGGTAAAAAAATCAAAACAGCTTGGCTACGAAGTATTTAAAAATGCGACTGATAGTGATTACAGAGCTTTTTTGGTCAAAGTTGCAGGAATATCGTCATTGAATGCCAAATCAGGTTCAATAGCTATTAAGCCATACATCCAACCTATCACTGATAGCCAGGGTCAAAGTGCATTTATTATTGGTAAGCCAGTTTTGCTGGTAAAACCATACGTACAAAGTGATATAGTTGTCATTTATGCACACGGCTCTAAAAGCATTAGTAATGTAGAAATCGAAAAAGAAATTTCTTTAATGTTTGATCGTTTAGGCGGTATCGCAACAATTCTAATGAGCTCGAATTGGGCATACCGACCTAAATTTAGAGGCAATGAACTGTCTAGCATTAAAACAGCAATGAAGCTGCAAGGTCGAGGCGGAATTTGGTTCATGGGAGAAATTTTCAGCTTTGGTGGCGTCCAGGAAGTCTATGAAAATGCCGAAGCATTTACGACAATGCTTTTGAGTAATAAGCTATAGAAATAGACGGGTTACTTTTTCTGGATGATTTAAACCATTTTGCATAGAAACCACTGCTTTTCATACTGAAGGCGCGGTCATTCTTGCTAAGCTTTTCTGACCTAGACAATTGCGGAATTAATTCATAACTTTTACCAAAGAATCGAATTTCTATATTGGCCATTATTCTTGGTTGTCTGATGAGATCAAAATCACGTTCGGGGTCTGTCAGATCGAGTTTAAGCTTCTACG
>JAYVHE010000088.1:0-8134 GCA_043771495.1 Bdellovibrio sp. | reverse complement strand
GAATCCCAATTCCTTGATCTTTAAATTCAATCAACAACTGACCGTCTTTTTCTCGCGTGGTCACAATCACGTTGGATTCTTCAGGTGAGTACTTGATGGAATTTTCTAATAAGTTCGAAAAAACCTGATTAATCAATTCTGGGTCTACTGTAATTGGGAACAGTGGTTCTAATTCGGTCGTGACCTTAATACGTTTTACTCGCGCCAAGAACTCATGTTTCCGAACCACATCAGTTAAAAGCAAATTAACGTCTTTAGACTGACGATTGATTTCTAAACCTTGGCTTTCAATTCGACCATACTGCAAAATCGAATTAATAAATCGCAACAGATCATCGGAGCTGCTTTTAATGGTGTCTACGGCTTCACGTTGGGTTTGGTTCATCGGGTTTTGACCCTGCAAAATCACTTCGGTCATACCTTGAATTCGGGCAATTGGTGTTTTTAAATCGTGCGACATCATCGAAATAAAATTAGTCTTTAGTTCTTCAACTTGGCTGAGTAATTTATTTTTTTGGTAGTATTCCCAACTACGACGATTTTCCTTAATCAAGCGGTATGGAATAAAGAAATAGTAAAATAGAAAGATCGTCAAGAAAGGATGCGAAAGCTCAATCCAGATTCCAAAACCGATATATAAGATCAACGCAAAAAACGAGATTCCCACTAACGTCAGTAGTAAAATAATTAAGCCCTGTGACGGACGCAGAGTTAAAACCACATATATTGTTAAAATCGAAATTAAAATTGTTAGTAATTGATTGATCCAAAATGGCAATTTGATTGGAGAGTTGTTTTCGATCAGTGTTTGAATAACGTTGGCGTGGAATTCGGCCGACGTCATGGCATTGGGTTCGCGTGAAAACGGTGTTAAAACGTATTCGTCCGTTGATTTTCCAGTGTGGGTGCCGACAATCACGATTTTGTCTTTAAGCTCAATAGGAAAAACGCGTCCGTCGACGATATCTTCAAACGCGTAAGTTATAAAACTGTCGCGTGGATAGTAGTGAACATAACCTTGTAACGTGTCAAAGAATGGAAACAATCCACGGATTTGATCTACGTTTTGGATTTCGGGATTATAGTAGCTAGCTATAACGGGGTGTAAAACTTTTTGTCCCTGATAACTAAATAAAAATCGGCGGTAGACACCGTCTTTAGCCAAGATTTTTAAATCACCCGCTTTGGGCCCCGGAAACACGTTCAAATTATCTAGTGGCGGGTTTAATTTGTTTTTGTCTTTCTCGCCCTGCATTTCTAGCTCTGGTGCCGGAACATAAAAATTCTTAAATTGACCTGCAACTTGTGAAAATAATTTTTTCTGATCAGCATCGCCAGTGATTTCGAACAAGTCTTTACTACGTACTCGAGCAAAATCGTACAACACATATTTGGGTTCATTTTTATAAAGGGCCGATAAAAAATCGGTGTGATCTTTAAATGTAGGAAACCCGCGGTATCGTTCGACGGTTTTATTGGTAATTAAAACTAATACGACAGGGCTATTTTTTAATTTTGATAGTCCGAGTTGCGCCTTAATAACTACACGCATGTCATATAAGTAACTTTCGATGTAATCTAACTTAAACGACGAAATAAAATACGACGCCACAACGGCAAGGACGACTTTGAAAGCCGTGCTAAACCACGTAGGAAATGTTCGACTGTCATCTAATGAAGGAGGTAATGCCACAAAGTATAATACCCCAGTTGATGCATTTTCTACAGTGACCACGTTTTTGACAGGTAAAAAGTGCCAGGCCTTTATTTTTCGCGATGTATGCTAAGAGTATGATGTTAATCATGGATAAAAAAGGCCTGGCACTTTTTCCGCCTCTTTTTCCAAAAAAAAACGCTTTTTAGGGTCACTAAAAAGCGTTTGTAGAAAGATAATTTAAGAACGTAACAGAAACGTGAAACTAATTATTTAGTTCCTACTGGAATACAAGAAACGCCAGTTGTACGTGGCTTGTAACCTTCTGTTTTCGCGGGCTTAACTTTTTTAATATGTATAACAGTTTTCATATAAATTAATGCTTTATTAGAGCATCTCCCTGCTTCTTTTATAGTATGTAAGTGCGGTTAAAATCAAGGATCTTGTGCGTTCACAAAATAATAAATTTTTATCGTGTTTATTTTTTCCATGTACTTTATTCACGTACATACAGCCACCACCGCAGAGATAACGGGCCCAGCAAGTTTGGCAATTATTCAGTTCTATCAAGGGTTTCTGCAGGTCGGCCATTAGTTCTGGGTGTAAACTAGAGTCTCGCCCAACAATTTCATATTTGTTATTAGGGGACCAAACGCAGGGGAACATTTGATTTTTCGCGTCGACCATAAGGAAGCTTTTCCCAGACCCACAGTGGTTTTCCACCTGCTGCTGGTTATCTAAAAGCTTGTAGTACAGGTCAAAAGTCTTAAGTTTTCGCACGCCATCTTCGCCTTCGGATTCCCACAGATGAGCCGCGATTTGATCCATTTGTGTCAAATAACTTTTCTGAAACTCAGGGCTGTTTTCGTCGTACGCAAAATTAAATTCCATCCAATCGGGATTCAGTGATTGATAAAATTCATAAGCAGAAAGTAAATCCGTATTTTCTTTTGAAAACACGCCGCTGATTCCCAGCGATAATAAATTTTCGCGAATGGTTTCAATTTTTTTAAGTCCCGCAATAATTTGCGCAGTTGAACTGCGACCATCTTTTGTCGGGCGTACGACGTCGTTAATTGCGGCAGCGCCATCTAAACTAATGGTTAAGTGAATGTTCATGCCCTTTAGCATTTCGATCACGGCGTCTGAAAATAATGTGCCGTTCGTCGTAATGGTGTGTGTGACTTCAACATCTAAGGTCTGACCTAATTCTTTGGTGTAAGTGTAAATCGCACGCAAAGCCTCAGGGTATAAAAACGGTTCGCCACCGACAAAACTGATATGAAATTTTCGTCCTGCTGGAACTTTTTCGATCAAAAATTTTAATTGAGGCAAAGTTTTTTCAATAGAGATGCGAGTAACCGGGTCACCGTACGTACCATCGCCACCAGCGGCGCAGTAATGACATTTTAAATTACAGATTTGGGTCACATTCAGGGTGATGCTACGAATTCCAAAAGCGAGTTTTCCGTTTTTAACTTCGGGGTTGGTTTCGGCGTCCCAAGCCTCTAACTGCTGGGCTTCTTGCGTTGTTAAATTGACGTCGTGTTCTGGAACCATTCCCATCGACAAATCGATGGGGCTCATCTGATTAAACAAGTCCGGCGTAACTTCGGCGACTTCTAAATTGCGAGCATGAAATGCAACAATAGCCGGAGAATCAAGTGAATGATCACCTGTTTGTCTAAACGCAATGATGTCTTTATGTCTCCGAATTTCCACTATGCACACCCTAATAACCAGGTAACAGCAATTCTATTGCCGTTTGAGGTGGTGGCCATTTGGATTGGGATTGATGCGAATTAACACTGTTTGATGCGCTTAGTAATTCGTTCAAATGGAGTGACGAAATAGGGCGCTTGGCCCTAAGTCGGGACTCTCCGCAGACTATAATTTTTTTGATTTCAAACACCCACATCAAAGTAATAAAATTTGGGTAATGACATAATTTCATGAAATTGCAACATACATACGTACGTCTTAAATTAATGAGTTGTTTTTTTTGCCGTCAGAAACTTTTTGTCTTCTGAACCGATTTGTTCCCACCCAAAGACCAGCAATCGACCAGCATTCACACCACAACCCAACAAAAACCCCACAAATTCGCTATACTATTCAAGAATCAAAAAAAATTCGGAGGATTCTTGAAAACAATCAAAAATTATTTTAGTTCATTTATTTTAATTGCATCAGTTTTTGCATTTCACACCACAGCTCAAGCGTGGATTTTTGGGACTTCAAAAACTAAAGATGGTTCTCCAAAACAATATTGCGTGAGCCCGGGTTGGTTCAATAGTAATCCATATAAGTGTTTGCCTTACGACAAAGCTGAAGCGTTGGGTTTTGATTATAGCCGTGTTTATGGTGGTGCGAGTGGTGCCGAAACTAATCAATATGTTCAAGCCCAAGCCGATATTGATCGTGGAACCGTACAGTACGATCAACTCAATAAGAAGTTACTACGACAAACTAGAGAGCTCGGCGCAATCAAACAACGTCTGGCCAACGAACCCTTAACTGAAGATGAACGTACAAGATTAAAACAGCGTGAAACTGAAATTGATCAAGATCTTTCCGTGTTAAGGCCGCAAATTTTAAAGGCTCAACAGGCTTTAAGCGTGTATGAACAAAATCCAAATGTAACTGGTGGCGCCTTAAGATTAGAAATTGCGCGTAAGGGTTTATTGGCTCAAGTGAATGAGTTAGACAATAAATTAGCGACCCTTGAAGACTTAGCACGAAATACCGAACAAGAATTAAATAATACAATTTTAGAAGCTTTTATAGTTTCTAAAATTGATCGTTTGGCTTCAAACCTTTGTCAAGCGAATGGAATGTGTCCGGATAGTGCAGCTGTAAAAAAATTCTTAATTGAAAAAGTGGCTTCGGAAAAATTGCGCTCGAATTTTAAGAGTACGACGCCAGCTAGTGCGCCGGTGGTTGCACCGGCTCCTGCGCCTGCAAAACAATAGTTTTAATTTCCGATCGGGTGCCAGACTGTTTTGAATTCCACATAGCTTGTTAAATGTTCGAGCGACAGGTCTTTAGTTACAGGTAACACGATTCGTTTCATGTTAAGTCCTGCATTCAACTGAAATTCTTTTAACAATTTTTTATTGCTGCCTTGGTAGCTGAGCGATTGGATTTCCATATGAGTTGCAAAGTACGGCGCTAATTCTTCGACGTCGCCCGTTAATAAATTAACAACGCCCTTTGATAAATCGCTTGTCGCTAAAATTTCTGCCAGCGGCGCTAACAGAGCGCTGCCTTCAAAACCCATCAAGGCAACAACCACGTTTCCGCTGGCAATAATGGCCGCTAATTGCGCCACAAATTTTTCAAAGACAAAATTTTGATCGCCGATTAAGGCCACGATACCAACGGCTTCTGTAGTTGTAAAATTATGGTGCGGTCCACTGACTGGATTTACAGAACCCATCACTTGCTGGTATTTATCTGCAAAACCGGCGTAGTAGACAAAAGCGTCAATGGCTGCATCAACTGATTTATTGGCCGCTGGAATTTTGAATCCCAAAGTTGTCGCAAGTGTTTCGACTAATTCGGATCGGCGGGCTTCCATCATTTCGGCCATACGATACAAAATTTGACCGCGATTGTACGCAGACTTTGCTTGCCAGCCGTGAAGCGCCGACTGCGCGGCTGTTACTGAATTACGTAAGTCTTTGCGGGACGCTCGGCAAATGTGCGCGTAAATGTTTTTAGATTTATGCGCATACATCGGAAGACTGCGGCCCGATTCTGTTCGTGGGAAATCTCCACCAATAAATAATTTAATTGTTTTTGCAATTTTTAAGCTTTTTTCATTTAAGCCGCTCATATTAAGTCCCCTTCAAATACGGTAGTAAACCATGGCGACCGCCTTCGCGACCAAAACCGCTCTCGTTGTAACCACCAAACGGCGAGCTTGGATCAAATTTATTATAGGTATTGGCCCAGATCACACCGGCTTTTAATCCCAGCGCCGTTTTGTGAATCTTAGAGCCTTTTTCAGACCAAATTCCTGCAGCCAATCCATACGGAGTATCGTTAGCTTTAGTAATCGCTTCCGCCGTCGTTCTAAACGTAGAAATCGCTAACACGGGTCCAAAAACTTCTAAGCGACTTAACGTAAATGCAGACGAAACGCGGTTAAAGAAACACGGCTTATGAAAATAACCTTTTGTCGGAACCGAAAAATCCGGTTCAAAAAATTCGCCGCCACCAAGTTTAGTTTCTGCGCGGCCAGTTTCAATAAGCTGTTTAATTTTTAAATGTTCAGCTTTTGAATTGATCGCACCGATGTCGGTGTTTTTGTCCAGAGGATTTCCCACACGAAGTGTTTGCATTCGCGTTTTTAATTTTTCAGTAAACATATCTGCAATGGATTCTTCTAATAATAAGCGCGAACCCGCACAGCACACGTGACCTTGGTTAAAGAAAATTCCGTTAATAACACCTTCAACGGCTTGATCAATAGCGGCGTCTTCATAAATAATGTGCGCAGACTTACCACCAAGTTCTAAAGTTAATTTTTTATCAGTGCCTGCAATAGACTTGTAAATCAAACGGCCTACTTCAGTCGATCCTGTGAAGGCGACTTTGTTAATATCTGGATGATTCACTAACGCCGCACCTGTTTCGCCAGCGCCAGTCACGATGTTGACAACTCCATCTGGTAAACCAGCTTCTTGAAAAATTTGCGCTAATAATAATATTGAAAGTGAAGTCGTTTCCGCGGGTTTAATCACAACCGTGTTTCCACACGCTAAGGCTGGCGCAATTTTCCACGCCGCCATCAACAACGGAAAATTCCACGGTATGATCTGACCAACAACCCCAATTGATTTTAGTTTAGAGCCCGGCGTCGCATAATCTAATTTGTCGGCCCAGCCGGCATAGTAAAAAAAGTGGGCGGCTACTAATGGAATATCGATGTCGCGCGATTCTTTGATGGGTTTTCCGTTATCTAATGTTTCCAGCACGGCTAATTCACGAGCGCGTTCTTGAATGATTCGAGCAATGCGAAATAAATATTTACCGCGCTCTTGGCCTGTTAGCTTTGACCACGTTTGTGTGTAAGCTTTGCGAGCGGCTTTAACGGCGGTATCAACGTCTTTAGCACCGGCTTCAGCAATTTGTGCTAAATCTTCGCCTGTGGCCGGATTTACTGAGGCAAAATATTTGTTACTGGTGGGGTCCACAAATTTACCGTTAATAAATAATTGATTCTTGGGTTTGATTTTTACAATATCAGTGCCTTCCAATGACGGAGCGTAATCAAAGATCGCCGGTGGATTTTGGTCGGCTCCTTGCGTGTTTTTTTCTGCATTTGCTTTTTTATTTTCAGAAGTTTGCATAATTTTCCTTTAGATAATTTAATCGAGTGAAAACGCTTTGTCGTAGTAGTAGTGTCCAGAAAGTTCTTTGAAGATTTGTTTTAATAAATCATTCACCAGCGCCGAGGCGCCAAAACGGAACATATCTGGATTCAACCATTCAGGCCCCAAAGTTTCTTTGACCATGCATAAATACTGAATAGCTTGTTTTGCCGTGCGAATGCCTCCCGCAGGCTTCATTCCAATTTTTTTACCGGTACGACGGTGATAATCCGCAATCGCTTGCAGCATCACTAAGGTAACCGGTAACGTTGCAGCCGGTGTTACTTTGCCAGTTGAGGTTTTAATGAAATCAGCACCAGCTTCCATTGCAATTTCAGACGCCAAGCGCACGCGATCAAAAGATCCTAGTTCGCCCGTTTCTAAAATCACTTTCAGGTGAGCTTCGCCGCAAGCACGTTTGATTTCTTTAATCTCGTCATAAACTTCCTGGTATCGACCCGATAAGAAGGCGCCACGATTAATAACCATATCAATCTCGTCGGCCCCTTTTTCTACGGCAAAACGAGTATCTTCAATTTTAATTTCTAACGGGGACTGTCCAGACGGAAACGCCGTCGCAACCGATGCAATTTTAATGGTGGTTCCGGCTAATGCTTTTTTGGCAACTTCAACCATGGACGGATAAACGCAAACGGCAGCCACGCTTGGAATGCCCCGCAGATTTCTTTTGGCTAAGAGCGGGTTAATTAAATCCGGCGGCACCGGGTAAACGGCCTTGGCGCACATTTGCAAAACTCGGCCAGGTGTATCGGCGCCTTCCAACGTGGTTAAATCACACATGCTCAGGGCTAAATACAACGCCGAAAGTTTTGAATCTTTTTTAACACTTCGTTTTGTAAAAAAATCCGCGCGCTCGTTAACACCCACTTCATCAATATTGATCGGCAATAGATTTAGCGGAGTGCCATTTTCTTTTTGAATATGCACAGTTCTCATTGGGTTTCCTTAAATGTGAGGCTATTTCATTAAAGTTTTGCGGTGCTTGCAAGTATAAAATCGCGTTTTCTTAAAACTGCTGTCGACCGCTGCAGAAAAGAATATTCTGGAAAAGTGATGAATGCGCGCAGTCCCGATGTTTACC
>JAYVHE010000087.1:0-19287 GCA_043771495.1 Bdellovibrio sp. | reverse complement strand
ACTTGAAACTTTAAAAGCCATCAAAGAATACGATCCAGGCGTGATTGTTATTGTTGTTACTGCTCATGCGACTGTTGATGCTGCGGTTCAAGCTGTTAAAGACGGCGCTTATAATTTTATTTCAAAACCAATTTCAGGTGATGAGTTAGTTAACTTAGTTAATAAAGCCATCGTTGCGCACCGATTGATTTCAACACTGGCGGCGTCGTCGCCAGTGTTTGTTGATGAAGGTCGCAAAATTATTGGCAACACGTCACAAATGCAAAAAGTTTTTAACATTATCCACAAGCTGGCTAAAGTTGATACTCCGGTATTAATTCGTGGTGCTTCTGGAACTGGAAAAGAATTAGTGGCTAAAGCCATCCATTTTAATTCATCACGCAAAGACGGAAAATTTGTTGCTATTAACTGTTCGGCGATTCCAGAGAATCTTTTTGAATCCGAACTTTTTGGTCACGAAAAAGGTTCGTTCACTGGGGCTGATCAACGCAAGATCGGAAAATTCCAGTACGCTGAAGGCGGCACACTTTTCTTAGATGAAATCGGCGACATGCCCCAGCTGATGCAGGTTAAGATCTTACGCGTTTTACAAGAAAAATTATTTTGTCCAGTGGGTGCTAATCGCGAAATTCCAACGAATGTTCGCATTATTGCGGCCACGAACCGCCCTTTAGAAGAAATGATGAAGTCCGGTGAATTCCGCGAAGATTTATTTTATCGTTTAAATGTAGTTCCTATCTTTTTACCTGAGTTGCACGACCGCAAAGGTGATTTAGAAGTTTTGATTAATATTTTTGTAAAGAAATTTAATCAACAGCACGGCAAAAAAATCACCGGTGTTTCACGCGAAGGCATGATGGCTTTGCAAAAATACAGCTGGCCAGGAAATATTCGTGAGCTTGAAAATGTGATTGAGCACGCGTTTGTTTTAGAATCTGGAAACGTTATTAATTTATCAAGCTTGCCAGAAAATATTTTGGAAGCCGCTGGAATTAGTTTAGTGGAATCACTAGAAAACATGAACAGCAAATTACACGCGCAGACCGCTGCGATCCGTAATTCAAGTCAAACAATTTCTTTAGATAAATTATCGGACAAAACAAATTTATCTGACGAAAATGAAGAGACCGATTTTGATGAAAATCTAGACATAGGAGATGACGCTGATGACTCGATTGAAATCGGCGCAGCGCTTGGCAGTTCTATTGGTAGTGAAGCTGGGACTGCATCTAGCGGACCTTTAGATTTTAATTTGCAAAAAGAAGAGTTTGAAAAACAGTTTATTATCAAAGCCTTAAAAACTTTTAAGGGTCGAATTAATCAAACGGCTCTTCACGCTAATATTCCAAAAAAGACGTTACTTCGAAAAATTGAAAAGTACGGAATTGTGGCCAAGGAGTATGCAGACGGTCATAAGTCTGCAGAATAGGCAATTCGTTTATCAAAAAAAATTTTGAGCCGTGTGTGTTGTTTTGTTGACTGAATTTTCAAGATTCAGTTAGCGTGATTATCTTCTATGGCAATGAATCCGTTACCTCCACAAGCTTTCACGAAAGACACTTTGCAAAAGGCCTATCATTGGCTTTTGAACCAAAATGCGTCGATCAAAGATTTAGCGACATCGCAAGATGTTTTGGTGAGCCTGTATTTAAAGGCGCAACGCGACGGCCATTCCTCGTTAGAAACGCCGACGATTCAAAATTTTAAACAAGAATTAAAATCTCTAGTTAATCTTATGGGAGACCTGCAAGGCTCACAGGCGACGTCGTCAGCATCGGGAACCACATTTATGGCTGGCTCTGCACCATCGTCTCAACAGCCAGGTCATCATTCAGCTCAGCAGTCGTCTGCACAGAATTCGACAAATTCGCATTCAGGTCTTGGGGCTACTTTTAATTCGACTCCCCCACAGGGATCTTCGTCGTCATCGGCTCAAAATTTAGGTTTACATTTGGACCCTCAATCCCTGTCGGCGATTGCGGAAATTCGCGCTAATTTGAATTTAGGTTCAGATACTGAGGCTCTTCGCGCGTTAATTTCAATCGGATTTAAACATCTTAAGAAAATCTAATATTACAGGTTGATGTTATGGATGACTGGTTCGCGATTATTTGCTAGCGTTATCCTTTGCAAATGAAGAGGCCCCATGAGCACACCCGATTACAAAGCGACAATCCGTTTACCACAAACTGACTTTCCGATGAAGGGCGACCTTCCTATAAAAGAGCCGCAAATTATTAATCAGTGGCTTGAGAAAAATATTTATCAAAAACTACAAACTAAAAATCAAAATGGTCCGGGCTTTACAATTCCCGATGGCCCACCGTATGCCAATGGTTCAATCCATATTGGTCATGCTTTAAATAAATGTTTGAAAGACTTTGTTGTAAAATATAAATCAATGCGGGGCTTTGCCGCGCCCTTTATTCCAGGTTGGGATTGCCATGGTCTGCCAATTGAACACAAAGTCATGAAAGACTTGGCTGAAAAAAAACAAGTTAAGACCGATCCAGAAATTTTAAAACTCTGTCGAGATGAAGCCAACAAATGGGTCTTACATCAAGGTGAGCAGTTCAAACGTTTAGGTGTATTAGCCGACTGGGCCAATCCGTATTTAACAATGCATGCCGATTACGAAGCGGAAGAGATTCGTGAATTCGCGCGCGCATTCAAACGCGGCGTGATTTATCAAGGCGTGAAACCCGTTTACTGGAATTGGACTTTAAAAACAGCCTTAGCCGACGCTGAAGTTGAGTATCATGATCACAAGTCCCCTTCGATTTATGTAAAATTTGATGTAACCGATGAAAAAGCTTTAAAAAAATTAGGCTCGCCAAAAGGACCAACGTCGTTTGTTATTTGGACGACGACTCCTTGGACGCTTCCAGCCAATGTGGCCATTACCTTACATCCGGAATTTGATTATTCCGTATTTTCGTCGTCTATGGGGAACCTAGTCATCGCTACAAAATTAAAAGAGAGTTTTGAAAAAGAAACTGGTTTGTCTTTACACCCGCTTTCTTCTTTTAAAGGAACTGATTTAGAATTGTCTGAAGCACGTCACCCATTTATTGATCGCAAATCTGTGATTGTTCTAGGTGATTATGTAACGGCTGATGCTGGAACCGGTTGCGTTCACACAGCACCCGGGCATGGCGCGGACGATTTTAGAACTGGGATGAAATACAAATTACCCATTTTAAATCCGGTTGATGACGGTGGTAAGTACACGGATGAGTACGCCGAAATGAAGGGCGAGAACATTTTTAAAGCCAACCCGAAGATCGTAGAAAAATTACGAGAGTCCGGTCATTTAATTAAATTTTCAGAATTTGTGCACAGCTACCCACACTGCTGGCGTTCGAAAACACCGTTAATTTTTAGAACAACAGCGCAATGGTTTTTAGGAATTGATCAGTCAGGAACTGACATTCGTAAAAATACATTAAAAGCCATGGAGAAAACACAATTCTTCCCAAGCTGGGGTCGCGCGCGTTTTGTAGCCATGATGGAAAACCGTCCTGACTGGTGCCTGTCTCGACAACGTATTTGGGGCGTGCCAATTCCTATTTATTATAATGAAGAGTCAGGTGAACCATTAGCAGATTACGATGTAATGATGAAAGTCGCCGACGTCGTTGAAAAAGGTGGAATCGAAGCGTTTTATTCGACACCGCCAGAAAAAATTATTGGGAAACCTGGCTATAAATTTGGTCGCGACATTTTAGACGTGTGGTTTGACTCTGGCGTTTGTCATGCGGCTGTTCAAAGTAAACGTGGCTATAAAAATCGCGTGGCGGATTTATACTTAGAAGGTTCTGATCAACATCGCGGGTGGTTTAATACGTCGATGTTATCTGGAATGGCCACCACAGGTGAGCCACCATTTAAAGCCTTGATTACGCATGGTTTCGTGAATGATTCTCAGGGTCGCAAAATGAGTAAGTCCTTGGGTAACGTGGTTGATCCTAATGAAATCACCAAACAAAGTGGCGCCGAGATTATTCGCTTATGGGCGGCGTCCAGCGATTACGGCAACGATATCGGTTGCGGCAAAGAAGAATTAACTCGTGTAACAGAGTCATATCGTAAAATGCGCAACACCATGCGCTTTTTACTGGGTGCTTTGAGTGATTTTGATTTTTCTAAAGACTCTGTGGAATTTGCAGGTTCGCAAATTGATATTAACGGCTTAAATAAAATTCCCTTGATCGACCGTTGGATGATGCATCAGTTGAATGAATTAATTCGTAATGTGACTGCGTCGTATGAGATGTACGAATTCCATAAAGTGTATCAACAGCTGAATCACTTTTTTACCGTGACGTTGTCTGCAACGTACATGGATATTTTAAAGGACCGACTTTATACTTGGAAAGCCGATGGCTTAGAGCGTAGATCTGCACAGACGGTTTATTATCATGTGACATCCACGTTATTACGGTTGATGGCACCGCTGACAACATTTTTAGCTGAAGAAGCATATGGTTATTTCGCGGGAAAAACGCAAGAATCAATTTTATTAGAAACGTTTCCTAAAGATGTTAACGCGTGGTCATCTGCTGAAGTTCACGGTTTATTTGAAAAAGTTTTGACTGTACGTACTGAAGTTCAGAAAAAGCTTGAGGAACTTCGCAATACCAAGGTGATCGGCGCAAGTCTAGAGGCCAAAGTGGTGATTGAAGCCGATGGTGAAACATTGATTGCGCTCAATCAATTGAACAACAGCCATAAAAAATCAAACTTACGTGAATTTTTTATTGTTTCTGATATTGAAATCAAGCCAGGTGGCCCATTCAAAGTTACGGCCTCTAAAGCTGATGGCGACAAATGTGTTCGCTGCTGGGTGTTTTCAACAGAAATATCAACAGCGCCAACGACGGCTGGCATTTGTCCGAAGTGTGTTGAGGCATTGGCCTAAGTGACTAAAAAGCTGACCTATTTAATTTGTTTAAGTTCTATTGCGATTGCTTTAGATCAATTGACCAAACTTTACGTGCATATGAATTTTCAATTGCATGAAATGAAAGTGGTTTTTACAAATTTTTTCAACATCACTTATGTTCGTAATTACGGCGCGGCCTTTGGTTTTTTGGCGCATACGCCTGAAGGTTTTCGAAAAGTCTTTTTTTTAATGATGCCGCCTTTGGCGTGCGGAATTATCATTTGGATCTTATCGACCGTTAAAGAATCGCAGCATTGGCAGATCGTGGCTTTGTCGGCCATTTTTGGTGGCGCTCTTGGCAACTACGTGGATCGTTTGCACTATGGCTACGTTGTGGATTTTTTGGATTTTCACTTTTACCAAACCCAATCATGGCCGGCATTTAATTTAGCCGATTCGTTTATTGTTTGTGGCGTTTTATATTTAATCTTTTTGATTTTAACTGAAAAGGAAACGTCGGTTTAGATGCAATACGGGAAATGGTGTTATGCCGCTCGCCAATAACTTTCCGTTTTATTTCGCAATCATTTCTTTGACGACAACGTTGTTATTGTTTTGGCTGAACTACCGCCTTAACCAAAAAATGTTTCAATTGGATCGCACCGAAAAATATAAACGAAAAATTGCCTTTGATCTTTCGTTAGTCTTGGTGGTTTCTGGATTCATTGGCGGCCGGTTGCTGCACATCGTTTATGAAGAATGGTTTTATTATTTAGTCTACCCCCAAGAAATTTTTAAATTCTGGAAAGGTGGATTTGTCTATTACGGAGGCTGGATCGCCAGTTTATTCTGTGGTTGGTATTTTTTAAAAACTAAAAACCAAAAACTATTACCTTGGGCCGATTTTTTTACACCGCTGTTATCTCTAGGATACGCTTTAGGACGTGTGGCTTGTTATTTTGAGAGTTGTTGTTACGGGACGACAAAGATTCCACTTCAACTGGTTATGGTGATCTGCGAGTTGCTTTTATTGGGTCTTATTTTGGTTTTAGAAAAAAAGCAGACGCTTAAAAAAGCCGGTGCGTTGTTTTTTGTTTGGGTGCTAATTCAATCAGCGACCAGATTTTTTATTGAATTTTACCGCGCCGACAACCGCGGCCAAACATTATTTAATGTATTAAGTATTTCCCAGGTTATTAGTGTTCTGATAGTTTTAATTGTGATTGTTTATATTGCGATTAACCAGTTTTTTAGAAAGAATGCATGAAACTTCATGAACTAAAAAAGCCTACAATTCTAACCGATGACGAAAAATTACCAGAAAATTTTTGTCCTGTTCCCTGGATGCACATGCACCTAGAAACTGATGGATCTTTTAAAACGTGCTGCCGATCTTTTGAATCATTAAAAGACCAAAACGGCCAGACCTATAAAATCAACAAAACCACGATAGAAACAGTTTGGAAAGACGGACTGCAGAGCCTGCGCGACCAATTTAGTAAAAACGAACGCCCCAAGCAGTGTTCGGTGTGTTGGCGCGAAGAAGAATCCGGTTCAGTCAGTATGCGCAAACACTGGCTTAGTGATCATAAGTCTATTTTTGGATGGTCTTTAGACCCTAAAATTGTACCAAAGGCTCCGACGTCTTTAGATTTATGGCTTAACAACACCTGCAATTTAAAATGCAGAATTTGCGGCCCATATAATTCTGCTAAATGGATCAAAGAAGCTGAAGATTTGTTAAATCAAAAATTGGAAGATCCTGCTTTTCATGCTGCAAAAAAATTTACCGGTGAAAATTTTGAAATTCTAAAAAAATGGCTACCGACGGTTCAGAAGGTTAATTTTTTTGGTGGCGAGCCTTTTTTAGGTAAAGAGCAAATTGAAATACTAAAAGCCATAATTGATTATGGAAATCCGGGCTACACCGAAATTTCTTATACCACAAATGGTACAGTCATCAATCAAGCGGCATTTGATGTTTGGAAACACTTCAAACAAATTCACTTAGTGTTTAGCGTGGATGGCATTGGCGAGCGATTTCATTACCAACGCTTTCCTGGCGAATGGAGTTCAGTTTTAAATACGATAGAAACAGTCAAAAAAACCGAAGTAAACAAACTAACAATGTTGGTGAATACGACGATCAGCATTTATAGCGTTTATTATTTAGATGAAATTGTCGAATGGTTTCACTTCGCTGGATTTAAAAATTGGCAGTTAATGATCAACTTATTATTCAGTCCGGAGCACATGAGTATTGGTATTTTACCTTTAGAAGTAAAAGAAATTATTGCTGAGCGATTAAAACGAATTAATTTAGATAACAGTCAGTTAATTGGGAACAGCATCCAGAGTTTGATCAACTTTATGATGACTCAACCATCAAACCCTGAACTATTTGCCAAATTTGTCTCGCACACCAAAAAAACCGATGCGTATCGTAAAAACGATTTCAGCAAAACGTTTCCTGAATTTTATAATATATTAAAACCCTACATCCTTCAAAATGATTCAACCGAAGGCCTTACCTCCAGCTACTTGTAACGTTTTCTAAAGAGGCGTTACAAGGATTTTTCTTCCGCATTTACGGAATTTTGTGATCTAATAAGGACCAATGTCCAAACCGAACAATTCAGAGGGCTCAAACCTTTATTTTGATTTATTTTATCTACAGCTTACTCGGCTATGGTCTCGACTATTTTATATTTTTATTTTAATTGCGATTGCGGGTTTTCAAGCTGTTTTTTTTAGAAAAATGGCGCTGATCGAAATTTCATATTTTTTATTAATCGTTGCGGCACTCGTTGTTTTAATTTGGCAAAAGCCTTCTGCTGGACTTCCAACAATCGCTACCGAAAATAAAATGGGTTTTGTGTATTTAATTCCTGGACTGATTTTTTTTATTAGTTTGGCAATTAAATTATATTTTAATAATAAGATTTTATTTTGGGGAGATGAGGTCTACCAGCAATCCAATATTTTAGAATTTGGCCCAATAATTGGGGCTGCCAATCAACAGCAACCTCCCCTGGCCTATTACATTACTGGATGGACGGCCCACTTTCTTAATGAGAACAATTTAGCTTTGCAACGATGGCCCGTTTTGGTTATTTCTAGTTTTTTTCTAGTCCTATTTTATGGCATGCTAAAGGTCCTTAAAGTCCGAACATTTTTAGCCGCGTTGTTTACGTTATTTTTATTTCTAAACTCCGTGGTTTTTCAATATTCGATCGAACTTCGACCCCAATTCATGGCTTTGATGTTTGGGATTCAATTAGTTATTGAGTTGATACTGAGCCGAAACCGCAACCTAACATTTAAATTTTTTGATACTAAAGTTTTCGCGGCTCTGTTTTTGTTTCTTTTATCGGCTGGAATGCAACCGGTCATTTTTCTTGTCGCGATGGCATTTTTGATTTTACTGTATTCGTTGATCTTGAAACGCTCTACCTACATGTACATCGTTTACAGCAGCCTGTCTGCCGGACTCGTATTTTTGCCGTTACAGCTATTAATACGTTCAAAATCTGATATGTATGTTCAGCCATTAAATAAAGTATTCCATTTTCCAGATGCTAGAATCGAATCAATGTTTAATTTGCCTTTACTTTTTAAATTCAACACTTTTGCTTTTACTGGGGTTTTTCTAGTTTTGGTATTTGCTTATATCGGTTTTAAATTTGCCCGAGGTAAACTCCCTCTACTGCAGCGGGTAAGCACAAAGTATTTTCAAATGGCACTTTGGTGCTTTGGACTGCACTTAACAATGACAAGTTTAATGATTATCGTGTTTTCAACATCAATCAATTGGTCGTTAAATGAACGTTACATCATTGTAAATGCGATCTTGCTTTTCGCAGGTTCCGGTTTCTTGTTTCAGTTTATAAACGATTTGTTTACTGGATTTAAAGTTAAAAAAATAATTGCATCGATCGTCATATTTGGCGGATCTACTTTGGTCTTTTTAAAAATAAACGGGACCGAGCTTGCAGTTTCGCATTCAGCCTTACGCAATAATGTTCCAAACTATCAAAGGATAGTCAGCGCACTCAACGAAAACGATGTTATCGTACCGATTTGTAACAAACCTTTTTTATGCTGGGACTATCAAACAACGATTTACCTTTTGCTCAGATTTGACAAAAATGAAAAATCAGTTCCTGTCCAACATCCAATTTACCATACTTTGTCTAGAGTTTATAAAAAACAAATTATTAAAGGAATGCATTTGTTCATTAACCATGATGTTCCGTTACAGCATCACTCTAAATTTACACAATTTTCGATGATTTCATCGACTAACAATACAATGCTATTTTACTTAACTGGAGACTCAATTTGGTCGAATTTAGAAAATATTAATTTGTTGCTAAAACGCCATAATTCGGAACCTAAAAGATACGAATTCACTCACCAAATGATTGATTTATTACTGAGCCTACACAAACACTCTGTCTATGGTGGACCACTATTAAATAGCTCGAAAGAAGAGTGGGAATACTGGGATCTCCGCAATTTTTTCAGAGATCACAAGGACTCGGTTAACTCCGTCGGAAAATAAGACTTAAAGCGCGGCTCAATCTTTAAAAAATCCTGATTGCGAATTTGATCTAGCTTTTTGGTGTAAGTGATAAAATCCTGCCAGTGCGCTTCAGATCGCGGCTCACGAATATTTTGTAAGGCCGAAAAATACCGCTGATAAGAATCCGGGGTTAGTTTGATTTCTGCCAAGACGCGTTCGAGCTGCTTTTCGGCTTCGTCTTTAATGGCTTGTGGAGCATTTCTAAAATGTAAGTAGTCCTGCATAACAGGTAACAAAATAATGTGATTCGTATACTGACTAAAAAATTTTGTGACTTCATAAACTTGTAACATGTTGTAAATTTGCAGTGTAAAATTATTAGATAAATAAATATTTGGACGATCTGTAATATTTTTCATTTGCTGCGTCACGTGGTCTAATCCACTACTGCCATCACGAATGTAACTGTACACGGGCTCTAAACCATCAATACTAACCGCAATATGAGCTTGTTGAAATTGTTCGACTAAATCTAACAATTCAGGATCTTGAATGCTGCCATTCGAGATCACGTACAGCGAACATGTTTTTGACGTGCCATTATTAACAAGTTCCTGAAGCAACTTTTTAAATTTGGGGTGCAAAAAAGGCTCGCCCCCTTTGACTTGTAATAGCTTTAACTTTTTCATGTACGGAATTAACTGGGCTACATCAAATTCGCCTTTGTTAACTTTGATATCTTTGAAAGGCTGAAAGCGCTCATCTTGCATCAACTGCGCATCGGTAATCCAACGTGAACTATTGTTGGACGAACACATCCGGCACTTAAAATTACAGATGTTTCCAAAATTAATTTCTAAATCAATTAAATCTAGAGGTTCCTCAGTAAAATCTTCAAGTTTATAATCTTCATGCAATCGATAGCGTTCGTTATTCATTCGACGCATATCATGGCCACGATTTTCGGGTCCACTATGGCGTTTGCAAAAATCACAGCCTTTTGGCCACTCACCGTTTAAAAATTGTCGGCGCATTTCTTTGGACGTTTGATTTTGACGAATTAATCCTAATTTAGATTCTTCCATGCCTTCATCCAGTCGATAACTGGATGAAACACAACAAACTCCGACACCACCCGTAGGCGGAACCACCGCAGAGACCCAAGGTAGGATACAAAAATTTTCAGGAAATTGTTTCATGAGCTTACACCTATTTCTGTTGTTAGCGATGATTCGGGCGCCGCATACAACTCAGCCAGTTCTGGAAAGGTTTTTATAAAGTGCGTATTGCGACGTTGTTCGTACATTTGAATAAATTTTCTAAAATCGGCGCAACGTTCTGGACTTGGATTGTTGTTTTCAAGTTGGCTGGCGATATCTAAAACGTGGCGTGCACTTTGTTGCCACGATTTTTTTTGATTTTCCCCAGCTAAACGATCAGCAACGGACTGCATTTTTTCAACAGCACTGTGAATGTATTTAGTAAATGATTTTGGTAAAACATCCACTCCAATCCAAGTCGGAAACATCACCATGTTATAATGCACCAAAATAAATTTTGATGAGGTAAACATTAACTCAGTCACAAAATCAATGAGTTCCGGAAACGAACTAATGCTTAAAGCATTATGGGTGGCCGCAATAGCTACAGTTACTTCGGGGTTAGACAATTGGCAGGCCATCGTTAAATTATTTTTCATGTGATCGAAGCGAAGTCCACTCCGAATATATTCGGCGCGCTCTCCAAAACTTTCGATGCTGGCACGAAGTTCAATATCAATTGATTCTGACGCCTGGTTAACCACCGTCATAAATTTTTGAAACCGCACAGGGGTCGCATTAAAATTACTGGTTATGGCCAATTTTAATCGTGGCTGTTCTGGACTTCGCAATTTTGCCAGGTTTGCAATCTGCGATATCATTTGATCCACACCCGGAATTAAAAGTGGCTCGCCGCCGATCAAGCAAATGTCGCGCAAGTTTTTTATCGCAACAGTTTCTAACCATTGCCAAAAATAAAGTTCAATCAATTTTAATTCTGAGGGATCTCGTTTTGCCGGACGTTGAAATCCGGCATGCTGTTGCTCTTCTAGAGTCCAACTGGTGCTAAATTCCGAACAGCAATAAAGGCATTTTAAGTCACAAGTATTCCCAATCGAAATTTCTAGCGTTTGTGGTTTATGAGCCTGTAATAATTCAGGATCATAACTTTTTTCTCCGAGCTGCATTTTTATAATTTCTGGGTCCTGTTGGTAGTGCTGTTTTCGGTAATCTAAAAATTGATTAAGTCCTTCACGCGGATTTGGCATTCCATTTTTTTCTAATTCCCAGCAGTATGAACACGACCCATCACGTACGCCATTGAGCATTTCGTCACGACGTTCTTTAAAATAATTATTGTTAAATAGTTCTTCGGCGCTGGTGGTTTCATTACAGTCGATATCAACCAACGTGGTTCGACAACAGGTCTTCACCTTGCCGGTATGTAAATGAATGCTGGGGGCTTCCCAGCGTGCTAGACAGATCGAATGATCCAATTTATTGGACATCGATTCTATCTTTCTGCAAATGCGGATTTTCTAAGTAATGATTTTTACAAATTGTGTAGAAGTGTTTGTATTCAGGAAATATCGCAGTGAAGTCTTTACCGCGGCGCTGTTGAAGCTTATGAGTAAATTCAAAAAAACGAACGCGAGATTCTATATTAAATTCAGTCAACTCGCCCTTTTTGACGGTTTCATAGAGGCCTTCTAATAAATGAATTCTAAATTTTGACCATCTGGAATCCCAGGTTGACGCCATAAGATCGGGGTCGTTACGTTCTTCGTTAAGGCTCACTAAAGAAAGCGCGTCGTGCAAGTAAAATGCAAAGTCCGGAGTTAAGATCAACGGGTTATATTGGCGCGGAAAACTAATAATATTTTGCGCAATTCCGATAGAAATACCATAGCGATCAATCAGAGACTGTGTCCAACTAATAAAATTCGGTAACGAAGAAATTGAAATTGCATTTAAAGCAGATTGAAACGCAAACATTAATCGCGGCGCTGTGAAATTCTTTTCTTTGGCGAATTGGAGCATTCGATTCATATTGCCCGAGAACCGATCCCAACTGACGTTTTGGCGAATATATTCGGCACGAACTCCGACCGACTCCATACTTGGTTCGATCCTAAAATCCACAACGTCGATCATGGACTCGACCTTTGTTAAAAATTTGGTTAACGTTGCGTCCGTGCAATTTAAATTTGTAATAACACCGATTTCGACTTTTTTGTCGCGTTTTTTTAAAGCGGGATCATTAAATGCATGATGAAGTTTATCTAAATTGTCGTAAAATTTTGGCATATAAGTGGGCTCACCACCTAAAAAATTAATCCGTTCAACTGTGTAGCGTGCTTCATCGTAGAACCACTCCCAAAATACTTTTTCTAAACTGGGTGGGGCTTCTGGAAACTCTTTTCTGTACTGCTCTTGCGTCAGTTCACCGGATTGAATTAATTCTTTGGCCCATTGATTACTGTAGTGATGAGAGCAATACACACACTTAAGATCACAAACATTTCCCAAAACTATTTCCAACATCGAAATGCGGTGACTAAAAAGTTCTGGCGATTCCAAATTTAAGGGCCGCTCAGAAATATTTTTAAAATCCGTGATCCAGTCCGAAGGCATTGGTTTTTGTTCGCGCAGTTGCCAGTAGTCTTTCATAAATCGTTCTACACCGGTGCGAGGCGATGGCGTTTGAGCTTGTTCTAACCCCAAACAACTCGCACAATCTTTGTGTGTTACTCCCTGTAGTTTTTCAAGCCTGCGTTCGCGCTCATACGGCAAATTCATGATGGCATTGGTTTTAAAGGTTTGTAGATCACTTTCGGTAATGACTTGCTTAGGTGTTCGACAACAATTTCGAATGTGGCCGCTCATCAAGTTTACAATAGGATAATCCCATTTAAATCGGCACATGACTTTGTCAGGTCCGACAGATTGTCCGAAGATTTGTAAATCACTCATTTGGCTCATAGGCTCCCTATTATGGTCGAAGACCTCATAATCTAGGAAAATAAAGGCTTCAATTCAAGTGAGTAATCGATTGAAAAAATCTTTTTCGAACGCGTCAAGACTTGCTGTTGGAACTCTTAAAAACTAGCATCGCCAATATGGAAACAGGATTATCTTCTGAGAGCTATTTTCGGCTTGAGCACAACAATTTGGATCACCGAAATTACGTCGTCATTAACTGGTGTATAGGCAGCGTGTGCAACTATAGCTGCACCTATTGCCCAGAAGCCTTGCACGACGGGAAGACCAAGTTTCCTGAAGGCGCCGAAGTCAAAAAATTCATAGATAAAACGATCAGCCACTACAAAGGCAAAAAAATGTATTTTGAATTCACCGGCGGCGAAGTCACGCTGTGGAAGGATTTGCTGGATGTTGTGGCGTATTTGCGTGAAAAAGACTGTCGCGTTGGAATTATTTCTAATGGGTCGCGTTCTTTAGATTTTTACCAAAAATTAATTCCGCAAATTGACCATATTTGCCTGAGTTTTCATCCAGAATCAGCCAAGGAAGACCATTTCCTGTCTGTTGTCAAAATGAGCGCTGATATTATTAGAACCCACGTGAATCTGATGATGAAGCCTGAATTGTTCGATAAATCTTTATCTGTCGCCCTAAAAGTTAAAAATGTTCCCAACGTGAGTATTGCCTTACAGCCATTGATGGAAAATCTGAATGGCGCCATAATGAATTATTCTGAGACGCAAAGTAAGATTATGAATAATCAACACGAGCTCTTGGTTAAGCATATCAAGTACACTAAAGACTATGATTATTACCGTGGCGCTATGGCCATGATTACAAATACAGGCGAGCGTAAACCGATTGCGTCTCAGCGATTTATTTCTTCGGAAAATAATTCGTGGAAAGATTGGCATTGTTACGCGGGTTTAGAGCAAATCGTTGTTGATATGTTTGGAACTATTTATCGGGGCTGGTGTTTGGCCGGTGGTCGGGTTGGAAGTATTTTCGACAAAAAGCTTTTTTTGCCAGAAAAGCCAATTCACTGCAAAGTAGAAAAGTGCCACTGTAACTTAGATATTATGACCACCAAAGTTAAAGATCTAGTGAACTAAGGAGAACAATTTTGAGTTCAGACATTACCCCAGGCAGACCACTTCGCGCTTACACTGAGGACGGACGATTCTCTGATTTCAGCACTGACGATTTTGTTGGTAAGCGTATGAATTTTTTTGAGGGTTGGAGCTGTGGCGTCGGGAGTGACAATTTATTTGTTAACATGGATGGCGATATCTATGGGGCCTCGTGCAAAGTCGGCGGAATGCTGGGAAATATTTACGACGATTTTTCAATTCCAGACAAATGGCTGACGTGTACCAAGCGAAGTTGTTCGTGTGGTGCAGATTTATTTATTCCTAAAGCCCAAGTTGATGCGCAAAAGAGTTTATTGATTAAAACCAATGGTCAACCTGCCGATTTAAAAAAACGCAATAGTGACGAATTAAAATTCGACCAAATTAAAGCAATGGAACGCACCCATGCGTCCAATATGAAACAAGTGTACTGGGAAATTGGCCGCCGTTGTAATTACGATTGCAGCTATTGCTGGCCATGGATCCATAATAAAACGGATCCTCATAAGTCTTTAGATACTTTAATTACGGCGACGAACAAAGTTATCGAAAAGTTTGCTAAGGGTGCGCGAGTTAATTTTATTATTTCTGGTGGCGAGCCCACTTTAAACCCGGATTTCTTAGACTGGGTTCGTTACATTTCGGCGATGGGCCATTATTTAAGTATGCATTCCAATGCCACTCGCCTACCGGCCTATTACCGTGAGCTTGTTCACTATGGTGATCTGAATTTAAGTGCGCATTTTGAAACGATAGATGAAACCAAATTTGCCAATGTTGTTGAAGCCGTTACTGATGAAAAAGTTAAAAATAAAAATCAAGGTGTTGGACATTTAGAAGTTAAATTTATGATGGCCCCGGGTCGCCGTGAACAGGCGATTCGTCTGCGCGATCGTTTATTACAGATTAGTTCATTCAAGGAGTATTGCACGTGGGCCTTTGTTCCAATTCGTGATGGCAACATGGGTGATCAAATTAAAATGGGCTACGAAACCGCTGACTTCGAACTATTCGGAAATGGCATTTAGTGGAAAAATTTCCCAGCAATTTTTGTATTATTCCCTGGATCGGTGCGGATGTTAGGCCACAAGGCGGAGTAAGCTTATGTTGTGTGGCTCAAGAACACCTATTGGATGACAACCGCGATCCCAGCGAATTAGAAACAATTAGGCAGAATAAAAACTTTACGCGAATCCGTCAGCAGTTCTTGAAAGGTGAATGGCCCAAAGAATGTAACTATTGTCAAAGTTACGATAAAGATGAACATTCGGGATATAGCCTTAGAAAAATGTATAACCAGCGTTTTGGCTTGGAACAAATGGCTCCACACGAATTTACAGACGAAGCCAAAGACCTGATGCAATTAGAGTTAAATTTTGGTAATATCTGCAATTACAAATGCCGAATGTGTTCCTCGCAGTACAGTTCGAAGTGGATGTCTGACGAAGCGGCATTACACGGGTACTCATTCACAAAAAAAGTTAATGCAGGAAATTACGATATTGATAATTTAGTCCAGCAAATGACTCACCTTAAAGAATTAGTTGTTAAGGGTGGCGAACCTTTCATTAATCCTAATTTTGAAAAATTTATTAATTTAATGGTCGAGAAAAATATCGCGCAAAACTGCCACATCTACATCGTTACCAATGGCAGCGTCTACAATCAGAATTTATTATCTCAGATTGAAAAATTCAAACATGCTCACATTGCCGTAAGTATCGATGGTGTTGATCCGGTTTATTCCTACATTCGCGACGGGTCTCATGATTTTAAAGGCGTTCTTAGTAACTTGAAAGAAATGTTTAATCATAAAAAAATATTTTTAAGTATCAACTATACTTTGCAAATTTATAATATGCTGTGTCTGCGTGAAACCTACGATCAAATTTCACCCTATGCACCACAGCTTGATGTGATTCCTGTACATCAGTCATTTCTACAAGTTATTCATGCGCCGGAGCCACTTAAAGATATTTTACGACAAGATTTAAACTATATTATATCCAAGTTTCGGGGCGGCTCAATTAGTATTGATCGCATCAAAGGAGCACGAATTGATATTGATAAACCCGGTATTGCCTCCGAATGGCAACAATTCCATACTTTCACTAGTAATTTAGACCGAGTTCGAAAGCAAAATCTATTAGAAATCGAGCCTCGTTTTGCGGCCTTTTATGGTCAGCCGCTTTGTTATGACCAGGCGACTTTAAGTCCGTTTTGATCTTCTTTTTCGACGTAAAACAGAACAACAATAAATGTACAAAGTAAACTGGTATGGTAGGCAGACATGGGCCATGGGCCCAATAAAAATATTACGATTTCTCGAAGTAAATTGAACGCTACGTAATAGCCGATTAGTTTTGTGTTATTCGTGTAAAAAAGCATAATCGTAAAAAAAATAAAAAAAGCCAAAAATGGATTAACAATATTTTGCTGAGCTGCGACAGATTCGTATTTACGCAGAAAATTATCTTTAAAAAATTTTAATGGCTTGATTTCAAAAGCTAAAAGGTTAGCTGGAACATCTTTAATGTTGTAAAGTATCGAGGAGTCTTGATGCAATATGTAAGTCATGTCGTTGCGCAGACCTCCGGGTTCCTTCCCGATCAACAAAGAGTTTAAGTATCGATGAAACATATTCTTAAAAACTAACATTTTATGATCGGCAGCCTTACTAACAACAATATCCGCCATTCTATCTACCACTTCTGGTTTGATATTTTCGTATTTATAGCCCCAAAAGCCTTGAAGAAAATTGTTTTGAACCAGCTGGTCGAATTCAACTACCTTAGAAATAATTCTTTGGTCTTCGATGCTGAACTTTTGAGAATGATTGAATGCAATTACATTTAAAGTCGGTAAAATAGAATTAAGCTTTAACATCGATTGCCGACCTGGATCCAATGAGCCTAAGTTGCGCCAGTTTATATTCAAGATAATGACAACGACTACATACAATACAGTCAATCCAATCAAAAAAATTCGGTTTTGAATTTTTTTTCGTAACAAAGAACAATATGCAATTACATTAATGAACAATAAAGTTGCGTCTGGTTTTAGTTCGGATATAAAAAACAGCCACATAAAAAGCGAAATAAGATCTAACGATTTAATTAAATTATCGCTTTTATAAAACAGCACCATTTTCAAAAATAAAATAGCACTTAATAGACCCAAGAGATGATCACGAGATGTAACATTTACGAAATACCACATGCCTAATAAATAAATTCCGCAAACTGCAAAAGCCGCGCGAACAATGCTTAATTTGAAATTTAATAGCAACTGACTGACAAGATATATAAATAAAAGGTTTTGAAAAATGGTCAGTAAAATGATTTGTTGATCAATTTGGACTATTCCCAAGGTAAATAGCGCGTATAAAGACGAAAAAGTTGGAACAATTTGATGATTTAGACGTAGATGATCCAAAAGAAAAAATGTATCCATTGAGTGCATTCCAGGAAACGCAATTAAATAAATAATGAAAAAGGGGATTAAAACAAATAGTAATATTGTGAACCCTTGGCGGGGCAACTGCCAAATAGTCACTGTGGTATTTGCTATTAGTAAAATTAGGGCCATCACTACAACGGCAACAAGCACTGGAACGATAAATATGGCATTTCCTACAGTCTGATTCAATAAAAACGAAAAAACTAAATGAACTAGTACCACTGCCATTGCAAAAAATAGACTAATTTTCTTAAGAGTCGCTTCGACGTTTTTGATATTAAATTTGAACATTGTTTGTCGAATCGTGGTGAAGATTAAATACAAAGTTCAATTTTTTTCGCCATTCAATGGTTCGATATAAAGACTTTCCGGTTTCTAAACTTTGGCTATCAAATTTTTGCAGATTATAAATCAATCCTTGGCGAATGGTCGGTAACGTAAATTCTGAGTATCGATCGAGTTCTTTCCAAAAATAACTGCAGACTCCTGAAAGCAAACATTCTAAAAGTACGGTGGAATTTCCGCCAACAACGACATCGCACTCTTTCAAATCATTTGCGATCGAGTTATTCCTAGAAATTTTAACTCTGGAATCAAATTGCAAAGACAAATTGATAAGTGAGCCAGGGTGTAATCGTAAAATTACGGACGAATCCTGATTTCTATCAAAGACCTTATTAACAAGACTCTTTAGTGAATCTTCGTTAAAGTCCTTTGATAAAAAAATGCCAATTCGTTTCGGAGAATCAAATGTTATGTTTCCAAGTTCGCTCTCGAATTTAAAAAATTCAACATGTCTGATTTTAGAGTAGTTTTGAATGGCCGACTCAAAAGAATGGCGTCCAAAAAAATAGGCATGTGAGCACCTAAGCCGTAGAGGCTGAATACTATCTGCTGCATGAGCAACAAAGACAGTCTCCACGAGTTTTGAATCACTCAGTGCCATAATCGCATTGCCGTGGGGATTTCCGTCCGTCGAAAAAACAAGCCGAATTTTTTTTGAATTTACAAATCTTTTGAGCTGCCCGTAAAAAAAGAGTGTCCTAGAAAGTCTTAATAAAAGGTAAAAAGGGAAATTTTTACGACTTAAACGCATGAGGATCCTTAGCACACGATATGATATAAAAATACTCGGCACCGTAGGCCAAGAAAATTTTAAATCATCGGTTACTGGAATAAAATTTAATTCTGTTGAGCAAGACTTTTGATATCTAAAAAAGGCTGATAACTCATTCGCGCGATGTCCAATGGCAAAATCGTGATTAG
>JAYVHE010000086.1:0-10264 GCA_043771495.1 Bdellovibrio sp. | reverse complement strand
TGCCGATTTAAGATTTTTAACACTCATATCAAATTCAGTCGGAGCAAGTACGTCGACTTGATTTGAATAAGCCTGGGCAGTCGCTTGGTCTAATCTAGCGATTTCCTCGGTCGCGTTTGCAGAATTTGGAATATCTGCTTTTTTAATTGATGATGTGCAACTATACATTACTAACGATAACGTCGCTGCAATTATAAGTTTTTGAATTTTCATGAAGGCTCCTTGGTTTTTGCAATGTATATTGCAATTATTTTTCCAGCTTTCAAGGAGCTTATAGAGGTATTGTATTCAGAATCAACGGACACACGTGTAAATTATGTCCATGTTGTGGAAACGGACGTAGAGATAATCATCGCAGTGTTCAATTTTTTTTAAAGTTTACGAAAAACCCAATACATGATATTTGCACTAAAATGATCAAGATGAAACGAGCGCATTTAATTGCAAATCCAAAATCAGGCCTAGGCCAAGGTGGAAACCTTTCTGATCAAGCAAAAACTATCTGCAATGAACTCGGTTATGAGTTAATTGAATATGTAGTGAGTGATCCCAGTCAGCTCGAAAAAAAAATTGAAGAGGCCGTAAAAAATGCAGAAAATGAGACTGATGTTTTAATTGCAGCCGGGGGCGACGGCACTATTCGCAGTGTCGCGCAAATGGCACAAAATTCGAAAGTCAGGTTAGGAATAGTTCCTTGCGGGACTTTTAATTTTTTTGCACGAACACATCAAATTCCCGAAGATCATTTATTGGCGTTTCGATTGGCACTTGAAGGAACGGCGCAACCCGTCCGACTCGGTAAGGTCAACGAACACGTTTTTTTAAATAATGCGAGTCTTGGACTTTACAGCCGTATTATTCGCGATCGGGAAAATCGCACGGACCGCTTTGGACGAAATCGCCTCGTGGTTATTCTTTCGACTTTTTTGACTTTTTTTTCGAAGCATTTTTTGCTTAAAGTTAGTATTATTATTGATGAGAAAGTGACCTCGATGTACACGCCGATGATTTTCATCGGTAACAATACTCTCCAATTGCGTGACTTATCTTTGAGTGTGGCTGGATGTATGAAGCAAAATTATTTAGCTGTTGTTTTAATGAAACCACTTCGAAAATTAGAAATTTTTCGAATCTTATGGCGTGGTTTTTTTAAGACTCTCGATGACGAAGAAAGTTTAACCAATTTCTGCGTTGACTCGATGACGATTCACACCCGAAAGTCATCACACTCAATGGCTCTTGATGGCGAACTAATCCAAGTGTTTTCGCCATTAAAAATCCAATCCTATCCTGGAATATTGAATTTAGTAAAACCTAAATCAGAAGCACCAAAGGAAACTCCATGAGTGTCGTTCGCATAGCGCATTTATCAGATCCACATTTTGGCACTATCGCCCCCGGCGTGCAAGATGGACTGCTTGAAACATTATTGACTTTAAAAACAGACTTAGTTTTATTAACCGGAGACATCACCCAGCGCGCTCGACACCGACAATTTGCCCAAGCTCATCGATTTGCAGAAAACATTCGTGAAATTTTGCCTGAAAGTGCTGTTATTGCTGTTCCCGGAAATCACGACATTCCACTCTTTAATATATTTGGTCGTTTTTTTGATCCTTATCGAGGATTTCGCAAGGTTTTTAAATTTGTGCCTGAAAAAGATTTTCGTCGAGGCGATATCGTCATTACGGCTCTCAACTCAACAAGCCGCTGGCGTCATGTTCAAGGCGATCTTTCACCAAAAAGAACCGAAGAACGCCTTAAACAAAAAGAACAAAATGCCAAAATTCGCATCGTTGCTTTTCACCACCCTATGGACTGCCGACAACCCCATGATGAGAAAAATTTATTAAAAAATCGTGATCAAATATTTAAACTCTTTGAAAGCCATCAGATTGACCTTGTAGTTGGTGGCCACATTCATGATCCGTTTGTACGCTTATCAAACCAACGATACCCCGACGGTCAGCGATCGATGGTTCTGAGCGTTGCAGGCACGTGCTTGTCTCGACGAATCCGGCCTGGCGCCCCAAACTCGTTTAATTTTATCGAAGCCGATACGGGCTCAAACGTACCTCGACTGACCATCAGCCGTTACGATGTTCGTGCAGACTTACGTTTTACTCCAGAAAAAGTCAGTCACTTCCAAAGAAGTGACTCGGAAAATGGCTGGACTCACTACTTAGATTGATGAGACTTTGTGTTTGTTTTTTGGAAAACTCATTTTCAGCAGACGTAATTCATCAAACAAAATTTTAGAAATCAAATAATTGCGATACCATTTATTATTGGCAGGAATTACATGCCATGGCGCGTGATCCGTACTGGTTTTTCGCAACATTTTATCAAAAACCTGCATGTACTTGTCCCAGAATTTACGTTCTGTAATATCGGCTTGAGAGAACTTCCAATTGCGTGTTGGATCCTGTAAGCGATCTTTAAATCTTTCTTTTTGCTCGTCTTTAGAAATGTGAAAAAACAGTTTAACCACAACGGTGCCCTTATCCGTCAAAAGTTTTTCAAAGTTATTGATGTGTTCGTATCTTTTTTTAAAAAAATTCTTTTGATCGTTGAGCCGGCTTGGGATGTGTTGATTTTTAATTAATTCAGGATGGACCGCAACGGTCGTCACTTCTTCGTAATACGAACGATTAAAAATAGCTGTTCGGCCACTTTCAGGTGTATGTCGGTGGCAGCGCCATAAAAAATCATGACGCTGCTCTTCGGGTGTTGGCTGCTTGAAAGAGTGAACAGTTAACCCTTGAGGATTAGCCGCCGAAAAAATGTGGCGTACAGCGCCGTCTTTACCACTGGTGTCAATTCCGTGCATGATGACCAACAAAGAATACTTGTCATGGGCAAACATCAAATACAACAAATCGTAAATTTTTTTATTAAGATCTTCCGTTAACTGCATTGCATGCTGTTTTGATTTTACTTTTTCGGTCGAATTAGGATCTATTTTAAAAAGTGACTTCTGTGCCATTTGCTCCACCTCATTGTTGTTTTTATCTCAGATTTGTCAGACTACAAGTGGAAAAGATGGACTCATTGTTCAATTTAAGGGGATGTTTTATCGGATCTCAAATTGCATCACCAAATTTCGTCAACGAATTTTAAATTTAACAAAAGGGAAATTTATGAAAAAAGCTCAAAAAAATAAATCTGCACCAAAATCAAAAATAATTGCAAAAAAAGCATCGGCCAAGTCTATCCAGCCAAAACGAGCACGGTCTAAAAAAATTGTTGCAAAACTGTCTGCCAAAAAATCAACATCTGTGAAAGCAAAAGCGACTCGTCGCAAAGCTCAACCGAAAAATGACTTTACTCCAGTTGAAATCGTACCGATGATTCATTCACCAAAAGCGGCCGCAGTTGAATCTTCACACGCCTTTGATTCAACAGGTGGCTTACTGAAAAAGATCAATGCTCGATTTAGTCCACGCAATCTTTTTCGCCACCAAGGGCGCTAAAAATAGATCGGCAACCACTTAAAAAAAAGCCGCATCTGATGCGGCTTTTTTTATTAAATCTAAAATTAAAGAGAACTCTCTAACGTACCAGCCACGTGCCCACGAGAGTCTCTTCAATATAATATTATACTGTTGGACTTGGCTTTGAATGTACCGCGTATTTTTCAAATTCGCCGTACTCATGCAATTTGTTATAAAGCGTTTTGATCGTAATTCCCAAACCTTGTGCGGCTTGAGTTTTATTTCCACCAAAATAAGCTAATGCTTTAATGATGTAACGTTTTTCTAATTCATACAATTGTACCGTTGGATCAAACTCTAAACCTTCATTTGATAACAAAGGATTTTTTATTGAATCCGGAAGGTCGTTCATCATGATCGTGTGACCTTCAGATAATACCTGTAAACGTTCGCAAACATTTTGAAGTTCACGAATATTTCCTGGCCAATCATAATTTGTTAAAGTCTGCATCGCTTCGTCATCAACGGTCTTAGCTTTATTTAAGTAAGAATATCCGTTTGATAAAAAGTGATTGATTAAAAGAGGAATGTCTTCTTTACGGCGACGTAAAGGAGGCGCAGAAATAACGATTGTGTTAATTCGATAAAATAAATCTTCACGGAAAGCACCTTTAGTAACTTCCTGATCCAATTCTCTATTTGTTGCGCAAATTAACCGAATATCAACTTTGATTGGATCTTTTCCACCAACGCGGAACATTTCGCCTTCTTGGATAAAGCGCAATAGTTTTGCTTGGATTGAAAGAGGAAGTTCTCCGATTTCATCCAGAAAAAGAGTCCCGCCGTTAGCAGCTTCTGCTAAACCGGTTTTTTTGGTGTAAGCACCAGTGAATGAACCTTTTTCGTGGCCGAATAATTCAGACTCTAATAATGATTCACGTAAAGCACCGCAGTTAATTGCAATAAATGGTTTTATTTTTCGTTGAGATTTCTCGTGAATGCCACGAGCAATAAGTTCTTTACCGGTTCCAGATTCACCAAGTACCAACACGTTAGCGTGCGAAGGAGCTACGCGCTCGATCATCTTCATGAGTCCTGCCATGATCTCCGAACGATATACTATAGGACGATTCTCGATAACTTTTTGAGTTTGTTGAGTGTTTTGTCCTTGTGACCAAGTTGAATTCTGTTGTTGAGACGAAGAACTTGGAAGAACAAACGAGCTAGTTTCAGACACACGTACCACCTTTCATCAGCATAAATAACCTTGTCATTTCTCACATTTTCGAAACCGCATTGAATAAATCCCGAACTTCACTCAATCAGATCTCTAAGCCCAATGTTTCATCATGATACATTGCGGCGTGTTGGGAATATAACCAAAGTCGGGTACTAATTGCAAGAAAATAATGCACAGATAGGTAAAAATTTTGTAAAAAATGTAACTAAACCGACATTTATTGTCATCCATAAACGAATTTAATAGGTTTTTAGCCCCAAAAACGTCGTTTCGTCGCTCATTTGGTCATATTCTTACCTTCCCATTGCATTTCCTGTAAAATTTTATCACCTAAGACCGGAATTGCATTTCAACCGGGCAGCACGTTGACCCATCTGCTGCCCCCCTGAACACTAAGAGTATATGACATTTCAAATTCCTCATCTTGTTTCTGAATTCTTGCTCCACCTTGCTCACCAAAAGAGCTGCTCACCATTAACGCTTAAGGCCTACAAGAAGGACCTAGAACAGGCCTTTACGACACCAACGGTAGATTCTGGTGACTTGCTAGCCCTTGCTCGTAAAGCGCAATCCCAGTGGAGCCCATTGACCAACAATAGCCGCAATCGCAAAACCGCCACATTAAAAAGTTTTTTCGGTTGGCTCTATGATAGCAAATTCATTGAAAAGCCGCTGGCCGATTTATTAGTTGGACCAAAAGTTCCTAAAAAAATTCCAGATTTTATTTCGGTCGACGAAGTTTTATCTGTGATCAGCTACTTTGAAAATTACAAAGACTCAGATCAAAAAACTAAATTACAAAACTTAAAAGAACTTGCTTTGTTTCTACTGCTTTACGGAGCCGGTCTACGTATCAGCGAGGCTTGCACACTCAAATGGAGCGCGGTCAACTTACAGTCGCGATCCGTGCGCATCAAAGGTAAAGGCGACAAAGAACGTATTGTGATTCTTCCGCAATTTTGTTCGCAAAAAATAACAACGCTGAAAGAGCAATTACCTGCAGTGTACATTTTTGGTGAAGCGCCATTAAATTCCAGAACTGGCTATGAATGGATTCGCCAAATTGGAAAAAAATGCCATCTTTTACATTCGTTGCATCCACATAGTTTACGCCATAGTTTTGCGACACACATGTTAGCCAGTGGAGCCAATCTAAGAACGTTACAAAAACTATTAGGTCACGAAAGCCTTCAGGCCACTGAAAAGTATACGCATCTTAATGTGGATCAGTTAGCGCGAACAATGGAATCCAAACATCCTCTGTCAAAATTCAAGTTAGATAAAGATTAATCGCCTAAGTCGTATCAGCAGACTTTATATAGTGTTCGACGAGTGATTCGATTGAATCTGAGTAATTGTCGATGACGTCTTGAATACTTTGCACCAGATCAATTTTTTCTGAATCCGACATATTTTCTTTTAAAAAAGGATTCATCCAGGGATCTATATCGATCACACCCTGTTGGAATAGAAATTTTAAATTAAAGTGTAGTTTTAATCGTAATAATTTTTTCATTTCAGAGGTGTCTGCAATTTTTTTTAAAGAATGTCCTACCAGATTAAATAAAAATCCTGAATTAACATCGTCTTCTTGCGAAACCTGACCCGCACAGCGAATAACGTACAATGCTAATTCTAACTGATCATACCCATTTCGAATATTTTTAAAATCATCGATCAATTGGGCTTCGGTCAATTGATTCAGGCCGTTTTCTTTTCCCGATGTTTTGTAGGTAAATGTCACATAATGTAAAGGTTCAAGCACACCGCCGCCAAAGCGTTTTTTGCTTTTTAGTGCGCTGCGGGCCATAAATGATTTTTTGGATCCAGTTGAAGACAACGCATGCACAATCAGATCAGATTCTGAAAATTTAATTTTACGAAGAATAATAAAGCGGCCTTGTTGTTCTGTCATAAGGGTTTACCCCTTATTTATTAGGCCAATTCGATTTAATTTCAAGTTGTTTGGCTATTTCGGCGATTTTTAAATCCAAATCAGCGACCTGTTGAAAGCACTTCTGAGAAACCACGAGCAATCCTCGCAAATACTCACTTTGAGAGGAATCCAACCACCAATTTTTCCAAGATTCTGTGATCCAACTTGGTAGCTCGGCCGGTGCAAAAAGGTCGGTTGCCGACAATGTCGTCGACTGCAAAAGCACCTGTTTAACGGCAAATCCAGAAACCTTTGGAAAACTAAATAATTTGCGATCGGGCCAAATTCGGCGGTCAATTTTTTCTTGAGGCCCGTCAATTTCCAAATATTGCAAGGGCCCTATCAGACTTGGAGCTTTTAATTTTTCCGAAAAATACACAGAACTTTTCTTACGATTAAATAAATCCGCAGCATCAACAACAACGGCATATTGATTCTTAAAAATTTCATCGTGATTGAGCGATCTAGACGGCAACATGATCTGAATCGAAAAAATACGTTTTGCCGATAATTTTGTGTGGATTTCAAGACAATCTTTGTCAGAAAAAATATTTTCTCCGGTCACTTCATTTTCAGAAGCCCAAATCACAAAGTTTGTTTCACGATCAATCGATTCGATATATTCAAAAGTATTTTGTTTATCGTCTTTGTACTGAATGGGAATTTGTTGCTTCAAAAACTGCGAAATCAGCGATTCGCAGACCGAAGACCCGCGTCGAATAACGCCAATTTTTTCCTTGTGCGAAAGAAATTGATGTAACGAAAACACGACATCATACAGTGCTAGATGCGAATTTAAATATTTACGTTTAAAAACGCCACTTTGGTTTTTGCTTAAAGCTTGTTTCTGATAATTTTCGATGGCTTCAAAATGGTTCACAGTATTATTTTGACGCGGAATATGAGGCTTTTGCAACACAGACTTTCGTCTTTATACATTACCCGTCTTTTTTAATATTGCCCGAGACCCTGAATAGGCAGACAATGAACCTATGAAGCCACTACAGGTTTCAAGGAGTTATCTTATGAAAAATAGATTGTTTAAAAATATACAGTTAAATATACAGTTAAAAGCGTTAACAACGGCTTTAATTTTTTTGGTCCCACTAAGCTCTAATGCCCTTTTCGAAGCTCGTTTAACTTATGGTGCCTTAACCAGTAAAGACGCTATTAAGGATGCTTGTAATGGCACCGGACTTTGCGGCGGCGGTTCAATTCCAGCTATGGTACCGCTTGGTGGAATGGGTGCGGATGCGATATTCAGCCCCCCATTAACAGATTTTGGATTTGGCTTACGCTACGAAAAATTAGACCTTTCGGCAACATCAGGTGGCCTTGAAGGCAAACTAAATATGACTCGCACTGCAGCGGTTGTTAATTACCGTTTGTTCAATACGCTGGTTCACTTAGGACCGATCTTTACCTACGGTATTTCGCACAGTGGAAGTATGTCGATGAAGCTTAATGGCGGTGGCATTATGGATTACTCAGGAAGTAAAGCCACATCGTATTCATTGGGATTTGAAGTCGGAGTTAAGCCATTAATTATTATTCCAATAAAAATTGGTGCAGAAGCGGGTTACCAAGCGACTAAGTTTGAAGGTATGACCGATTCCTTAGGTGGTGCGAATCGCGATGTGGACTTATCTGGAACCTACATGAAACTTTTCTTAGGTTTAGATATTTAATTTAATTGTTAATTAAATTTTGATTTTGATTTCCATGAAAGGGGGCGAAAAATTTCGCCCCCTTTTTTTATATTTTTTCAAGTGCTACAGAGTTGTTTGAAGTCGTCACTTGTTGTCGTACTGTCGGTGGTGGGTGGGTAACTGCTGAATGATTTAAATCTAATTGTCGCGTAATGCGTCTAAATAAAACTGTTTGTTTTCCCAGAAAACAAAAGTTTGAAGTATTTTTAATCCGCTGACTCCATTTGTAATTTCAGAGAATGGGCTGGCTTTATGAATCGCGCTAACGGCTAAGTCATTGGTGTCCTGTGCTGTGGCCTTTCCCGCTCGACGAACAAATTCCACATTCAAAACATTTCCGTCGACGTCCAAAGTTGTTTCAGTAATAACAATCGCAAAACCCAAAGTAGGACCGTGCTGATTTGGTTTGGGAACAAGCGCACGTGGATTTGCTTCGCGGCCAGCAGCGGCTACGATTTTTTGCGCCATTCTTTTTTGAACTACATTAAGTTCACTTTGAGTCATGGCTGCAACGCGAGGAACACTCCGTGCGGGTGCTTCCTGCTGGCGACGTTTAGTCGGTTGTACAGATTCACAATTGCAATCTGGTACTGGCCCAAAAGCGCCGTACTGTTGGCTTTGCGCTAGTGCAGGCAACAATATTAAAAGAGAAATAAATAGTACTGACAAATTCATGATGGCGTCTCCTGTAATTGGAGAATAACTCTATGTAGACTTTTTAACATCAAACCAGACCTAACTTGTTTGAGCCGAATTGAAAAAATTAAAAGAATTAAGGACTTAACGATCATTTCCGGCTGCGTTGTTTTCAATTCTTAAGACTAGTTGCTTCAGACCTATAACTATTTTTAGGCATTGAATTCTATCGCTACTTACAACATCGGGTTAAAGTATGTGCTGACGATATTTAAGTTAGGATTAAAATGAATCGAACCGAAATCACCAAAGAGCTAAAAATATTAATTCAATCTACACATCCTCTAATTGGGATAGAAACTGTTGAAGAAGAAATTGTTACCCACTATTTAAAAGCGCTTTCCGAGGAAATGACTATTGAATTTTTTGAATGGTCCACTGTTCGGGGATTAGAAGCCACCAAAGGAACTTACGCGACGCGGAACACTGATGATCCATTAGTCTGTTCTAAATTCATGAGGGACTTCGCGGGCACTGCAGTTTTTTTACTTAAAGACTTTACTAGTCACTTACAAACGCCACTGCATATTCGAATGTTTCGCGAAGCTTGTCAGTCATTGAGCAAACGTAAATCCAGCGCAATTATGATTGGAAGCGGTCTGCAGCTTCCAAAAGAAATTCAACATCGTGCCGTGGTTTTAGATTGGCCCCTTCCAGATCAAGATGAAGTTAAGCAACTCATCAATAAAACTTTTGAAAAATTAAATTCTGTTAAGCCCAGTGTTAAATTCGAGATTAAAAAGGAAGACCACTTATCCCTATTAAATTCTCTATCTGGTTTGACTCGGGCCCAAGTTGAAGATGCTCTAACATCATCATTTGTTAGCGAGGCCTCTTTAAACGCAAACGACTTGCAAACTTTACTTGACCGCAAAGCCAAAGTTTTAAAATCAGGCGTACAGCTCGAGTATATACCACCACATAAAATCACCAGCGATCTTGGTGGATTTAAAAATTTAAAAAAATGGCTCGATCGCACCCAAATCGCATTTACGCCTGAAGCCAAAAAACGCGGCGTTCCTTTACCTAAAGGAATTTTATTTGTGGGCGTTCCCGGGTGCGGAAAGTCTCTAGCCGTTCGAGTTATAGCCGCGCAGTGGAAAATGCCACTGCTTAAGTTGGATCCTTCGTTATTGTTAGATAAATATATTGGTGAATCAGAAAAGAATTTTCGAAGTGCAGTAAAAATTGCAGAAAATATGGCACCGTGTATTTTATGGATCGATGAAATCGAAAAAGCTATGGAAGC
>JAYVHE010000085.1:0-2561 GCA_043771495.1 Bdellovibrio sp. | reverse complement strand
TTTTTGTTCACATTTTTGTTCATGGAGGAGCTTAATGAAACATTATCCTGCTGAAATCGCTAATAAAACATTTGATCGTAAAATGATGGGTTTTGATACCGATCAAGTTGAAGATTTCTTAAATATTATAGCCGCGCAACTTGAAGCCTTACTTGTTGAACGAACACAACTCAAAGAAGAGATTCGACAAAAAGATATTGATCTGAATCAATTCAAACAAAGAGACCAATTAATTAATCAGACTGTAACTCACTCAGCTCAGGTGACTGAAAAAATGAAATCAGAAGCCGAGCGCGAAGTCCGATTAATTTTAAATGATGCTCAACAGAAAGCGGAAATCATTCAACGTGATGCCAAAGATTCTTTGCGCAAAATGTATGGCGAAATCGCCGATCTGAAAAAATCAAAAATGCAATTTGAAGCCAATTTAAAAGCGATGATTCAAGCCCACCTGTCTTTGATTGACCAAAGCGATCATTTTTTACCTAAAATGCGCATGCAGAATATGGATTTGGAATAGTATTAGTTTAGCAAGAGCTGGCGTGCTCTTATAAAACACGCCAGTTGTTTTTAGTCGCCTCTATCTTCGTCGCGATTTGATTCGGTTCTTCATCTCTGTACAACGTTGGTTCGGTAAATAGTAGACCGATAAATCCCAAAGTTAATTTTAACAGAACATTCAGTGCGAATATCCCCGCAAGTAAAATTGTGCGTTTAATATTGTAAATAATTTTCAAAAAATTTTGAGTCGCTGTGAAAACGATCCAGAATTCTTTTTCAGTTATTTTCTCAAAATACAAGTATCTGTTCTTAAAGTTGTTCATTTTAAAATCCTTATGTAAATTAAATTAAAAAGTTAGTTTGGTTGTCTAAATTTAAAAGGGAATCAGCGCTATATGCGCCCAAAACGCTGCAGACCTATTGTCTAAAAAGATTCTGAAATTTAATTGAATCTTTTTGGATAATAAATTCGATCACAAAGAATTTTAGCTCTGTGAAATACCCTAGTAAAATTTTGTTTTGATTCGTGGGATCCGAGAGTACCTAGAATGCTGCTCCGGGGATGGAACAATCATGAAGGACATCGGATGAATCCAAAATCGTTGTGAAATCCGTTGTGGTCACCGTTTTCGTCATTTTATTTTTTAGTTGCATCACTATCATGATGTCCTCCTCTCGTTTAGATTTTCATTTAATGTACTATAGCGAATTACAAAAGTCGATAGACAAAATAAATATTTTAAAAATTTATTGCAGAAAAATTTATTAAAATCTTAACAATACAGTTTCAGAATGGAACCAGAACTCCCTTAACCAACGCGAATCTTTACAAAAAGGGAACTGTTACCTTTGGCTCAGTTACCTTTGGCTGTTACTTCGGCTTACGCTTTAATTTGATCTTAAGCTCTTGTTGCTTTTTCTTTTTTGTACTGATCTGTACGTTTTGATCCTCAGCAACCAAAGCATCAGTGCTCATTTCGACTTGCGTCGGTGTTTGAGGCTGTAAATTTGAAGACGGAGGGACTTTTTTCGGCCCTTCAGTCGGTGATGGAACTTGCTTAAAGTAATCTTGATCGACACCGTCGTTCGTATCTTCGGTAAAATCTGAAGGCACCGTGTCTCTTGATAATCCGGTATCTTTTTTTGGCGCAAATATTTTTGCTCGAGCTGAACTTAAGGCGCTGCCAATTTCCCAAGTAAAACCCGCACCAACCAAGTAGCCCGCAGCAGTGTTTGAACCGACAACGCCGTACTTACCAAAAAAACTTAAACCCCATGATGAATTCATTTGTAAATTCATTCCGACATCGACATTCATTTCATTGGGATTAACGGCATAATATTTTTTACTGCCAGCATTGACACGATTAACAACGATGTCGCGGTTTACGGATGTTGCAGTTTCTTTATCGTCGGTCACGGAAGCAAATCCATCGAGCCCGGCATACATTGAAAATCCAGAAAATGTCATCTCGCCACCGACTCGGTAAGGAACTAAGCCAGATAAGCCTTCACCGCGGTAGTTATATCCCGCAGTTCCATACAAACCAAAAGTTCCAAACGGCATCAAAATTCCAATCTCTGGAATGATTTGACTAGCGCCATTTGAATTCATCACTGAATCAGAATTGCGATCAACTTTTTCAATCGGATGGATGTAGGTTAATTTAGAAAATAAATCAAATGTTTGAAAACTTAAAATGCGGTAATCAATTCCTGCAGATACTTCATTCAGCGTCGAGTTTTTTCGAGTGGCCAATGTATTATTTGATTCCGACGCCGCAACATTAAAACCGCCATACAGTCCAAAATTTTCTGAAATTCCCCAGCGCAACTTTGAAGTCATGTCAAAAACCTGCAGATAGTTTCCAGACGTTAAAGTTTGTTTGTTACCGCCGGAATCAAAATTTTCTTCAGTTTTAAAATAGCTCGTTTTAAAATCAAAAAGCACAGAGCCATCGTTGAATTTTGGAGCGACCGGATGTCCATCATTAGAGCTGCGGGCATTCTGCCCTATTAGAAGTAATGCGATAAACAGGCCACTTGAAATCAGAGTAAAA
>JAYVHE010000084.1:0-20382 GCA_043771495.1 Bdellovibrio sp. | reverse complement strand
GTGTTCCTCCTTGAACAATAATTTAGGGTCATCATTGACCCGCCGGGCCGCCCAAAACTAGGCGTTCCCGTCTTTAGTATAGCGAGGCTGGATAAAATTTAATACTAGATCAAGGTCTGGATTCTTTAGAAAGCTCCTGGGATCGCAGAGCCGCTTTTTCAAAACTGATTCTTAAAGCGCGTTCTATTTCAAGCTCACGCATAGAATTTAAGCCAGCCGCGGTAACGCCTTTTTTTGATGTGACTTTATTTTGTAATTCTTCCAAATCGATTCCCATGGATTCAGCCGCCAACATGGCGGCACCGATAAAAGTTTCGATCGTCATCTTTTTAGAATCATCGATTGAAAATCCGTGTTCAAGAATCCATTCTTGCCAATACATCATCATTTCGAAAACAAAACCCGTCCCCGCAGAACATGAAACGGTTAGGGCATCAAATTGGTCTTCATTGTCGACCTCTAAAATAAAACCAAATGCTTGAAATAAATCCTGAACTAAAACACCAACGGACTCATTGGTTTTTGCCGACGTTAGAAAGCCTAAAACTCCACGTCCAATTAAAGTCGGTGTATTTGGCATTAATCGCACAATTCGCGAGGCCGGTAAAAGTTTTTCTAACGAGCGCATGGTAATTCCCGTCGCCAAAGAAATAACGGTTTGCTCGGGAGTAAATTGGTCCGCTAAAGGTTCTATGGCCGCATTCATGTCTTGTGGCTTAACAGATATAATTACGATTTCACACTTTTGAACAATGTGTTCGTTTACATCGTAGGTATTAACTTGAAATTGCTCGCGTAGTTTTAAAAGTTTCCCCGGGGTTCGATTTGAAACGTGAATTTGTTGTGGCTTTAAAGTCCCTGATTCAACAAAACGGCGAATCAAGGCTTGGGTCATGTTTCCTGCACCAATAAATCCAACATTTAATTTTTTAAGCATGGGATTAAAAGTCGTGGCTGATGCAGAAGGATTCGTCGAATTCATTTTTTCGCCCTTTCGCCAAATAGAACAGTACCAAGTCTAACCCAAGTGGCTCCTTCTTCAAGCGCTATTTTGTAATCGTGACTTGTTCCCATCGAAAATTCTTGCAACCCTAATTTTTTACCCAAATGCACAAGCTTTTTAAAATAGTTGCGATTTTTTTCAGGTTCATTTTCAAGCGGAGGCATTGTCATTAATCCGACACAATTTATGTTCGCAAGACGCGAAATTGTAGGCCAAGCTTCCAGCAAGTTGGCTTCAGTCCAACCAGATTTTGTCGATTCATCCGCTAAATTAACTTGTAAAAAAATTTTTTGCACATTCTGGATAATTTGGTTTTTTTGGTCTAAGACTTTTAATTGCTCGACGGATTCAATCGAGTGAATGTAAGTAAATTTTTTTTGGAGGAGTTTAATTTTATTTTTCTGCAGCGAACCAATAAAGTGCCAAGTAATATCTAAATGTTTTAAAGCTTCTACTTTTTCTAGAGCTTCTTGCACATAGTTTTCCCCAAAATGTCGATGGCCTTTGTTGTAAAGTTCGATGATTTTATCAACAGGCTGTAATTTACTAACTGCTATAATTTGGTGATTTGCCACTTATTTGCCTCAAATAGTTCTTGGACCTTTTTAATGGGAAGCCCAACAACATTGTTGTAGTCACCATCGATCGAATCAATAAATTTTTTACCAATCCCTTGAATTCCATATGAACCCGCTTTATCCATGGGCTCACCGGTCGCAATATAGTCAGAAATTTCTTTCGATGTTAAATTTTTAAACTGAACGCGCGTCGTCTCAATATGAGAAATTATTTGGTTCGACTGAAGGTCCAGTAACACGACCGCAGTTTTTACTAAATGTTCGATACCAGACAATTGTCGTAGTGTAAGTTCTGCGTCAGCAACATCCATTGGCTTCCCGATGGGTTTATTTCCAATACACACCATAGTGTCGGCACTTAGGACAATGGCGTCTAGACTTTTGTCAGTAATGGTCATCTGAGCAGCCCGTGCTTTGTCCTCGGCAATCTTTAAAATCTGCTGATCTAAACTCAGGTTTTCATCAGGAATTTCCGATACATAAGTAGGAAGAATTGAAAATAAAAAACCGGCGGTTCTAAGAATTTCAGCGCGCCGAGGAGATTGAGAGGCAAGAATTAATTTTTTCACAACGCTAGTTTTACCACAAATAAAACGAGCTTGAGAACTGTTTAATTTTTTTTGTTAATTTCTTTAGTTAATTGTTTTAGTGATTTTTCGTTCGTAGTTTCAGAAAGGTTTCAGAAAAATGATTTCTCCAGATTTATTACTTATTTTTGGATGTTTGTTAGCAGGTACTGCAGTCGCAATGTTTTTACAAACATTGCTTGCTGGAAAACCTGGGCAGTCGCAATTGTCTTGGGCCAGTGGAGCTGAGCCAATCAAGTCAAAAAATGCAGTTATTAATATGTGCCGGCCGTTGGTTCATCAGTTCACTTTGCAGCACGCCGCTCGAGTTAAATCAGAAAAGCATCGCAAAAAAATTCGCCATTTGATTAAAGTGGGCGGATTAGCTTCTGAACTTAACGAAGACGAATTTATCGGATTGCAGTTATTTTTAGGGGTCGCGTTTCCTGTGTTTTTACTCATTTTAAATTTTTCACTCGATTTAGGGTTGCCTGTTATAATGCTACTCGGTTTAGGACTATTTGGATTTATTATGCCGCAAATGCATTGTAACGCCGAACGCAGCCGTCGCAGTCTTAGTGTTCGAATCGATATGCCATTCTTTGTCGACTTACTCGCGTTATCGGTCGAAGCTGGCTTGGATTTTTTTGGAGCCATTCAAAAAATCGTCGACAAGGCAGAAGGCCAAGATTCTGTCTTGGCTGACGAATTTAAAATTGTTCTACGCGATATCAAAATCGGTTCTTCAAAAACCGACGCTTTGAAAGAATTAGCTGGTCGCTTAGACATGTCTGAAATGACAAGTTTCGTTGCGGTATTGATTGATGCCGAAGCTTCGGGTGCAAGTATTTCGCAAGTTTTAAAAGATCAGTCGGAACAAATGCGACTTGAACGTTTTGTTAGAGCTGAAAAAGCCGGTGCGCGGGCTTCGCAATTAATTTTATTACCATTGATGTTATTCATTTTACCAACGATTTTAATTATGATGTTTGGCCCGGTTATATTGGGCGGCGGTGGACCACAATAATGGCACAATTATTTTTGATTAAGAAAAATAACTCCGGTCACTCTACCGAATCAGCGCAAGCTGAGCTGTTGGTGGCTGACTTAAAAAAGGCCCACTCATTGTGGTCGCGTGGGGTTGGTTTGCTTAAGCGAAATGAGATTTCAAAAGACGAAGCCTTGTGGTTAAAACCAGGTAACAATATTCACACATTTTTTATGCGATTCAGTATTGATTGCATTTTTGTGGATTCAAAAATGCGTGTGCAAAAAATTTATTCGAATGTAAAACCGTTTAGATTCGTTGGACCAGTTTGGAAGGCCAGCTCGGTGATCGAGACAGCCGCAGGACAATGCGATACATGGAAAATTAAATCAGGAGATCAGTTGTATGTGGTCGATTAGAGTTTTAACTGGCATCCAAAAAGGCCAAATCTACGACTTAAAGTTCGGAAAGAACATTTTCGGTCGTGGGGCTGAATGTGATTTGAAAGTGACGTCTGTTGGGATTTCCAAAGAGCACTGCGAAATTCATGTTTATAAAGACAAAATGATTGTGATCGATCTTAAATCAAGTAACGGAACGTTCGTTAACGGGGTTAAAGTACAGAATTCTAAAATTGGTTTAGGCGATAAGATCAGTTTATTCGACGTTATTATGGACATCATACCAAAACCAGAGATTCGTCCGACTCAGGTTTCATCTGTAAAAAAGAAACCAACGGTTAAAAAATCTCGGCCTAAAGTTGAAGAAAGTCATGAACACGAACCGCATTATCCATCGCATGGTGCGGTTGCGATTCAAAATCAGCCGGTTGATGCCATGATCATGCAACAAGGTTATGAGCAGTATCAACGGCAAGAACACTATCATCAGCAACAACCTGCACCCGCACAAGCTCCTAGCGCACCTCAATTGAGTTTGTCAGAAAAGCTTGATCTGATTGTTGAAACTAAAATTATGCCAGCGGTCTATAAATTGGCCTCTTTCTTACCTTACAAACAGGTGTTTTTAGGTTTTATTTTGTTTTACATTTTTATGGTTACAGTATTGTCTTTGATTCCGCTAATTACTTTAAATAACGAAGCTAACTTAAAAGAAGCTTCGCTGCGTGCGAAGTCAGTGGCGCGGGCTATTTCAAAATTAAATGAAGCCAGCTTAATGGCAGGACAATTCAATTCATTGAATGTGAATGAAGCACTCAAGGAGGACGGCATCAAAGATGCCTTTATCATTCAACATGCTGATGGCTCAATCATTGCTCCTCCGGAGCGCGCAGGACGAGATGCAAACCGTCCGTTTATTGCTCAAGCACGTCGCGAAATGAAAGCAACAGCTGGAATGATTGACGGAAAAACCTTGGGTGCTTCGCATCCAATTGGAGTTTTTGATCCTATCTCAGGTGAAACGCAAGTTAAGTTTCACTCGATTGTTTATTACGATGTTGGATTTCTGAGTGTCGATGAAAATCGAGTTATCAGTTTATTTATGCAAACATTGATTGTTGCATCACTGATTGGTTTATTCGTTTACTTTATTTTTGTGCGATTGTCTTTGTATCCAGTTCGAAAGCTGAACGAAGAAATCATTACAGCACTTCGTGAAAAAACCGACAGCACAAAGGTTGAAGTTGAGGATCCTCAAATTCAATCATTAGTAACCCAAGTCAACTTTTTATTAAGCCGATCCAATGCATTTTCAGACCAAGATCATGCGGCCATTGATCCGCATGCAGCGGCGTTACAGTTTTCTGATTTAACTCAACTCATTTCCGATGCGGCACTCATTTTTAATGCTGAAATGAATGTTGTTGCGATGAATCCGGCCTTTTCGGAAATTGGCCAAGTTACGCAAGACCAATTGTTAAATCAAAATATCGATACATTAAGTGATGGATATTTAGTGCAAAGTCTTAAGGAGTTAATGGCTTTGGCTCAAGATTCAAGTCAGCAGATTCACTCGAAAGAGCTGCACTTTTCACAGTTTACATGCAATTTAACAATTCGCGCACTTTTTCAAGGTGCGGCCGTTACAAAACCTGATTTTTACTTTGTGATTTTTCACAAAAAAGTTGAAGGAGACGGTCAAGCGTGAGTGCAGCTTTAAATGATTTAGCCTCATTCAAAATCACGTGTGTGGTGACTAAAGGTCCTCATAAGGGGCGGTCTTTTGTCTTTTCTAAAAATTTAATTACGATTGGTCGTGGAGCAGATAACGACGTTACGTTGGTTAATGATCCAATGGTTAGTCGTAATCACTGCCATATTACAGTTGTTGATAACGAAGTCGAAATCCATAATTTAAGTCAAAAGAATACTTTAATTATCGAAGGAGAATCTGTTCAAAAGTGGAAGCTTTTAAATTCAAGCTTTTTTAGTATTGGCGATTCTGAGATTACATTGGAAATCGATTTTGGCGCACGCGTTGTTCAGCACACGTCGCACAGTCAAGAGGCCTTGGGGCAATCTGTGGCGCAGGCTCCGTACAGTCAGCATGATCAAGAACGCACGAGTGTATCAAAGAGTCCGGTCTCGTTAGTTCCGAATTCAGTTTCGGAAAATCGTTCGAGTGAAGATAAAGCGTTGGCTAAAATTGAAAAAGAAAAATCTGTCGCTCTGAAAAAGTCAAAGTCGCCGCCGCCGCAGGTTTCACAGTACAAAAATAATTATCAACAAAATTATCCAATTCGTGATGCGGGAGTCTCGCAAGATAAGCCGATTGCATTTTATGTGATCGTAGGAATTATTGTGCTGGCCGCGGCATTTCTATTTTTAGATCCGCAAAAACCATCAAAAGCCAACAAAGATAAAAAGACATCAATATTAAAGTACGAAGATGAAGTTGCTTTACAGCTTAACTCAAAAACTGAAAAACAAGTTGAAGCTGAGCTTCGAAAAAAATACGATCAAAAAAATACGGCCATGGCATTAAGAGCTGAAGAAAATTTTATGAAAGGCATGCGTGAGTTCCAACTGGGCCAGTATGCTCGCGCCCAAGAGTTTTTGCAGGTCGTCCTGAATCTAAATCCAGGTCATGAAGTTGCTGCAAAGTATTTAAAATTAGCTCGAATTCGGTTTGATGAGGTATTGAAAGCCAAATTAGTACTTGGAGAAACCAATTATCAGAAGCATAATTTTAGAATGTGTGCGTCTCAATATCTGCAGATTATGAATATGCTTGAAGGTCGTAATCGGGATGAAACCTACCGACTAGCCGAAAGTTGGTATAACAAATGTCAATACGCCGCACAGGGTATTAGGTAATGGCACGACTAAAGGTCTTACTTCGCGGAGCTCAAATTTCAGATATTCCTTTAGACCCAACTAAGGAATATTTAGCGGGTCGCAAAGAATCCTGCGATATCTTATTACAGCCTGAAAAGGGTATTTCACGAGAACATTTCAAAGTTAAATTTCAAGACGGGGCTTGGACGATTCAATCGTTGTCTCGTTTCGGAGAAATTTATTCTGCAGGTCAACGTATTGAAAAAATGAATGTCGAACACGGCAATTCATTTCAGGTTCCCCCTTATGAATTTCAGTTTCGCGATTTACCACAAGAGGAAATTGCAGATTTTTCACATCGAGGTGTTGCTCCCATTGGGGAAAATGACCGAACACTTGTCGGCGTTAGTCCGCAAGCACCATTTATAAAAATGATGACAGCGAATGGTGCTGTTAAAGAAATGTTACGGCTCGAAGGTGGCGAAGTTTGGGTTTCTGGCCGAGATGCCGCTTGCCAAATTATCATCGCTGATCAACGCGTTAGCCGAAAGCAATTTGAAATTCGAAAAATTAATGGTGTCTTTACCATCATCGATTTGAATAGTGTTAATGGAACATTCTTAAACGGTTCGCCGATTTCTGCTGTGGATCCTCAAACGTTGAAATCAGGCGACTCGATTGGCGTTCTTGATAACGTCATGTACTTCGAGCTACATGACCCAAACTTTAAATTCAAAGTTGATAAAATCGAAATTCCTCAAATTAATTTAACTGATAAAGAACTCAGTATTAATCCAGCTGAATTTGAAAACATGACCGGTGTTAGTGCGTCTGAATCGCAAGTTAATAATATACAATTGTCGCAACCACAGTACTCATCGGGAAGTACGAGTGTATCGCAAGTCTCACAAGTGAACCCACAGCAGGCTCAACAATCGCCGTTAATGATGCAGCAAATTGAAGAACCTTATGCGCAGCAAGGGCCTAATTTTAGAAACTACAGTCAACAGCAGCAACAACAACAGCAGCAACAACGTTCGCAACAGCAGAATCAATATTATCAGTTTTCGGCTGATCCCGCGACGAAACGACCACCGCCACCATCCGCTTGGAAAAAATTTACAGCGAATAAACCGTTAATGATGACTGTTGTTCTTTTGATTTTAGGTGGGGCACTTTACCTGAACGATATGATGGAGGAGCCGGCACCTACACCGGTGGCTCAGGTTGTATCGACGGATCCTTTTTCAAAACTGACTCTTGAGCAGAAAAAAACGGTTCAAGATTTATTTAGTTTGGGGCAAAAGGCGATGCTGCAGAATAAATACTCCTTCGCCATTGAAAATTTAAGAAAGCTTCACGAAATCTTGCCTCCAGGATATCAGGATTCAAAAAGCATGCTTGAAGAAGCGACTTTGAATGAACAAATTATTTCTCAAAAACTCGAGCAAGAGCGCTTAGAAAAAATCAAAGCCGAACAAGATTTAGAAATACTTAATACGGCTGCCAAATGTCAAAAAATATTAGATCGCACAATTACTGTAGAAAAAATGCGCCTGTGCTTAGCACCAATTGCATTGATAGACCCGACTAACAATGAATACACGCGATTAATGTCTGAAGCAGAAAAAATTGCAACTGAAGTCGAGATCGAAAAACAAAAGCAAGCTGAAGCCAAAAAACCACCGGTCGTCGTAAAAGATGACCTTGAAGTGCTTTTTGAAAAGGCTGAATTGTATCGAAGTAATGGACGTCCACATCGTGCAATTAAAGCTTATTTGAATGTGATAAATTCGGAATTGAAAGACGACAAAAAATTGAAGCCACAAGCTGAAGAACGCATTACTTACATTCGTGACAAGCTCCAAGAAAAAATAGATAAATTTATCGAGGACTCAGAACTGCCGCTTAAAGACGGAAGGCTCAAAGAAGCCATCAGTATTTTGCGCCAAGGTTTAGATGTTGATCCGTACAACGAGCTTTTAAACGAACGAATCGAAAAAAACGTCGTTGATTTAAAAAATCAAGTTAAAGTGATTTACCAAGAATCTATCATTGACGAAAACTTCGGAAATTTGGATGGCGACGATGTCCGACAAGGCGCTAAGCAAAAATGGAAAAAGATTTTAGAGCTCGACATAGAAGACGGTGATTACTACCGTAAAGCGTTTACCAAGTTAAAACGTTATGGAGTTTTCTAGTGGACTATAAACAGCTGGTTGGAAAAGCCAACTATATTATTCCGGGGACTTCAATCACTGATTATTTTGAAAAAGACTTGTTAGTTATTGTGCGACCGTGGAATAACTCGGATCATCTGAAAGTTGTCATTGAAGAAGTTTCGCAATACTTATCAGCGACACAAGCGGATTTAGAGTTGACGACTCCGTTCCAATACGTTGAAGGCCTTTCGACATTAGCCAATAGACTGCGTATATCGGCATTACTTGCCAATGACCGTCTTTGTAAAGTTGAAAATCGCGAAATTTATAGCTGTGGATTTGAAATGGTTTTGCTTTATAAGAAACACACGGAACTTGCATGGTTAGCGATTGGTGGTTTTGAAATCGAAGCCGAATTTTCTGATTTTAAAAAAATAATTTGTTCAAACGGCGACATACTTGATTCAAATAATTTGCTGCCGCCCCATTTATTAGGCGTTGATCGAACTCCAGTGATGCAGGCGGGTTCAATAAGTAATGTCGATCTTCAAGCGCTAAGAATTAAATCTTACTTTAATAAAAATGATACCATTTGGAACTGCGACGTTTCTGGTTTTTAGAAAATTGACCATAAAGAAGAACGATATTAAAATTTAATGACCCAAAATAAATGATTTGTTGGTGCAAAAAAAATTTAGGCGCGCGCTGTGTCTTTTTAAAAAAATAGTTGACGTAGTTTTTGTTCGAAAACTTCCACAATAAAAAACATTTGTGTAAATTTCTGGGGGTGTGTTGTAATGACGAGAATCCCATATGAACAATTTTCTCTACCCAATCGCTCGTAAATGCAGACAATTTTTTTTCGGCGCCTTATGCGCAAATTAAATCGAAAAATTCTCTTTAAAATTTCCATGTTATTGTGTCGCTTCATCAGCTTTAAGGAGGCTCTATGAATTTAAAATCAATCAATGACCAACTTTTAATACAACAAACTGAAAATCTAGTTCGGGAAGAACGGGGCGTTTTAACTAAAATTCTTCATTATCTGCGAGAAATAGATCGCCGTAGATTGTTCTCAGATTTAAAATACAAATCACTTTTTGACTTCACTGTAAAACATCTAGGCTATCCGGAGGATCAAGCTTATAGAAGAATTTCCGCCATGAAGTTGTTGAAGGAGCTTCCAGAAATCGAAAATAAAATCAATTTAGGAGAAGTCACTCTAACGCATATAAATTTGGCGCAAACGCTTTTTCGTAAAGAAAAGAAAAATCAGAATAAAGAAATGTCGCTGGAGCAAAAACGCTCAGTTTTAGAACGAATCGCCAACAAGCCGGTCCGTGAAGCCGAAAAAATTACGCTGTCTTTGAGCTCGGCGCCAGAGCTAATGAAGCCAGATCGGATAAATCAAATTTCAGAAAACACGACCGAAATAAAGTTTGTAGCTTCCAAAGATATTCAGTTAAAAATTGAAAGACTAAAGGGACTGCTCGCGCACAAATATCCAAATATTTCCTTAGGCGAGCTTTTCGAAAAACTTTGCGATTTAGGATTGTTTGAGTGGAATCCCACAAAAATGAGTTCTGAAAAAATAAAAATAGAAAACGGTGAGGTTTCTAAAGCCGGTGAAGTAAATTTAAAAGTCGCGGCGCCGAGAAAACGTCATGTCATAAATAAAATTTCTCAAGCCCAACTTATGCGAAACATTTTTGAGAGAGCTAAGAATCAATGCGAAAATTGCAATTCCACGTTTGCCTTAGAAATTGATCATATCCATCCTAAGGCAAGAGGCGGTTTATCAAACTTTGAAAATTTGCGTGTACTATGTCGGACGTGTAATCAGCGGGCTGCTGTAAAGCAATTTGGACTTCAGAAAATGGACCGGTTTATTAACGCTAAGCTTTAGTTATGATAATCCATAATTTTAAAAGTCTTTATTTACAATAGTCTAAAAGATTTTTTAACTGAGGTTGTTCACACTGCTATTTTTTAGATAAATTTTCCCAAAAAAGAACTTCTGCGTCTTCATTTACAGCGAGACACTTTTTTTCTTTTGTTGAGCTTAAAAAAGCGTAATTCAGAGACCGAATTCGAATTTCTGTATCCATTGAAAGGGCGGGATGAGAATTGTGCATTAACCATTGTTGATATCCCACAACCACACTATTTACCGAATAGCCCATTTTTAATAGTATGGTTGCGCCAATACCATCTACCTCTGAATGACTTTTGTAATTTCTGACAAGAAATCGGGTCATTGCATGACCGATCAAGGACTTGTCTTGTCCAATTATATCCAGATTAAGATAATCATTTTTTCTCAGTAATGGAGCGCTGTTTTGTGGGCTCAAACCATCCTTTGACTTCAATGTAATCGCCTCATGAATTTGGTGGGAAATTTCGTGGGCTAGCAATGTTCTGATTGTCATAGGCCAATTTATCTCTGAAAGACCCTTAAGTTCGTTGAGAAGGTCTATTGAGATATATATAGTCTTGTCTTGAATGACAGAAGCAGCCGAGCAGCCGAGGCACAATTTGAGACTTAGTTCAGTTTTGTTTCCAAAAACAAAAGTGACTATTTCCAGAAAGGATTCCATAACATCTTTTGGAATCGTTCCTTGAGTATCTAAAACGAAAACTCTTGTATCTTTAGGATCAACCAGAGGAATCTCAGGATTTTTAAGAAAACTTTCTAAAGGTTCTGCATACGCCTTGGAGTCAAAGGTATGTGTACAGAGATCATTCGTAGTAGAGTTATATAAAGTGTTTAAATCAATGTTTTGCGCATCGGCTAGTGTAAAACAATTAATCATTCCAACAAAAAATGTACTCATGAACCATTTTTTCTTTACCACAAAGACCCTCTGCAATTATTTAAAAAGATGGCGCAAAAAGTTCGCCCACTAAATCAAAGCTTTGAGTCACCAAAAAAAGACAATTTTTTACTAAAGCGCCAAATTCCCAAGATACTTATACGAAAGATCCCAATCGTGATGAGTCCGATGAAGTCCCCAAGCGTTTTCTAAAGAAATATTTTTTGAGGCGCGCATGATGGCGTTGGCTTGCATACGTTTTTCTAATTCGAAATTGGCTTCCATATTTTTCCGATTTAAATTAAGTTCTCGAGAATGTTTTAAACGAATAGCAGCCAGCAATAGATCATCATCACAAAATTTAAGATCATCGTGGCTGACCGTATTTTTCTTTAAAATTCTAAGGCACGAAGCACCCACAAATGATTTATTAATTTCAGTGTTAACATTCAGTGCAAATAACGGATCAGTTTTTTCAGTCGTTTGATCGATAATTGATTGACGTTGAAGAGGTTGTTGCCAGTAATTCAAATTATTTTGGACCACCTTAAATTGTTTGTAATCGCCCCATTTTAAGTTTCGGGTCGCAGCCGAATTATCCAATATCTTTTGTAGCACTGTTGCGGAAACCAAACCGTCGCCTTTTTTTGAATCGTAGTTATCAATGGTTTCAGAACGATCACTCAGTGTGTTAAAGTATTGTGGTCGCGGCGAGTTTAAAAACAAACCGGTTTTGGTTCGCATGGCATATTTAATTTGTGAATATTCAAAAGGGTTCGGAGCCTCGACCATTAACATTTTTTGTTCGGGTCCTGCGGTTTGAATTTCGTGAGTTTGCAACCATTCAAGTTCGGTGGAGTGCAAAATTTTTTGATTCATCAATGAACAATCTTCAACTAAACAAAACAGCGAATGGCCAATGTCGGCCAACGAAATTAAGTTATCGCTTTTCCAATTAATTCCGTCATCACCTTTTTGGCGTGGGGGCTTATATAAAAATGCAATATTAGTGTTTTCGGAATGTAAATTGCTAAAGGCGGTTTCGGCTACACGTGAATATTTATTTTGTCCCTTTAAGCCTGTTAATATGATGTGAGAAGTATCCCAAATTTTTTTACGCTTAAGCATTTCAAAAAATGCAAAAAGTTTTTCATCGTCTTCGTCGGTGAGGGGTTGGTTAATGTCGGTATTTGAAAAATAAACTACAGTTAGAAATGGACTATTAACTTCGAATATCCATTCTGACATTTGATTCAGAAGTGACGACATTGACCAGGCGAAGCGATTATCTTGTGAAGCAATAGTGTCATCAAAAATTTCAAATGAGCGCGACAAACCTGTCTTTTTTAAAATGGTGGGACCGCCTGAAAAAAATCCGGTGCGATAATTTTTTTTTAATGCTTGGTCTGAAAGCAAATCAATTTGTGGATTGATACGATCGCCGCTTGTTCTTAATCCATGTTGAATCGGATAAGTTGCCGTTAGCAGCGAAGCCATAGCTGCCGCGGGTTGCAGCGATGTCGTAAACGCATGAGTAAAGCGAACAGACTCTTTACAGAGTAATCCTAGACCAGAGTCCGACGTGGTGAGTTCTTCGGAACAATTTAAGTCTTCAGCGCTCAGCTGTTCAAAGGCAAAAACCAATACGGAATTCTGTTGGTGCGACTGGCACGAAGTCCAGAACAGTCCGCTAATGGCTAGAAATAGAAGACCCAGTTTTGACGGTTTCATTGAATACAATCATAATAATTTTACAGCCCGCTAACAATACAATTTGGGAGAATCCATGGAAAAAATATTCGCTATCGCACATTTCGCTGACCAGGCCGTTTTGATTATCTTATTAATCATGAGCGTAGTCTCGGTTGCCATGATTCTAGAGCGTTTCTTTGTATTACGTAAAATTAGCCAAGAAAGCTTAAAGATCCGCGCTAAAATTAAGTCCGCGTTGCAATCAAACGGACTTAGAGAATTTGAAGACCTTGCAAAAGATACCTCAAGCCTAGAGGGCCGCGCAGCAGCTCATGCTTTAAAGCACCTAAGTACAAATGGCCGCGCTGGGTTCGAAGAAGTTTTTAACTCGTTTGTATTAACCGAAAAACCTGATCTTGAAAAATTCTTGCCTGTTTTAGCAACGATTTCATCGAATGCTCCATTCATAGGATTATTAGGAACCGTGCTTGGTATTATGAAAGCATTTAATGATTTGGCAACGTCGACTACGGCTGGTCAGCAAACAGTAATGGCCGGAATTTCGATAGCGTTAGTAGCAACTGCCGCCGGCTTATTCGTGGCGATTCCTGCCAGTATGTTTTTCAATTACTTCACACGTAAAGTTCGTTCAATTTTATCTAGCTTAGACGCTGTTCGTGAATTAGGTGTCGCTTATGCTAAAGGAAAAAATTAATATTTTATGGCAATGAAAACTGATCAAATTGATGAGCTTCAGTCGGAAATAAATGTTGTTCCATTAGTTGATATCATTCTAGTGGTGCTTATCATTTTTATGGTCACTGCACCTATGATCATGAAACCATCGATCAACGTGAATTTACCAAAAGCAGCCACTGGGGAAGCGAGCCTCCCAACCAAATTAGATATTTCGATTACCAGCGATGGTAAAGTTAATTTAGGTGGGAATTTTGTCGAAGACGACGCCATAAAAACTGTGGCGGCTGAAGAGTTCCAAAAAAATCCAGATGTTCAGGCAATTATTTCTGCAGATAAAGACGTGCCACACGGACGTGTGGTTGGAGTATTGGATATTATTAAAAGTACTGGTGTGAAAAAATTTGCAATCAGTATTCAGAAAAACTAGTAACGCTTTTTATTAACGATGCGGCTCAAATGACGGCTGTTTGAGCGCCAAATAATAATCTTTGCACCCATGATGATTAAAAGCACACTCGAGATGTAGCAAACACCTGCGGCAAGCTTTGCAGAATTGCCCGTGTAAATTTGCAGTATTAAACCGACAGCGCCAAGAAAAATAATTCCATAAGGCTTTAACTCATAAAACTTTTCTTCTGTTGTTTGGTTGTCCATAACATCCCCTCTAGGTATATAACCACATATCGGTTTGCGCTTTAGAAAAGTTTATCACTTTTTTGTTTTATTTTGAGACGATAACAACTTTTACACTCGGAAACTCGCAAGATCTATGACGTTGGTCTTGTTAAACTAGACTCCGTCAAACTTATTTTCAGCCATCGCAAAGCCGATAAAAAACATGTGAGATCATTTATGAAAAAGGCACGATTTTTACTATTTCCGCTTATATCGCTCGCTATAATGTCGACGTTTTCGATGTATTCGATGGGCTTTTTTAGGTTTTCGGGGAAAAAACAAGACTCAACGGTATTCGAAAAAATCGAACAGTTGAAACGTCATGTGGCCTCCGTGAATTCAGACATCAACAAACTTGGAACAGCTGACGATGGCCTACCCACTGGGTCCGAAACAGCAAAATTACCTCAAAACAAGAAGCCAGTTTTTGGTGAAATGCATCTGGCTTCCGGGTCCACTGTTCGAAGTCTTGTCGAAGCTAATTGTAATTTTGAAGCGCTAGAAAAAACCGTCGTCAGTAGTCAGATCAAATTTGACTTTGTCGATTGTCCTCAACCAGGATCGCGAATGAAATTAAAAAATAAAACCAATGGTTACGAAGCGCAGATTTTTCCAAATCGCGGCAAAAAAGTTTCGTCTGATTTCATTCAACTCGAACACGGTGCGAATGAATTGATTTTTGAAATAAGCTCAACAGCTGGGCAAATTAAATCACAAGTTATTAAAATCAAACGAATTCAGTAAATTTCGTCACCTTTTCACAGGTTTGGACTTTCTAATCGGTTGATTTAAAGTGACATTTTTAGCGATTTTTCCTAACGTACAAAAATAGTGATGACAGAATCTACATCTTTGAACGCAAACTATTATGCCGGTTTTAAAAAACGCTCTGACGTTCATTTGGCGCGTAAAATTTGGCACATAGCGGGTGTGTTTTCACTTTTTTTGGTGTGGACCATGTTCTCTAAAGAATTCGCTGTTCTTGTATACTCTGTTTTGTGGCTCATGTTTGTGCCCGGCGATATTCTACGCTTACAAAATAAAAACATTAATCAAATGCTGACGAAATGGTTCAAACCGATCATGCGCGAAAGCGAGTTGAATCGTTTAGCTGGGACATCCTATTTGTTAACCGGCACAATTTTACTCGCTCTGATTTTTGAAACTCATGTGGTTTCGCTCAGTTTGCTGTTTCTATCATTTGCAGATCCAATCGCTAGCTTTGTGGGAATCAAATACGGCAAAGATAAACTGTTTAATAACAAATCATTACAAGGTTTTATGGCTGCTTTTGTGGTTTGTTTTTTGGTTACGATTGTTTATTTATACGTCGTAAACATTGAAAAATACATTTTAGTCCTTTCACTTTGTGCAGGATTAATTGGCGCAGTTTCTGAATTATTGCCCGTTTGGAAACTGGACGATAATTTAACAATGCCGTTATTTTCAAGTTTAGGTTTAACGATCTTATTTTCATTTTTTAATATTTTTGGCATTACGGCCTTTTAAGAACGGCAGCATGAAAGAACAATACGACGAATTAGAAGAACAAACACCGTCTGGTAAAAGATTTGGAATGTACGTTTACATCCTTCCAAACTTAGTAACTATTGGAAATTTGTTTTGCGGTTTCTATTCAATTTTGGCGACGTTTAAAGCGGATTATAAAATTGCGGCCATTGCCATTGTTATTGCGGCTGTCTTTGACCAACTTGATGGCCGTTTGGCGCGATTAACTCGAGCAACAAGTAAATTCGGCGCTGAATTAGATTCACTATGTGATGCTGTTAGTTTTGGTGTTGCACCGGCATTATTACTCCATCAATGGGCGTTATTACCATTTGGCCGCTTAGGTTACATGGCGTGTTTTTTATTTGCGGCCTGTGGCGTTTTACGATTAGCACGATTCAACGTTCAAGTCGGCGTCGTCGAAAAAAATTATTTTCAAGGATTACCAATTCCGATGGCGGCAGGTATCGTCGCATCGGCCTATTTAGCATTCGACGATTTAGGTTGGACGGGCGAAGGTCATCCCCTTTTACTAGCCATGACGATTTTATTAGCCGTGGTGATGGTTTCAAATTTCCGTTATCGTTCATTTAAAGATTTAGACTTAAAGCAACGTCTTCCTTTTAGTTATTTATTACTGGGAGTTTTGGTCATTTTCTTTGTGGCCCTAAGACCCGAAGTTATGTTGTTCATTCTATTCTTATCTTATGCGACACTTGGCGCAATTTTTGGCGTTCTTCGATTAGGAAAACGCGCTAAAAATATTCGAGCCAGCGTTTACGCTCCGGCATCGGTCAATGAAGATGATCTTATCGAAGAGATTGATGAGATTGAATTACCTCAGACTCCTCATAAATAACAGAATATAGACATTTTCGTATTTGTGTCGGCGCGATATGTTTCTGTCGCTGTAAAAAATTCCTTATCAACAAAAATAAAAACTTATATGACTGATAATGGACGATTATCCACTTGCCCCGAATCTATTGCCATTTTCAGAATTTCACCAGCCCGAACCATTAAGTGCCATTTCATCTGTAGTTTTAATCAAACACTTATTCCTTGTAGAATTTATTTTTATAGTTGTTTGTCTTGTCGGTCCAATTGCACCCTATGTTATTGCGGAATTCTGTAGTCTTTACATATTGGAGACATAAATGCAAAAATTGAGAACCCAGTTGATTACGACCGGCGGCGCTTTGGTTATTATGTTGTCTTCGCTGAATACACAGGCTCAGTCTTGTCTAGAGCTCTTTGAACAATCAAAAATATTAACTTCGTCAGTAATCGTAGATTCAGTAAAGCCGTTTGAATTAAATACTATTCAACTGGCGGCACGACAAACTTTAGCTGAGTACGGAGCTAAAGCTGCAGTAGAATCTCAACATGCAAAAGTTCCCAATTTTACCACACCCAAAGACGAAATATCCGCCGCAGCAACTTGGCGTGGCGTGCGTGGGCCGGAAACTCTGCAAAGAATGTTGCCAGATAATGTGTTTTATATTGATCACCAATTACGTGGTTCCAATGGGGATGGATTAGTTAAAACCAGCTCTGGAAACATGGTTCACGTCCGGGGCTTCGTCAATGGAATAGGAACAAATTTTGGAATTCCACTTGGTGCGCTCAAAGATAACAATCAAAGAGCCCGGAAATCATTTGTGCGCGAAGATGCAGATGCCGTTATTGTTTTTATTCATGGTGGTGGAACAAAAACCACGGGTCATCATGTGGCTGCATCGATGATGAGCTATATGGGAACTCGTAATTTTGATGTGGTATCTATGGATATGCCTTGGCATGCAGAGGGTCCACGAGTTCCCATATCCGAAGCGAAAGAAGCTTTGGAGTTAATGCGAAATTTCATTCGAGAATTTATTTCTCCATCGGGAAAACCAGTCATTCTTGTTGGGCATAGCATGGGCGGTATGATCGCAGATATGTACATGCGTTTATACCCTAACGATACTCTTGTTTCAGGCGTAGTACCAATGTCGACAGTGGCCGATGCAATGTCAGAAGGAACTACAGCCCAAAAACTCAAACGCGAATCTGAAATTGCATTACAAAATTTGAAAAATCCTAATATCCCCGAGGCAGAACGCGATTTAGGAGAATGGCTAGCACGACAGAATAAATTATCTCCAACTTGTGGAATGTTTTGCCAAGTTTTGATGTACTCCATAAATTGGGCGCAGCCAGCACATCAAGGAAAAGATTATATTCCGGCATTATATATGATTGGCGATGCGGATGGTTTATATCAAGGATACCAGCAGTCTTTTGCTGATGGTGTTACAAATTTGCGAAACGCAAAATTAAAAATATTTTCTAAACGCCGAGATATCAAAGATAAAACTGGTGCAACCATGATTCCGATTGGCCATTTGATCTTTGATCACAAACCGCCGGTTGAATTTTCAGAGCAACTTTCAGAAGACGTTAAGCAATCTATATTGAACGGGACATTTAAAAAAGCAGAGTGGGACGCTTTAAATAAGAAAAAAGCCATTGATGTTGACGTATTAACTTATCAAAAAATGAAATTCGAAGAATTAAAAGTCGAAGGACTTGTTCGCGTCGAAGACCGAGTCGAGTTCGAAGATCTGGCAACTCCAGAGACATTTGTTTTGCTTCGTAATTTTGTAGCCGCACTGGTGGCTAAGCCTGCAAAAAAAATCCAACAGGATGTTTCGCCTTTAGAAGCCGTAGCACAGGCCTGGGCGAACAATCTGGTTTTTCGTCAATTTGCTAAGTCGTATGTATATCAATATTTACGATCCACGCCTGAAGGCGCAAAACTTGGACAAGAGCTTAAAGCGGTAACACTAATAGCAGCTAGCGCGGCAAAGGCCTCTGCGGCGGATCCAACCAATGTGGCATTGAAGGCCGAAAAACAAGAAATAGAAAGAAAACGAGAAGAAATAACGGGGATCTTAAAAACCAAAGGTAAGATCGATCCAGTCAAAAAACCGCACTATGACGCCCTTAAAAAAGAATATGATGAATTCAATGCGACGACTTTGAATTCCATTAACAATCAACGAAAAACATTACGTCAAGATCTGGTGGATTTGAAATCAGCTATTTCGAATAATGAAAAGTTTATTTTGGCGAATGTAAAAAAATTCACTTCTGCGCGATTAAAACAACTTAACGATGCAACTGAGCGCGCCTTTGCAGTCATGATGCGGCAAGATTTGAGAGTGCGTGAATTAACTGACGCCTTTTTGTCAAGTGGTAGTGATGCAGAAGGAAAGACAGCCAGCATGGATCAATTGCCTGCACCAATTGTACGTGAGTTTCAAAAATTTGAACAGCTCAGCCAATTGTATCAACGTATACTGACTCGCTTAAATCAAGAAATTATTGATCAATCACAGTTGGGCGTGGTGAGTACCATCGACGTAAGTGATGCCGGTCTTGTGTCACAGGTGGTTCAAAAGGCTCAACAAATAAAGCAATCCAGCGAACGAATGAAATTGGTCTTGTCTGAGCTAGAAAAAACCGATCAGGCTTTTGCGAAAGCTTCGACTCGTGTTTTTCAGCTGGAAATTGCCATGGCCAATTTGGTTGGCAAAGATTACTTTGTGGCTGAATACTACACTGTGGAACAGCTTTTGTCGGGTAAAACGAATCTGACGACAGAGCAAATTTCAAGTTTACTCCAAAAAATTTGGTCTGATTGGGTAAAACTATGGTCGACGCGAATAGCCGACAGTTCTGATTCTTTGTACTAGAAGGTTGCTGTAAATCCTAGCTTTTTTGCACGATTTACTTTATATATAGCGCCTATGAAACAGTGGAAAAGACCTCTTAAAATTGGTTTAGTTGGTGCTACCGGTATGGTCGGCGAAGCCTTTATAAATTTGTTAGAAGAAAAAGGTTGTCCGATTGCAGAATTGCGCCCCTTTGCAAGTGCCAATTCTGAAGGTTTGAAGTTGCAGTTAGCGGGAAAAGATTGGACAGTACAAATCTTAAAACCGAACTGTTTTGCGGGACTTGATATGGTTTTTTTCTCTTCGGGGGACGACATTTCAAAAGAATGGGCACCCCAAGCGGCAGCCAGTGGCGCTTTTGCAATTGATAATTCAAATGTGTTTCGTATGAATCCTGAAACTTATTTATTAGTGCCTGAAGTGAATGGAAAATTATTAAATGCAGAATCACGCCCGCAAGTGATCGCAAATCCAAACTGTTCAACGATTCAATTGGTCATTCCATTAAAAACCCCTAGCAGAAAAATTTGGAATTTCTGATGTAACTGTTGCGACTTATCAAGCGGTGAGTGGTGCGGGACTTCCAGGCTACGAAGAACTATTAACTCAGACGCAAAATTATCAAATGACGGATCAAGAAACCAAGGCGTTTCCAAAACAAATTTTATTTAATTGTATTCCGCAAATTGGATCGTTCGGTGATGATGGTTTCAGTACTGAAGAAACCAAAATCATGGAC
>JAYVHE010000083.1:0-2349 GCA_043771495.1 Bdellovibrio sp. | reverse complement strand
TTTGGGCCAGTTTGCTGAAAGCTGGCGTGAAGTTCATAATTGTTATTGGCATACGCACGTAAGTTAAATAAGCTAAAAGCTATGTGCCAACTATTAGCAATGAACTGTAATGTGCCGACGGATATTTGTTTTTCTTTTGCGGGCTTTCAAGCACGCGGTGGATTAACTGATGTTCATAAAGACGGGTGGGGAATTGCATTTTTTGAAGGAAAAGCCGTTCGCCAATTTTTAGATCCAGAGCCTTCGGCTCATTCACAAATTGCAGAATTTGTGAAATCGTATCCGATAAAATCACTTAATGTTATTGCCCATATTCGCAAAGCCACCCAAGGAATTGTGGCGCTGGAAAATACTCATCCATTTACACGCGAACTTTGGGGCCAGTATTGGATTTTTGCACACAACGGCAATGTTGTTGATTTTAAACCAACTATGAATGGAACGTATACCCCGGTAGGCACGACTGATAGCGAATCGATTTTTTGTTGGTTCATGCAAGAACTAAAAAATAAATTTGGCAATTCTTATCCGGGCCCCGAAATTGTTTTTGAAACTATAAAAAAATTAACGGATCAAGTTTCCACTTACGGTGAATTTAATTTTCTAATGTCGAATGGAAAATTTTTATTAGCTCATTGCTCAAAACGATTAACCTATATTGTTCGCAAAGCTCCGTTTACGTCGGCCCGGTTGAAAGATCAGGATTTAAGTGTTGATTTTAGCTCTGTAACGACCAATCAGGACCGAGTGGCGATCATTGCAACAGCTCCACTAACTGATGACGAAGCATGGACACACGTTGAGCCTGGAACTTTATTATTATTTGAAAGCGGCGAAATCAAAGGCCAAAGTAAAACCATTTCTACAAAATTATAAAGGAAACATTATGAAATTATTTATCCCAATTTTTTTCGCGACTTTGCTGACACTCGCAGTTGAAAAGACTCATAGCGCCGAAAAATCAGGGCAAGCGCGATTATTTTTTGGATCAACTCAAGTTGCGCCCAAAAATTTGAATACAGAATTGACCGCACAAGGTATTAAAAATGTTGATTTGAATAATCAAGCAGGGGTTGAAATTACCTTTCCGACGACTGACAAGCTCAATTTGGGGATTCGCTATACAAAGCGATTGATTTCCCAGGATGATTCTGTAGCCGCGACAGATTACAAAGCCGAAATTAACCAAGATGTCGCGGCCTTGGTGGCTCGATATGCGTTTCTAAAAACTGATGTGGTTCGATTAGAAGTCGTTGCCGGCGTTGGCGGAAGCAACACAACCTACACACTAAAATCAGCGACTCAAGATGGCGGATTAAGTAAAACGGGGTCGCCATTTGCGACTCTGTATTCTACAGCAGGAATCTCGTTGGCTCTTGGAAAAGGAAAGTTTTATTTTGTTTTAGAAGGCGGAATGGATAGCCAAAAAGTCGAAAGTTTGGAGCGCACAGGTACAATGAACAATAATGTGAATGAAATTGATTTGTCTGGTGCTTATTTTAATATTGGTGTGATGTTTGATGGTATACCGATAGAAATGTAATCACTAAAAATCAAGATAGCAATCTAATGTAAGCTCGTATTCGATTGGGCATCCGCTGTACTTATAGTTTTTCGAACACCAGCAGGGCGGCCTGCAAATTCGAGTAAAATATTATTTAATTCTGCGGCGTGAGTCCAGTTAAGGCCATGCGGGGCTCCACTTATAGGACGGAACTCACACTGTGGTACAAAATTTTTCATTCGTTCGCCCGAAGCCTCTATGGGAACTGTTTTATCCAATTCACCGTGGACAACCAGCACCGGGATTTGAATTGATTTTAAATCTGCGCGGAAGTCCTCTAACCATGCGTCCACAGCTTTTACAGAGCCAAGTCCAGAAGCTGCAATGCCAAAAAGCCAACTCATGCGGACGGCCTCTTCGCTGATATGGTCAAATGATCCGACATTATAAAAGTCTTTAAAAAATGCTGTTAAGAATTTTGGGCGATCTTCTTTTAATTTTTTTCGGATTTCATCAAAAACGGAAGCATCAACGCCGTCTTCATTTTGGGGAGTTTTTACCAGAAATGGTGTTACTGCTGAAATAAAAACAGCTTTGCTAACGCGGTGACTGCCGTATTTTCCTAAGTAACGCGCGACCTCGGCCCCGCCCATAGAAAAGCCAACCAGAATGGCATCCTGCAAATTCAGATGAATCATTAGCGTATCTAAATCTGAAGACAGAGTATTCGCATCATAGCCGATGGATGGGTGACTTGATTTTCCGAAACCCCGACGATCATAAGTAATGACACGGAATCCAGCGTCTAATAAGACGGGAATTTGTTTTTCCCAAGATCGTCCATT
>JAYVHE010000082.1:0-9141 GCA_043771495.1 Bdellovibrio sp. | reverse complement strand
CTTCGCAGGTACTTCCACTGGCGGTTTTACTTGTTCTAGGCTTCCTTGATGGGAATTTATCGGTGCATTTTCCCGCATTGGCGGCCGATTTATATTTGACGTTAGTGCTGAGCGCACCCAGCCCATAGCCACATTCATACGACCAGACATCTCTTGCGCATATAGACTTTTCAATCGTGTGTCTGGAATAACATCAAATATGGGTCGGGCTAAGTCCATAATCTTTACCTTTTGCGAAGCTTCACCACGGTAGTCACTCATCCACATCTGTAAAACAACATTGAAAAGCTCGGGCGCTGCTTGAATTTTCTTCTGTAGCGCTTCTAATCCAAATTTAATCACGTACTCGTCAGGATCCTTAGCGTCAGCCAAAATCAGGCATCGTGGGTATAGGCCAGCAGCTAAAAGCAGTGGCAAGCTGCGCTCAGCTGCCCGTTGGCCAGCTTCATCGCTGTCAAATAAGACAACGGCATTTGTTGTTATTCGTTTGATGAGTTTCGCATGCTCTGCGGTTAGTGCCGTTCCCATGGTGGCTGCGACATTTTTAATTCCAGCCTGATAGATCGACACCAGATCCATGTATCCTTCAACAATGACAATATTATCTTCAGCGCGTATGTAGCGTGCCGTATGTGCAAGCCCATACAGAACTTTGCCTTTATTAAACACCAAGGTCTCTGGCGAGTTTAAATACTTTGGCTCGCCTTGGTCATGGATGCGGCCACCGAATGCCAGCACTTCACCTGATGGTGATAAAATCGGAAACATTAATCGGTCGCGAAAAAGATCGAATGATCCGTTACCTTCTTTTCGATGCTTCGTTAATTTAGCTTCTTCAGCAAGTGCTGGGCTAATGCCTTTTTTATCCAAATGATGCGCTAACAAATCCCATTCAGCTGGAGCGTAACCAATGTGAAACTCTTCGATTGTTTCTTGATTTAACTTCCGCTTCTGTATGTACGTTTTAATAGGATGTGTTGACGAAGCCCGCTTCAAAGTTTCGCGGTAAAATTCATCGGCTACTTTGTTGGCCTTAAGCATTTGCTTTTTTTTATCTTGCTGAACGGCATACTGATCGTGCGGATCTTTTTCAATTTCTGGCAGCGGAACAGACGCACGGTCAGCCAAATACTCGATAGCTTCTGGAAAGCTCATGCCATTGTAATCACGCAAGAACACGAAGATATTTCCAGCTTTTTTACAGCCAAAACAATGATATACCTGTTTTGATTCCGACACGGAAAAGCTGGCAGTTTTTTCGGCGTGATCCGGAAACGGACAGCGTCCCATGTAGCCGTTTCCACTTTGTTTTAACTGCGTGTACTGCGCAATAATGTCGACAACATTATTGGCTTCCATCACTCGATCAACAAATTCGGGTGGGTAACGCAACAGGCCTCCGTAGAAAATTAGCTTAGATTAATCTTTGGTACTTAATTCAATTTTGATTTTATAATTTCACTTAGCATTTTACCGTCCGCCGACCCAGCAGACCTAGCGGTTGCTTCTTTCATGACCGATCCCATATCCTTCATGGTTTTAGCACCAGTAGCTGCGATCACGTCGGCAACTAATTTTTCAATTTGTTCCTTCGACATTTGCGACGGCATGTAGGTTTCTAAAATTTTTAATTCTAATGATTCCTGATCTGCAAGGTCCATACGACCTGCGGCAGAAAATTGCTCGATCGATTCTTTGCGCTGTTTTACTAATTTCTTGATCACCTGCATGATGTCATCAGCAGTGATAGGTGTTGGGCGTGAATCGATTTCTTTATTTTTAATTTGTGCGTTCAGAAAACGAAGAGTGTTTAATTTTACAGTGTCCTTAGACACCATAGCCGACTTGATGTCGGCTAATATTTTATCACGAATTTCCATGAATAAATCCTTTGGTGTACATTGCCAAAACAGAAAGTAAGCAGAACCGGAGAGATTACTCTCCCCAGCTGCGACGAACTTTTTTATTTGCACGCTTGCGTGCCGCGATCGATTTCTTTTTACCAGCTACGCTTGGTTTTTCGAAATGCTCACGTTTTTTAACTTCAGAAAGAATACCCGCTTTTTCACAAGACTTTTTGAACTTGCGAAATGCGCCTTCGAAACTTTCTCCGTCACGAACTTTAACTAATGCCACAGTAATCACCGGCCTTCCGAGGTGGACTTTAGAGTGAAAATCAATTAAGCATGTATAACAAAGGACCTTTTATAAAACACCCTAAAATACCCATAGCCAGACCATTTGCCGACGCGCATCAACATGATGAACAGTTCATTGATCGCACTATTGAACTGGCTTTGCGGGGTCAAACGGCCGGCGAAGTCCCAATAGGCGCCATAGTCGTTGATGAAATGGGCGCTATACTTGCGACAGCTACAAATCTACGCGAGCAAAATTCGACCGTGCTTGGGCATGCTGAGCTTATCGCCCTTCACCGTGCCTGCAGAAAGCGCAAAAGCTGGCGCTTAACAGGCTGCACGCTATATGTGACATTAGAACCCTGCTTCATGTGTACCGGTGCCTTAGTTCAAGCCCGCATTTCACGAGTGGTCTTTGGAGCATTCGACCCCAAAGGCGGGGCCCTGGGCAGTCTAGCAGACTTGTCTATTGATAAAAGATTAAATCATAATTTTAATGTTCGCGGTGGCGTAAAAGCCCACGAATGTGGACTTTTACTAAAAGAGTTTTTCAAAAAAAAGAGAATTAGGGTTTAATATCTAAACGGTAACCAAAGCTTGGTACAGCCGTGATAACACCGGTAAAGCCATCTAGCTTCTTTTTTAGATAATTAATTTGTGAATCGACGTTTCGTGGAGTCACGTCGAAATGTCCCCAAACTTCTGTCATAAATTGATTTCTTGAAACTAAATTATTTTTATTTTCGATTAATAACTTAAGAATTTCGAACTGCTTTGGCGTTAACGTAACTTCTTTGCCTTCAACGTACACCTGGCGCGAATGCAAATTCATTTTTAAATTTGCAGCTACTAAATCAGTTGTTTGCTCTTTGCTGTAGTCGCTTAATCTTTTTTGCACACGAAGCAAAAGTTCTTTTGGGTGAAATGGTTTTGCTAAAAAATCGTCGCCACCAGACTCTAAAGTTTCAATTCGCTCATCTGAAGTGACAGCCCCAGAGACAAATATGATTGGAGTTTTTTTAAGTTCAGGCATTTCTTTAATTATTTTACAAAGTTCTACGCCCGTTATATATGGCATTTTGTAATCCATAAGAATCAGATTTGGATTGTAAGTCTTTACGAAATCCAAAGCCTTTTCAGCTTGGCAAATGTATTTGCATTCAAAGTGTGGGCTTAAGATTTCGGTCATTAGTTGGCAGCTTTCCTCGAAGTCATCAATTATGGCGATTTTCTGCATGAGCTACATTCCTTTATACTTAATTAGTTTTGTATCTAAAATTTTTTTAATTGCGTCCCGTTTATCTCCCTGGATTTCGATTTGTCCGACTCCAGATTCAACTTTGTACGATCCACCGACGCCGCACTTTACTTTTAATTCTTTTGTTAATTCTTTAACGAAGGTTTCATGATTGGGTAACTGATCTAATATCGTTACTGTCTTTCCACCACGCCCATTTTTTTCCAATCTAAACACTACCGTAAATTTATTGCTGTCTACAAGTTGACGGCTTTTTGCTAAAACTTTCTCTTTTTCAGCTTTCCCTGAAAGTAGGGCCTGATCCTTTGGATCAGTCGAATAGACCAAAACGCTGTCCTTCGAACTGTTTTTAAAACTGCTTTTCGCTGACACCCGTATCCCCTTTAAGAATAGACTACGGAGCCACCATAGTTTCACTTTGTAGACTATGCTTGGTATAGTCATTTCCATCAAACCTGAAAAGCTGCGGCTCGTTATCCATCATAGTTATCATATTTACGGGCCGTTTCCACAATAAAAAAAGGTTTTTCATCGTAGCATCCATATAATTCGGTTGTAGATCCAATCCTTCGTGGACGTGCCTTAGCAGCAATTCGCCTCGGTTTTCGAAGTTTGCATCTTCAATTTTAATAATTGGTTGACCAAAGTTAGCCAATTGAAACAAAAGCTGAGCTTTAATAGCTTTAAAATCTTTGGTGTCGACCTCAAAACGGTTTGTCTCTTTGTTCAATTTATACACGAACATTTTATTACGCACACAAAAGTCTTCTGTTAAAAACTCATCAATGAAAGTGACATCGTTGTAAATTTTCCTAATTTCGAAAATTTTGTCGCGCCCAAGTCCCGTCTTTTTGTTCCAATTATTTTTTTCACGTACGTCGTCACAGTCCTCCCATTCACGCCCGAATCGTCCTTTATTCCACCGGTCTTCAATGTCGCGAAACAATTCAATGCCCACTTTGTATGGATTGTACCCACCCATTTGCATAAATGTAGTTCCCGAGTGGTGGTCGGCAAAGTCGATAATTTCTGAGTCATTCAATATATGTCGGGTCATCATGTGCGAATGCCAATAAGATGCCCAACCTTCATTCATAGTCTTAGTCATGCCCTGGGGGGCGAAGTAGTAGGATTCATCACGAATAATTGTTAGAATATCTTGCTGCCAATCTTCTAGCGGAGCGAAGTGAATTAAAAATGATAGAACATCACGCACTGGTTCGTTCGGAAACCGTTTACCTTGTTGTAATTTATCAACTTGTTTTTGTTTTTCTTGCGCTACGTAATTCGGCGGATTGATATAATCTTTCATGTAGCTTTTATCAACCTTAAACAAATACTTTTCATTAGTTTCAATTACTTTTTTATCTTCAAATTTGGTTGGTCCACTTAAAATGCTGTGGCGATCTATTAAATTTTCTAAACTTAGACATGCATCAATGAATCGTTCAACAGTTTCGTAACCATGCCGGTCGATGTAATTACGAATACGTGTGGCGTGATTAGCCATCTGATCCATCATTTTTCGGTTGGTTTTTGAAAACCAAATATTATTTTTAAAAAAATCACAGTGTCCATATACGTGTGACATCACTAGCTTCTGGTCCATCATGGAATTACCTTCCATTAAGTACGCGTAGCAAGGGTCCGTATTAATAACCATTTCATAAATTTTTGATAATCCGTATTCGTAGGATTTAGATAAATGTTCGTATTCCATGCCGAACTTCCAATGTGGATATCTTGTGGGAAAACCCCCGAAAGCTGCAATTTGGCTAATTTGATCGTAGTTGATCAATTCAAAAACAGTTTCAAAAAAATCAAGGTTGCAGTTTTTAGCGATTTGACAAATACGACGACGTTCAGCTTCTAACTCTAAAGTTAAATTCGCCATGGGCTATTTTCCTTTACTTAAAAAATCTTTTATAGAATCTAATATTTTATCACGGCTTTCGATCTGACTTAACGTAACACGCTCGTCGTCAGGAAATTCTTTTTGTAGATCCTTTAAAAATTGACCACTGCCATATTTACTTTCGACCTGTCCGTAAGAGAAGACATTTACATTTGGCAAAAAGAATTCTTTTAACAAATTAACGCATATTCGCGTGTCTTCGCCGCTCCAGTTATCACCATCACTGAAATGAAACGGGTACACATTCCATTCGCTAAACGGATAATCTTGTTGAATTATCTGTTGGCAAAGTCTGTACGCTGAACTAATTAATGTTCCACCAGATTCGCTGGTTTTAAAAAACGTATCTTCGTCTACTTCTTTTGCTGCAGCATCATGAATTATAAACCTAGTTTCTAAACCCTTATAATGTTTTTTAAGCCATGTGTTGATCCAAAAAGATTCTAAACGCACGATTTCTTTTTGCTCATCGCCCATAGATCCAGATACGTCCATCATGTAAATGACAACTGCCTTTGTGTGCGGTGTTTGAGTCTTTTTAACAGAGCGATACTGGTAATCACGACGAATCGGAATGATCACGGGATCGTCGGGTGTATAAGTGCCCGAAGAGATATAACGCGTTAGTGCCTTTTTGTAAGTTTGTTTGAACTTTCTTAGACCTTCTGAACCAACAGGGGCAATTCCCGAGTATTTGTTTTTTTCTGCCATTAAGTTTTTTGCACCCTTAGGCATAATATTTGGCAGCTGCAATTTCTCACCAAGTATATCAGCTAATTCTTCCATTGAAATTTCGACCTCAACCATGTGCTCGCCTGGGTTTTCCCCTGCTTTACCGGCACCTTGTCCGGGTTGACCAGGACCCTCTCCGGGTTCACCATCACCTTGACCTACACCTTGTTCATCTTGCTTAGGTCCGTACCGAAATGTGGGAATATCAATACGTGGAAGTGGAATTTTCACAAACTCACCTTCACGGCGGCCGATCAGTTCTCCGTTCGTCACATATTTCTTAAAGTCCTCGCGGACTTTACCTTTTATGATCGTTTTGAAGCGGTTCTGATCTTCCCTTATAGACATTATTTATTCTTTACATCGCCTCTGGCGAAAATGCTGGCCACGTAATGTAAAACATCCGTTGCCGAAATTTCATCGTAGCCAAAATCTTTTATTAGCCTAGACTTCACAATATCAATTTTTTCTTGCGTGTCTTTGTCTGCAACAGAACTAACTAACGATGTTAATTTAATACTGTCTTTTTGATCTTCAAAAAGTTTTAGCTCTAAAGCTTTGTGCAGACGCTCGTTCATCTTGTAGTTAAACTTCTTACCATCTAACGAAAGCGCACCGATATAATTCATCACTTCGCGGCGAAAATCTTCTTTGCGTGATTCTGGAATTTCAATTTTCTCTTCAATCGCGCGCATTAAGCGCTCATCTGGTTCTTCATCATAGCCCGTGTATTGATTACGAACTTTTTCTTTTTGCGTGTAGGCTTTGACGTTGTCGATGTAGTTACCGCAAAGGCGCTGCAACGCTCCTTCGTCGGCACTAATGGCACGTTGCACTTCTGATTTTATTATTTCCTCATACTCTTGCTTAACCACGCTAAGTAATTCTTTGTACTCTTGTTTTAACTCTTCGTTGGAAATTAACGAGTGATGCTTTAATCCACTTTCAAGCTCATTCATTACCATGAACGGATTAACCGAGCCCTTATTCATCTGTTGCGCCATGACCAATGCGTTAGAAAGCTTATCTTGAATATAGCGTGGTGAAATCCCATCTAAGCCTTCGCGAGTGGTTTCCTTGCGAAGCTCTTTCACATTATCTTCGGTGAAGTTAGCTAAAGTTTTTCCGTTATAAAGTTTTAACTTTTGCAAACGTGTCAGGTTCGCTTTTTTTGGCTTTTCAAGTCGAGTTAATATAGCCCACATCGCCGCAACTTCAATTGTGTGCGGAGCTATCGAAATGCCTCGAAGTCGTTGCGAATTGAAATCTTTTTTATAAATATTAATTTCTTCTTTTAAACGCGTGATGTATGGAATATCAATTTTTACCGTTCGGTCACGTAATGCTTCCATAAATTCATTATCTTGTAATTTACGATATTCAGGTTCATTCGTGTGACCGATGATCACTTCATCGATATGTGTCTGCGCAAACTTCTTGGGCTTTACGCGGTGTTCTTGCGACGCTCCTAAAAGATCATACAAGAACGCGACATCCAACTTAAGCACCTCGACGAATTCGATTAATCCCCGATTGGCCACATTAAATTCGCCATCGAAGTTAAAGGCGCGTGGATCTGAATCTGACCCATATTCAGCAATTTTTCTGTAATTGATATCTCCGGTTAACTCTGTTGAATCTTGATTCTTTTCGTCTTTCGGTTGAAAGGTTCCAATTCCAACACGGTCAGCTTCTGAGATAAATAAGCGCTTCACACGAACGTGTGAAAGAACTTTCATTAGATCGCCGTTGTAACGCTCCATTAAACCCTTAAAAATAAAACGTGACGGTGGGCATAGCTCACCAACAATCTTTACGCGGAAGTCACCATCTTGTGATCTGTTTATCTCATCACAGATTTGCGGGCGCATTTCTTCTGGAATCAACAGTAAGGGCTCTTCATTCATTGGGGATGGGAAAACTTTGACGTCTTTGCCTAGTAAGTTGCCTTTTCCATTTTCATCAATCCACTCGAAAGTGAATAGGGCACCTTGATCCGTACGCGAATAATTTTCTAAACCTTTTTTTAAGCGGCGACAAATGGTCGATTTTGCTGAGCCCACCGGTCCGTGCAAAAGAATAACACGCTTTTCAGTGCCATATCCCAGGGCAGCCGCCTTTAGTACGTTTACTAATTTCATAAGCTGCACATCAAGTCCAAAAACAGCGTCCTTACCACCGGTCTCGACATCGTCGAAAAACTTGTAACGAATAATTTGTTTTTTAAAGTCGATGTACTCTTCGGTACCCGCTTCGCAAATCATATCAAACAGCCGTTGGTAAGCATTTCTAGAAAGCTTCGGGGTGGCTTTCACCAAATCTAAATACTCTTGAAATGTGCCGCTCCAATGGGATGCAACGGACGGACTGTTGCTTTGCCATTTTTCAACAATATTTTTTAGATTAACAGATGACGACATCGAGACTCCTTCCACTTGAAAGATATTCAAGTTGAGAATCGGGTGGATCTTAACTTGTAATGATTATAAACCGACCTAAAAAGGTTAGCGACTATAAACTATTTTATTTGAATTTGTTGGTAGTCTTCGGGTTTTTTCAGGACGAAGGTCTCGTTTTGAGGCGTACTTAGTGGGATTTGATCTTTGAAAACCCAGATCATTTCAAACTGTGGGTTTTTGATATCAATTCGTCGCTTTACAGCGTTTTCATGAAGCCATGTCACGTGCACGCCTTCCGCATTCACGCACGAAAGTGGCCATCCTTTTTCATCCGTTTTGCACTTTAAATCCCCCGATGCTGGGTTTCTGTTATGGACGGAATTCCATAAAATTCTTGGGTCGATATTCTGTTTAAAGACCGGGAACAGCGTGCGCGCATTGAACGGTCCATCAACATATTTTTTTGACGAGTGTAATGTATACTGAATCTTATCCGGAGTCATAACGATGGACGCAATCGCATAGCCAAATAAAGCAGTTACCTCCATCCGAATCGCTTGGTCGGTTAATAGGATGACTTGAATCTTAGCGCTTTGAGTTTCATCTTTACGCAAATCTTTGATTTGAACTTTGGTATCCAGCAACAACGGCTGGGTTTTAAAATCGACGGCTTTTTGAGTTGTCGCACAACCAGTAAAA
>JAYVHE010000081.1:0-2192 GCA_043771495.1 Bdellovibrio sp. | reverse complement strand
CTGCATGGACTATCATGCAATATCGCCAAGAAAAAGAAACTGACGAAAGAAAAAAGGCCGATTTCGAAGCTTCATCACCGAAGAAAGAAAATCTGAACTCCGTTCAAATGGTTGATATGTTGGAACTTGAAGTTGGTTACGGATTAATTAAAGTTGTGGATTCATCTAAATCGGGTGATCTGTTAGAGCGTATTACTTCAATTCGCAAACAATTTGCATTTGATTTAGGAATTTTAGTTCCAAGCATCCACATTCGCGACAACTTAGCTTTAGCTCCAGGTGAATATCGCTTTATGGTTAAAGGCAACAAAGTCGGCGGCGGAATGCTCAAGCAAGACATGTTGTTAGCGATGGATCCGGGCAGCACAACTAAAAAAGTCGAAGGTATTCCAACAAAAGAACCTGCGTTTGGCCTGGATGCTTTGTGGATTCAAGCGGCTCATAAAGAGCACGCTGAAATGGCCGGTTTTACAGTCGTTGATTTACCGACGGTTATCGCAACTCATATTACTGAATTAATCCGCACCCATGCGCACGAATTATTAGGTCGTCAAGAAGCAGCCCAATTAATCGAAAACTTTAAAAAGACTCATCCAAAAGTTATCGATGAATTGGTTCCAGAACACTTGTCTTTGGGTGGCGTGGTTCGCGTTTTACAAAATTTACTACGCGAACAAATTTCGATTCGTGATTTGTTAACCATTTTTGAAACCTTAGCTGATGAGGCTACAAAAACTAAAGACCTAGATGTTCTCACAGAATCAGTTCGAAAACAATTAGCCCGATCAATCACGTCAAAGTTTGCCTCAGACATAGGTGAAATGTCGGTGTTAACGATGGATGGCCGATTAGAGGAATTGATTTCAAGCTCGTTGTTACAAACGGAACAAGGCATGCAGTTAGTGATGGATCCGGGCACAGCTTCAAAAATGATTTCAAACATCGCGCAAAAAATTGAAAATTTTCCAGAAATCGCAGGGCAGCCGATCTTGTTAACAAGTCCATCGAATCGTCGCCATTTATTTAAATTGATTTCTAGATTTATTCCGCAGTTGATCGTGCTTTCACATAGCGAAGTTACGGCTGATGTTAAGGTTCGATCGGTAGCAACGGTCGCGGCGGCCTAGTTGCTAGTAGTGACAATAGGTTATTGTGACTTAGTTATTAGTGTTTACAGAATACAAAAGGGTAGGAAATGAAAGTTAAAAAGTTTGAAGCCAGATCAATGAAAGAAGCTTTAGAGTTAGTTAAAACACAGCTAGGCCCTGATGCTGTTATTTTAGCTGCCAAAGAAGTTCGTAAAAGTTTTGGTCTAGGCGGTGAAAAAAGTATCGAGATCACCGCGGCTTATTCAGAAAATATTTTACAAAATAAAAAGTACGTCGAAAACAAAATGACGGATGCCAAAAAAGATATTTTTTCGAAGGCACCAGCCAAAGAGCAAAAGCAAATTATGCAAAAGGTGATCGAAAACCAATTACGCAGATCCCAAGAAGATTCCCGTAAAAATAGCTTTATCGAATCGAAACCAACATCAACGACATACACCCGTGCAGCTGCAACAGCGGCATTGCCAAAAGCAAAAATTGCAAATTTACGCTACATCGACATTCCTGATGAAGACGACAATCTGCCAGCGCCGCAACCAAATCCATCTATTGCGCGACAAATTCTGCAAAATAATTTACAAAATACAGAGACACCGATTTTAACTCAGCAGGCGCAGCAAATCTGGGGCAACATGGAAGTCCAAGATTTGCGACACGAAATTCAAGAATTAAAGAATATTTTACGTGATAAAGGCACTTCGCAAATTCAAGCTTCAACGCAAGCTCATCCTGGTTACGAGTACGGTGTTAACTATTACATGGCCAACTACTACGCGCAGTTGACGGCAAAGGGTATTGAGCCAGAATTCGCCGCTCAAATTATGGGTGATATTCAAAAACGCTTCAGTTCTAGAATGGAATCCCAAGACGTCGTCGCTCAAATTGGCAAAATTTTATTAAACTCAATCACGACAAACTCAAATGAAAACCTGGGTAAATTCCAATTTTTTATGGGACCATCCGGTGCCGGTAAAACGTCGATGATGATCAAATTAGCGAGCCGTTTGATTCTTAAAGAAAACAAAACCGTCGCATTAATTTCTACTGATAATGTCAAGTTAGGTGCCGAGCAAGAAGTTCGAC
>JAYVHE010000080.1:0-3714 GCA_043771495.1 Bdellovibrio sp. | reverse complement strand
CGCGAACGCCGCAAAATAGGCGGCTCTAAGTGCGGTGACTTTATCGACCCCAAGCTTTGTCGCGTCTATAGAGTTCGGCATAACGCTTAAGAATTCTTTTTCAAAACGATCTTCAATAAGGGCATAACCATTGTTACAGTGTTTTTCAAAGGCGGCGTAGACTTCAGCAAAACCATCAGCCCCAAAAAGCACGTCGATTTCTTTGCCTCCGCCGAACGCTTTTCCACGCAAGTCTTCACCCGATTGTAATTGCGCAATCAGGGACGAAAGGTTTTTTGGAACAGCCCAAAACTTTTCGCGGCTTCCTGTTTGATCCGCAAATCCTAATTGCGAACCGGCTTTAAGATCAAAGCGTAAGGCTTTGTTATTGTTTTTATTTTTATTAATTTTCGCAATCACTTCAATGGGACTGTCGTAATTGTTTTTTGCATGATAAATCTCGATCAGGAAGTCTTCTTTGCGAAACACTTGAGAGTCTACCGCCTGCATATAACAGATGGTGCCGTTCGCAGTCTGCTCTTCCCACAATGTCCATTCGCCGCGCTCGATGACGCCATCTGCAAATGCAACTTGGGTAATAGCTAGTGCCGTTAAAAATACCGAACAAAGATAATTCCTTGGTGTCATTATGTTCCCCTTCAATGGTTTTAAAACGAGATTCGTCGTTACCCTTAGACTAAAGCAATTACTAAACCGTGCTGTCTACGAGGTAAAAAGGACAATTAGACACTAGAGAGGTCTTTAGAACATTTAGGATTTCAATTCGGCCAGCAGATCCCAACCAAATTTTTCAAGTTTACTTTCACCAATACCGAATACAGTTTTTAATTCGTCAATCGACTGTGGATTTTTATGAGCAAGGTCTTTCAAAGTTCGATCGCTAAAAACAACAAATGCAGGCATATCAAGTTCATCGGCTTTAGTCTTACGCCAACGGCGCAAGTTTTGAAAGCGCTCTTCTTCGATTGCGGTTAAATCTGAAACAGGATTCTTACTGACCTTTGCCTTTTTCAGGCTGACTTTAGGTGGCGGTTCTACATTTAAAATTTTACGATCAGACTTTGGATCACAGACATCACAGTGGCCACAGGTTTTGATACGCTGGGCATCTTTGTAATAAGTTAGAATTTCGGCGTGCCGACACTCGCCCGCCTCGCTATAGCTCACCAGGGCCTCTAAATTTCGCCAGCGTAAATCTTTAATGGCCTTAATGGCCACGGAGCTTTGAATAAAAAAGGATTGTAGCCCTTTATCTTTTTTTGCATAAAGCATTAAGCAAGTGGATGGCAATCCATCGCGACCTGCGCGTCCCATTTCTTGATACAGACAATCAATATTTGCCGGCATTTGAAAATGCATCACCAAACGAACATCGGGTTGGTCGATTCCCATACCAAAAGCATTTGTCGCTACCAAAATTCGAGTGGCGCCTTTTTGATAAGACTCTTGCACCATGGTTCGCTCTTGTGTTTTAAGCCCGGCGTGATAAAAACCAACATCACTAAAATGCTGCCCCAGTGTATGCGCCAACTCTTCTGTGATTTTTCGCGTTCCACAATAAATTAAAACTCGGCCACTTGGAGTTTGTTTAAGTCCTTGCATCAGCCATTTATGCTTATCTTCGTCATTGGTGCACGTTTCGACCTGGTAATATAAATTAGGACGATAGAATCCGTGAACCAATCGCTTTGGATTTTTAAGCTGTAAATTCTTTGAAACATCATCAAGAACTGTCGGTGTTGCCGACGCAGTTAAAGCCAGCACTGGCACATCAGGCCGCAACATTTTTAATATTTTTAACCCGGCATACTCTTCGCGAAAATCATGTCCCCACTGCGAAACACAATGGGCTTCATCGATGGCAAACAACGCCACTTGACGTTGCATAATCCATTTTTGAAAACCCTCTTTTTGCACGCGCTCTGGTGATAAATACAAAATAAACGGACCACCGGCACCAATGCGCGAAAAAATCTGACGTTTTTCATCTTCACTTTGACCTGAGTACAAACAGCCGGCAGGCAGACCTTTGGCAGTCAGTGAATAAACTTGATCTTTCATTAATGCGATCAACGGCGACACAACAATGACTAATTTTTGCGAAAAAATAGCTGGAAACTGAAAACACAATGACTTGCCAGCCCCTGTTGGTAAAACCGCTAAAGCATCTTGGCCGGCGATGACGGCAGAAATAACTTCTTTTTGGCCAGTCCGAAAACTGGATAATTTGAATGAATCTTTGAGGATCTGTTCGAACATAGCCCACTACTTTCTCGAATAAAAGCAATGAGTGCAATCACCATTCCGTAAATGAGCTATAAAAGCGCTGAATGGTAAAAAAAGAAGGCCTCGATTGAGGCCTTCTAATAAATAGTCTGTTAATTTCTAATTAGATACGTGTTGAACGGTCCACTTCAACTGGGCGATTTTTTGCCGCGCCTGAAGAAGGTCCTACTTCAGAGCTTACAGAAATGTCACGCGCACCTGTTTGTTCTAAAATCGTTTTTGCACGTTTGATCAAATCACTATTAGCCGCATGAACTGATAATAAAATTCCACCGTCTTTAACATACGATTCATAACGTTTTGCTTCATACTCTGGAATTCCCATACCAACTAAAGCTCCAGCAATACCTCCAACAGCCGCACCCGCACCGGCGCCAGCCATTAAAGCAATGATGGGTCCTGCTGCGATAAAAGGTCCAACGCCAGGAATTGCTAGTGAACCAATACCAACTAACCAACCGAGTGCGCCACCGATAACTAATCCAGTACCAGCACCTGTTGTTGCTCCTTCTGGAGCTTTAGTCGAATTGTCATGTGCAAATTTTTCAGAACCGCGGCTGTCCGGTAATAATACCGAAATATCTGAAGCCATAAATGCATCAGCTTTTAATCGATCTACAGCACCTTCAACAGCCGTGCGTGAATCAAAAATTCCAAAAACAGCCTTGTGGTCATCTTTATATGCGTCCATAAAATCTCCTTGTTTATAAGTTCATTTATTATTTGGTATTTGTTATTTGATGCCTGACAATATTAAAATAATAGTTTTAATTATTTAGTTTTAACTTCAATTTCGTCGGTAACATGTCCTGCTCCTGCAACTTGAGTTGCAATAGCGCGGATTCTTGTTTTTTCATCCATCGAGTTAACAGGTCCCTTAAGAGTCACGTTCCCCCCAATAGTAATGATTTTTACGTTTTTAGCATTTGTTGAAAACGATTTCTCGCCAACAACGCTTTTACGAATTTTTGCCGTTAATTCAACATCGGCTTTTTCATTACTTTGATGACGTGCATCCAGTTCGTTGTTCTGAACTTGCGCTTTATTTTTTTCGCTATTGTCAGAATTTTCTGCAGCTGTTGCGGTCAAGTTGATTGCAGTTAAAACACATGCGATTACAAATAAATTTTTTAACATTTTTTATTCCTTTCGTGTGAAATCACGTTTGATACAATTGGTAATGCAAGAAATTGTCCAAAATTTTTCGATGATGATGTCCCAAAAATAATACCTTTGAACGGGTTGTCGCGTGACTATTATATCCATCAGATAAAAACATCGGGGTATAAATGGGCTTTTCGGTATTTTTAGAACGCTCTTCAAGGTCGCGATGATCTAAACGCTGAAGTCGCTCGGTCCAACTATTTCTTTTTGTCACTTTTACTGTCCGTCGATTTGCTAGATTAATTTATTGTTTGAAACTATTTG
>JAYVHE010000079.1:0-10487 GCA_043771495.1 Bdellovibrio sp. | reverse complement strand
GTTAAAATCTTGTTGAAAATCCGCACCATTTGACGACATGTAAACTTGTTTGCAGTCGACGACCATAGCGTCTGATACAGCCGTTACAATTTGATCATTCTTTTTCAATCGAACTGAAGTCTTTTTTAGAAAATCATAAATTCCGGCAATGCTTAATTGATCCAGCGGCTTTCGGCGCGGTGAAATATAGGTTCCAGTCGATGAAGGACGAACAGATTGATCAAATTGCGCCACAGCGCGAGCTGAAGATTTTTGAGTAATTTCGATGGCTTTTTTAAAAGCGCGGTCAATACCAGACGCAGTCAGCTCCGATGTTGCTGCGTAACCGAGATGGCCGTTTTTCATAACTTCAATAAGCAATCCCTCGTCTTCGCTATGGTGGATGGCGTCGGGTTTGCCGTTTCGAACTGCAAGATCACGAGTTGTTTCGGAAATATATTTGAAAGCCACAAAATCGGCTTCGGATTTTTTCTTTTTAAATTCACTTTCAATCACTGATTCATGTGAGGATAAAAGTGTGGTTTTGAAATTCTTGATTGCGGAATTTTTATTTTCAGTTTGCATAGGGTATATTTATAGAACATTCTTTAGGAATGAGCAAATTAATGAATGCCAAAAGAGCCGAATTTATCGAAAAAGTCTGGAACAAATATCCAGAGGCTCCGCGGCAATTATTGAAGTGGGGTCGCATTCACCAACTTCGCTGCGGAATGCAAAGTGTTGCGACTCATAAACCTATTGAAACCGAAACGTATACAGGAACAGATATTCTAGTTGATGGAGATTTAGTTGGATTACTTCCGGCCGGCCGATTTATTTTACTGGCGCCAAATTTAACAGATCGAGCAGTGAATAGTCCAGCAGCCAATGATCCGTGGACGATTCAAAAAAACTGGCTTGAATATCTTCAATTTGTTGAAACTTTTTTTGTAGAAAAAAAATTTCTACGAGGCCGCTCGCCAATTTTAACCGAGTGTCCTGGTACGGAACCGAGTTTAGATGTTTTTTCATCGACGTTTCAGTTAGGGTCTAAATCTAAAAAATATTTCTTATCGACCAGTCCAGAATTGCATTTAAAGAAACTATTATCTTTAGGCGCCGAAAAATTGTTTGAAATTGCACCCGTGTTTAGAAATGGCGAACAAACTGATCGTCATCATTTTCAATTTCATATGCTGGAGTGGTATCGGGCGTTTGCTCCGCTGTCTGCAATCAAACATGACGTCATCGAATTGTTTGAACACTCAGCCAATTTTTTAAAAGTTCCACCGCCAAAAGAAGTTTTAACGTTTACAATTCCTGATTTATTTAAACATCATTTGCATTTTGAAATTCGACCAAACACCACTATCGAAGAATTTAAGGCACTTGCTCAAAAACACAGTATCGATGTTGCCGCGGCCCAAGTAATTGATGATTATTTTTATTTGATCTTTACTGATCGCATCGAAAACAAGTGGCCGCAAGATCGGCTCGTGTTTATCGAAAAATATCCACCATATCAGGCGGCTCTTGCGCGCATTGGTTTAGACGGGTGGGCTGAGCGGTTCGAGGCTTATTATCAAGGGTTAGAAATCGGCAATGCGTTTCATGAATTAAATAATCCACACATCCAAAAACAGCGCTCGCTGGATGATTTAAAAAAGAAAGCGCAACTTGGAAAAGAACAAATTGGTTTGGATGAAGAATTTTTCTATGCCCTCGAGTTCGGAATGCCTCCGTCATCTGGCATCGCTATTGGATTAGAGCGCATTTTTATGTCTCTAAAAGGCATTAAGGAAATCAAAACGCTGAATTCAATTTTTTATTAAAATAGGGTGGGGCAGGAACATCCATCCAGGGTCATTCCCGCCGTCGAGATTGGGTGTGTGTGTTGTTAAATCTAGAATATAACAGATCTAACAAGATGACTTCTAATGCTTTGGCACACGATTGAATTAACATGAGACATTCATTTTGATAATCGGGCAATTTCTTCTCAAAACAACCCAATTAGATGATAAACTCATGTTTCATTTCTGCCGATAAGTAAGACAGATAAAGTTAAAATTAACTGTCTGGAGTTAAGCGGGTGAAATTAGATTTAGTTAACTTTAACAATTTTCTAATTTTTGTAATTGGCTTACAGCTATCAAGCTGTTCTTTCTTTGAATCATATATTCGTACACGTAATGTTAATTCTAACGTAAGCCAGGTCGTTATCGATCCGCTGGCTAAAGGAAATGCTGCTTTCACAACTCGGTCGATTCTCAGAAATTCGTCGGCCGCATCTATTGATGTGACTTGCACTGGTACCTCGACACATTTCATTGTTAGTTTATTGGCGCCAAACCTTGATACAGGAAATTGGATTGATTGCGCCGGACAAACAATTGCTCTGCCGCTGACTCAGGTAACAAGTGGTGTTGCGGAAACTAAAATTTGGTTCAAGTCTACGGTTGGATTAACCAGTACGCCGCAATCAGTAAATTTAAGAAAAGGTAATTCTTATGCGTTCCAAATTCCATTAATCGATTTAGGAACTGGAAATTTAGCGGCGGCTGTGATTACTGAACTGAATCCATTTCTATTTGTCGTCCCCGATCCCAACAACGATGTCAACGGTGTTAATGCCGGCGCTTTTCATTTAATGAATAATTCTGGACAGTTTTTAAAAACAGTCCGCGGGGCTACAGCCGGCGACCTGTTTGGCCAAGTGATCATTAAGTTGCAAGGCAATCGTTTCGCTGTGTTAGCAACTGGTGCTGCCACTGGCAGTGGAGCCATCTCACAGGGTGGCGCGGTTTATGTTTATGATTATAGTGGCGAAGAATTATTTAGAATCGAAGGCGATACCACCGGTGATAAGCTTGGCGAAAAAGGCTTTATTGAATTGACGAATGGAAATTTTGTCATCACAACCCCATTTGACGACGTCGCTGCAATAACCAATGCAGGCAGCGTTCAGCTGCGAAATGGCACCACCGGACAATTAATTTCTATGGTCGCAGGTGATGTCGCACAGGACAAAATGGGCTCCGGTGCTTGGAACGGTGTAGGTAATGTTCAACAGTTGGCAACTGGATTCGTCTTGATTTCCAGTAGTCTTGATAACATTTTTGGCGGGGCCGCAACTGTAGGTAGTCTGAAATTTATGGATCCTGATACGGGCGTTGTTATATCGACGATTAATGGTCAGACGGCTAACGATCAATTGGGTAGTTTTGGAATACAAATTTTACCGTCAGGCACCATAGTTGTTCGTTCTTCATCTTACACCATTGGCGGATTTGCAAATTATGGTCGTTACACATTTGTTAATCCAAGCACTGGTATTGAAATTACAACGATCAATGGCGAAGCGGATGGCATACTTTTGGGTTATTATCCATTAGTGCAACTGACCAACGGCAATTTGGTTGCCTACACAGGCTTTTCGGGCCCAAGGGGGCTTATCAAATTAATAAACGGAACGACGTTCGCAGAAATTGCCACCGTCAAAGGATTGCGCATTAATGCCTATTTTTCTGAACAGGGTGTTATGGCCTTATCCAATGGGAATTTTGTTGTTTTGTCTGAAGCTGATGAGCTTGTCGCCTTCAACAGAGGCCGTGCTGCCTTGATTGATGGGGCCACCGGTGCGGTCATCAATAATTATGGCGCGGATGTATTTGGGGGCGATAATATAGAAGGCTTTTCATTAGACAATGGGAACTATGTTGTAGTTTTTCCGGCCTACGGGGGCGCGGACGAAGGACGAATGACCATACATAACGGCACGACCGGGGCTATCTTGGGAACGCTTAACGGCGCAGTTACTGACGACTTAATCTCCTTGTTTTACAAGGTTACACTTGCAAATAGTCATTTCATTATTTCATTTAATTACCAAGACCCTGGTGGAATCGTTGATGGCGGCTGCATTTATTATTACAATGGAAATAACGGCGCATTATTGAATTCAATCTGTGGTGATGAAATCAATGAACGATTAGGTCTTGGTGTTAATTCGAAATCATCCGATCAAAATATATTTATTTCGTCTATGTCAGAAAAAGTTGCTGGCATAGTTTTAGGTTCGGTACGAATTTTTAATGGAACAACGGGCACGATTATTCAAACCTTTTACGGTGTGAACGCCGGTGATTACGGACAGATTGGCCTGTTGGCTTCAGATGTCGGAACAATGCTCATTGCAGCACCATCGTATGATTCACCAGGCGTTGCTGACGGTGGGCGAGCCATGGTCGTGAATACATCAACGGGGGCCATTCTCGCAGATCACTATGGTGCGGTTGCTTCTGATCAGATTGGATCGGGTGGGGCGCCAGTGCTTTCGGCATCGGGGCATTTTGTTTTACTTTCTCCAGCAGCGGATCGTGCGGGAATGGTTAATTCAGGTTCAGTGATGTTTTTGAATAAAACAACAGGGGCGGTTGAGGCCGAGGTTTTGGGAACAACTGCAGATGATCAATTAGGTCTGATCGGAATACAAACTTTTCAAATTCTTTCTAATGGAGATTACCTTTTTCGTGCTAGTAATTCCGACTTAAATGGAGTTTCGAACTCTGGGGCCTATATTGTATTTCCAATGGATTAACAACGAGCGCCAAACTTGATTTATGCAGATTTTTTATTTCTAATTTTATTTCGAACCTGTGCGATTCGATAGACAGTGCCGCGTCCGTTTCCTCGTTTTTGAATGAGCTTTTTTTGCAGTGCTGCTTCTAAAAATCGTCCAGCAGTAGAACCGGAAATATTTAAAACTTCGCCAACATGCTGAGCTGAAAATTCTCGGAATTTAAAATGATCTTTTAGTGCAATCAGGTTTCCATTAACGGAATCAATCTGATTCAATCGATGTATGGTAACAAGTATTGGAGCCTCGGAAACAAGTTTAAATTCGCTTTTTTTAAATAGAACACGAAGTGGCAAGTTTTGTTGGCTAAACCATTTGTTTAGACTGCGAAGTAATTGCAGAACTCGAGGTATAGATGTTTCTGCATTAAAGCGTTCGGTTGGATAGGTCTTCTGGAACAAATATCCAATTGTCGAGGGTTGATAAAAATCCTCTGAAAGAGCTTTAAAAATCTGTAATAATTTTGGTTTTTGAAAAAGTCCGGATTGATTAGGTAACCGAGCTAGTGGATCAAAACGAACTAACGGGGTATCGGTATCTAAGGAACCCAAACGCAACTGATAATTATTTGTGTTAGAAATTGTTTGACCATAAAAATTTTTTATTCTTTTACGATACACGGTTGATGGTGTCCCCAAATAAACTTTTCGAATTAAATCTTCGTCTTGAAGTAAGATAGCTTGTAATAAATCACACTCTCTAAGAGTAGCCCAGTGTCCGATTTGAAGTGCTTTGTCTTTGAGTGAGCTAAATTCCTTTTCAACTAAATGCCGCTGCAGATTGTTAGATATTTTACCCTGGCAGAAGACGATCCACTTTTCAACAAACAGCAAGTAATTCCCTTTTTGATGAGCTAAACAACTTCGGGCCTGTTGGAAAGTGACGATCGCTTTTTCGTAGTCCCCATTAAACAATTCAATTTGGCCTTTGAGCTCTAAACAATTTCCTAACAGCAATTGATAGGAGTTTTGAACACACTGTTCAATACATTGAGTAACGAGTTTTTTTGCATCATCCCACTGCCTAAGAGTGATGAAACAAGCAACCAAGTTTACGTTTCCGACCAACTTTTTATAAGGGGGTAAACTTGCTACTGCAATATATTGCTTTAATACTTCTAATGCATTTTCGTAATCCCAATCAAACATATGTGTACTTGCGATATGAAACAAACTCTCGGGTTCATTTTCAACATCTACAGTTTTTAAGACGCTAAGTGCGTCTCTAACGACCCCTAGGCTAGCAAGACTCGAGGAATAAATCATCTTTTCTTTATCTGATGCTTTTTCTGCAAATGGGCTTATCGGATAAATACAGGGTTTTAAAATTTTCAGCGTCATAATCGGAAAATTAATTCGAAAGGCAAGTTCTGCAAAACGCACTTTCAAACTTCGGGGTATTTTTTTAGAATCCAATTTGCTAAAAGCATCGCGACAATTTTCGTGTAAACCCTGTAGGGCATAACTTTCTATTTTTTCGATTAACGCTAGCCAGTTTTCAGAACGTTTCAATTTTGAACTCATAGACATTGTATCGGAACAATTTTTTGCCCTCTTGAATTGTTAAGTCTTTGAATTGTCTAGGGGTTTTAAAATTTAGTCGTCAAATTTATTTAAAAATTCATGCTTACTGTATGTATGTGAAACTACAAGATATTTTAAAATTTATTGACCGTTTTTCTGGATCGAATTCAAGCCCACAAACAACTAAACTTTCTGTGGGGGTATTTATGAGCATTCTACATCAAAGTACTGAGTCCGTGTCCTTTCAAAGTTTTATTCACGAAGTTCGAATGATCGTACCAGAAGAAGACATTCGTTTTGATCGTCATACGAACACAGAACTAGAAAGGAATACTCTTGCCGTAGATAAAAAAGTTATGGGAATTATTTTTCCAAGAACTGTGGAGCAAATTCAAGTCATCGTAAAAGCCGCCAATAAATATAAAGTGGCATTGTATCCTATAAGCCAAGGAAAAAATATTGGCTATGGTGAATTAACTCCTTATTCAAACGACCAAGTTATTCTTAACCTTTGCCATCTTAAGAACATTCGCGATTATGATTCCGTGGCCGGTGAAATCGTTGTAGAGCCTGGCGTAACACAAGCAGATTTAGCACAATTTCTTAAACAAATAGACGCTCCATTCTGGGCTGATGTTACCGGTGCAACTCCAGAGGCCAGTATTTTAGGAAATACTCTTGAAGGAGGATTTGGACATACACCGATGGGCGATCACCGTAAACATGTCGTTAACGTTGAAGCCATTCTTGCTGATGGTCGACTGATTCAGGCGGGTGAAATGCCTGCGCTGGGACCAGATTTAACAGCCTTATTTATTCAATCAAATTTAGCTGTGATTACAGCTATTAAAATTTCATTGATGCCAATTCCAGCAGAATGCAAAACTTTTATTTTAACCTTTGCAACGGAAGAACAGTTTTTAAAATCTTTGCCAACAATTTGCAAATTGAAAAACAGAGGAATCATTAATAATTTGCTGCATTTTGGAAATGCTACTCGAACATTAATCACTAGCGGATTTGTCGATCAAATTAAAGAAGTCGAGTTGATTTTTGATGAAGCTACTAGTTTGGAACATTTCAATAAAAACAGTCCTATTCAAATCGGAGCATGGAGTGCCGCTGGAGCAATTTATGGCGGTCCGGCTGAAGTAAATGAAAAATTAAAAATTTTAAAATCAGAACTGAATGCCTATGCCAAATTAAAAACATTCTCTGATCGCCAAGTAAATTTGATCAATACAGTTTTAAATTTAAATTGTTTACAGGGTTTTAAGCTAATTAAAAATATCCGCAATAGCTTTCAGGTGCTGAACACAGTGCATGGTTTACTCAGAGGGCAGCCCTCGCACAAGCCTACAGAAAATCTGATTGGGCGAAATGGATCGATTAAGAATCTAGGGCTTGCGTGGTTTGCTCCTGTTGTTCCAGCTCGCGAAAAAGAACTCACTAAGTTACTACAAATTGCCAGAAATGTTTTTACCAAGCACGGCTTTTTGATGCCTTTAACGCTGACTCTAGTGAATAGCGGCAAACTCATTGCCGTTTTTAATATTAAATTTGATAAGTTAAAAATTGATGAGGTTGAAGGGGCCCATCAGGCTTACGCGGAATTGAGCTCGCAATGCTATAAGGAAGGTTTTTTTCCATATAGAGCTGGTCTTTTAACAAAATTGTCCGGGGCAATACCAAAAGGAAAAGCTCATTTAATGGCTTTGATAAAAAAATCAATAGACCCCCAAAATATCATTGCCCCTGGACGATACCAGTTCAATGAACCAAACATTAATCTAAAATTTAAAGCGGAGTTGTAATGAAAACATTAATAGTCGCAGCATTGCCTTACAGAACAAGTGCACAGCTGTTGGAAGATATATTTAAATCATTTGGGATTGTTGGACCAATTCGAATTGTTGCAGATTGGGAAAATCCGACGCACGAACCGTATGCTTTATTGGATGTGAAATTTCCAGAAAAAGCCATCGAGCACTGCGATGGCTACAGAATTGGATCGGCACACTTAAGAGTTCACGTTAAATCAGGAGGTTCAAATGAGTAATATTGACTATAAAATTGCAAATGAAATTCGTTCTTTTGATTTTGTTGCACAAAAAATTTGGCCCCACATCCGTGGGGTATTAAAACATTTCATTGCGCCTCGCTGCAGCCAGTGTGTGATATCCTCAAATGCACCGGGCATTTCTTTAAAAAATGGAGTTTGCAATTTATGCAACGAATACAACAAAAATATTAATGCGGAAGAAGAAGTTTGGCGACAAAAATATATTTCCCATCAAGAAAAAGAATTAGATTCGCTTTTGAAAGACTATCAGGGAAAAGGACGTAATCGATACGATGCCATTGTGCTTTTTAGCGGTGGAAAAGATAGCGTCTATATGCTGCACAAACTACGCAGAGATTATCCAAACCTAAGATTGCTCTTAATGACTTGGGATAATGGATTTTACAGCGCCGTAGCTTTGGATCGTGCGATGGAAATCGCACAGAAAATGGACCTGGATTATATCAAATTCAAACCAAGCTCAACAGTTTACAAAACACTTTATCGGCACACACTTCAAAATGTAGAAATGAAAGGAAGTTATCAAACTGTTGATCGGCTGGATGGCACGCTCAATCAATTTCTAGGATTTTATTACGCATATCAAATGGATATTCCGCTAGTGTTATCCGGAGTTGATTTTGCTCAAGAACAAATTATGCAGTTTCACACTTATTTCGAAATGCCCTTTGAAGATATGTGCAACAGAGTGCTGCTTGATAGAATGGAAAGAAAATCAGGATTTAAAATTTCCAGTATTTTTAATTCAGAAGACCAAAAATTGTTTTGGGATGGCACTGGTAAAGACAAAAATCGCATTCCACGTTATATTTTACCGCTTGTTGCATGGAGACCTGACAAGTCAGCAGTTCAAAATGATGCAGAGATTCAGCACTTGCTTCCAAAAAGAGATTCATCACCAATTCTGACTAACAATCAAGTGCTGGCGGTGATGACGGCTATTGATATTCGAACAATCGGTTATTGTAGTTTCGAGCCAGAATTTGCTGAAATGATTCGATACCGAGAAAATGATCCGATCTATTGGCGTAATGTTTTTGAACTCGTGGAATTGGCCGTCAAAAAGAAATTTTTATTAGGAAAAATCATTGCTAATGTCTTGAATAAATTGGGTTTAACTGCAAAAGACGTAGGAATTTAAAATCATGAGGGGGTTATGTGTTCAAATTATTTAGTAATTTTCTTAAAATATTTCCCGAATCAATTAGACATAGTGTTTTGCGATTATATTTTCGTGTTCCAACACTTTCGTTTGACGCGCGATTTAAAATTGAAGTCGCAAAAACACAACAAGATGTGCTTGCCGCGCTTTCATTGGTCTATGAAAGCTATGTTGAAGTTGGACTAATAAATGCCGACGAAGCCCGATTGAAGTGTTCGTTTTTTTCTCTGTTGCCGCATACCACTATAGTTGTTGCTAAATTTGAAAACAAAGTTGTCGGAACCCTTTCCTTAATTCAAGATTCAATTTTAAATGGTTTGCCGTCAGATTCTCTTTTTATCGAGGAAAATTGTTTGTTGAGGTCAACAAATGAAAGGTTAGTTGAGGTTTCGTCATTCGCGATTGCTAGTTCATTTAGAAAACAAAAAAACGCCGTGTCGTTGCTTTTGATGAAGTTTTTAATGTTTTGGTCTATTCACAAATTGCATGCGACGACGCTGGTTTTTTCTGTCCATCCTAGAGTCGTTGATTTTTACATGGGACTTATGGGATTTAAAGTGTGTTCAGAAGTAAAATTGAAAAATGATCTAAATGGAGCGCCGGCAATACACTTATCAAGTCAGCTTTCTTATGACCGAATCCTGCAGTTGCAGAAAGGTTATTTTTCGCAGCTAGTGGAAAAAAATCTATTTGCATTTTTTTTAATGAAGGATGATCGGTTTGATTTTTCTGTCCTGAATTCTAAGATGGATTCGTTAATCAAGATTAAATTACAGGTATTAAAAGGCATTATAACCAGTCACGGGTCTATTATTAGCAACTGGCCTTTATTAGATAGAAATAAAATTATCAAAAATTATTCTGAACTAGCCAGCATAATGCACAACGCCCAGAATGGTACGGTTAACAATTGCTCCAATGCCGCTTAGTCATTTGAACTGAAAATAACTTCTCTTACTTCGCGCGTTCTTGGTGTTTCAATATGAGATGGAACAACTATGCATTTACACGAAGTGGACGTAATGATATCCTAAAATTCTATTGGGGGTAAGAAATTCTATGAGCAGAAAGCGTTTAATCATTGCGATTTCTAGCTTTACT
>JAYVHE010000078.1:0-3520 GCA_043771495.1 Bdellovibrio sp. | reverse complement strand
TAATTGAAACCTGCAAGCTGAACAAAATTAATCCGAAAGAATATTTAGAAAGCATCACCGAAGATCTACTTCATGCACGAATACCACCTACGCCTAGTACATTTAAATCATTAGTCCGCGCCTAACGGGCTGGTTGGACGATGTACCCTTTTTCTTTTTGAGAGAGAGGATCATTCAAAATTTAGGAAGGGGGAAATTATTCTTCGATGTAACCGATTGTCGAAGTTGTTTGGCCTTTTAGAATGTTTTCGTACTTGTCCATTAACTCGATAAAATCTTTTTTGTAGTTGTTTTTGTCTTCGCCGATAGAGCTTTTTGCGATTTCTTTAATCTGTGACAGCGTTACTGATTTTACGTGCGTAGATTCGCGCAAGTGCATTCCAAACATGGCAACGGCTGAAGCGAATTGAAAGCTACTTGAGGCTGAATTAAATTTGCGATCTGTGTTCTGCAAAACCATTTCGATTTTTTTGCTCACATCGCCATCTGGTCTTTTATAACGAAGCTTTACAGTTAATAATTCACCTGAAGCCGATGTTTGATCATTTAATTTTCCCTCTTTAGCTTGAGCCTGTGCTTGGTATTTTAATGCATCAACACCTGATTGCGAGGCTGCTGAGGTCGCACCAGCCGGTGTGATTTCGTACAGCGCTGTAACCGTGTGGCCCGCACCAATATCGCCGGCGTCTTTTTTGTCATCGTTGAAGTCCTCGTGATTTAAGATTCTATTTTCATAACCGATTAAACGGTAAGACTCGACAAGCTTAGGGTTAAATTCAACTTGGATTTTAACGTCTTTGGCGATTGTGATTAAGGTCCCAGACATTTGTTCAACCATGACCTTACGAGCTTCATTTAAATTATCTACGTAAGCATAGTTGCCGTTTCCTTTGTTACTTAGAGTTTCCATCATGCCGTCTTTGTAGTTGCCCATTCCAAAACCGAGGATTGATAAATAAATATTTTTATCGGCGTGTTTTTTGACTAAGTCTAAAAGGCCGTCGCGCGAAGTTGTACCAACGTTGAAATCGCCGTCTGTAGCAAGAACTACTCGGTTAACCCCACCCTTGATAAAATTTTGGGAAGCGGTTTTGTACGCAAGCTCTATGCCGCCAGCACCGTTTGTTGAACCGCCAGCTTTTAAACGATCTAAGGCTTTAATAATATTTGTTTTTTGATCACCTGTCGTTGGTTCTAAAACCAAACCAGCAGCTCCTGCATAAACCACGATGGAAACGCGGTCATTCTTGTCGAGCTTATCTACCATCATTGTCATAGCTGATTTTACTAATGGTAATTTTTCTGAAGAATCCATTGAGCCAGAGACATCGATTAAGAAAACTAAATTTGATGCCGGTCGTTTATCGACCTGGATTTCTTTACCTTTGATTCCAATTCGAACTAATTTTTTTGACGAATCCCATGGGGCTTGAGCCGTTTCTAAATTAACAGAAAATGGTTCGTTATTGGGCGCAGCGTAATCGTAAGAAAAATAATTAATCATTTCTTCGATGCGGATGGAATCAACTGGGGGTTTTTGGTTTTGTTCTAAAAATCGGCGCGTGTTTGAATAAGACGCTGTGTCGACGTCGATAGAAAATGTTGATAACGGATCTGTGATTGCTTTGAAAATTTTATTTTCAGCAATAGAATCATAACTTTCTGTATTTAGTGGAATGTAGTTTGCCGCTGGCGCAACCCCGATCATAGCGCCGCGACCGCCAGAGCCCATTGAGTCCGCGACAAGCTTTTTTGAATAGCCAAAATTGTGTGGCATCGCTCTGCTTTCCTGAGCTGCGAACTGTTCGTATTCTTTCCGATGTGCAGCCTTACCTTTTAAGACCTCTGATTGAACTATTTTTGCTGGCTTGGAATCTTTGACAGGTGAATTCTGAATATCATAAGTCGAATAAAGATCGCCCTCAGTCGCGGTTTTTTCTTTGGCTACAAACAAAGAACATCCCGTTTGTGAAAGACTTAATAGTAATGCTAATAATGTTATAATTTTTGATTTGCTCATACGGCCTCCTTATTGGCTGTTATAAAGAAGACGTATAAAGAACTGGAATATTAATAAGTATTTTTATCTTATTTTGAGACGCTTTTAAGTTCGTAATAAATGATCTTTATGGACTTTGGTAGGTATTTACTAACAAATTTTTGTGTGCACTCAGCAAACTGTTTTTCTGTTGCTGATGGCTTTACATTGGTAATTTCATGCTTATTAGACTGTACATCGAACATAATTTTTAGCTCTTGAGAAACTCGAAAACTTTGCAGGCAGTCCTTCGCACTTGCTTGTAGCGCTTTAATTTGTTCGGCCTCTAAGGCTCGCGACGAAATTAAAATGTCAAAGTCCGTTACGGCGGAGAGACCCTTTATACCAAATGACGTGTCTACTGAGCTCTTGATAGAGGCCGCAGGCAAACCCTTGCCGGTTTGAATAGAGGGGATCGCTTTTGAAGAGGTAAACATTTTCTTTTTTGTAAGCATGTCTTTTGATGATTCAGCTTTTGCATCTTCGGCTTGCTTTAGAGCAGGCTCACTTTCAACGAGAAGCTTTTCCTCGGCGACAATAGAATTTGCGGCCGGCGACTCAGCTGCGTCCGCGAGAGCAGACTCTTCTTTGGTTTCACGCTTTCCGCCAGCACCGAATTCACTTAATTGTTTTCTTGATCTGGATTCAGACTCCTGTGGAGCTGTCGCTTGTCCAATTTGGCCGCCACCAGAGGTTTCTAAGTCGTGTTCCGTAACAACTTCGGGCGCATTGGCGTCTTTTGATTTTTTTTCGACAAGGGCCTGTGTGGCCACTTTTGAACCAACAGCTGAATCAGCAGGAATTGTTGGGCGGTCAAAACGGGCCTGTTCTTTGACCTCGTCCTTTAAAGAATGTGTAAAGACCATCAATGCAAATGTTGCGGCAACAAGTCCGCCTGTAGCATAACGCCATTTTTTAAGTTCGGATAACCAGGAAAATGAAGAAGGACCTTCCTTGTAAATCGTTTGTTGAAATAATTTTTGCTTTCGAAGTGTTGATAATTTTAGATTTTTTGGTTCAGATTCAAAGTTTGAAATGTCTGTGTACAAATTTTTCAGGCTTTGAACTTCCGCCGCAATTTCAGGTTGCGACGCAATAGCTAGATTAACAACCTGAAGATCGGTTGCAGAAATTTCATTGAGCACGTACTGAAGCAGACGAGCATCATCTTTTTGTAATTTCATGTTCTGCCTCCTTGTAATCGTTTCTTAGTTTTTTCATTATGTTAAACACAAAGACCGCAATGTGATTGGCGCTCATTCCGGTTATTTTGCTGATTTCGGCGTAGCTTTTCTTTTCGGCGAATTTTAGCTGAAGTATTTCACGTTGTTCGGGCGCCAAGCTTTCGATTTTTTTTAGAAGCTGGTTTTCATCACCGCGTTTTTCTAGAGTTTTTTCAGCGGATTCTGTTTCATCGGCAAGCTGTTCTGAAAAAGTATTAATATCTACGTGTGGCTTTTTTGTTTTTCTTAAATGATCAAA
>JAYVHE010000077.1:0-2934 GCA_043771495.1 Bdellovibrio sp. | reverse complement strand
GATTGATTTGATTGATCTTGTTGTCCCATTTGATTTCTCCTTGGTTGTAAGTAGTAACTTTACTTAAGCAACGTATGAGCCATGGCCTTGTCGTCTGTAGCCTTAGACGCAAGATTGAAGGGTATATAATTCCCATTTAAAAATTCAGGGGGATTTTGTCCTTGTTACTATTTTATGGAATCGGTTTTGCGAGCTGGCATAACGTAAGTTCGTTGCTACGCTTAACAATGGTGTTGTACGAGTCTTTATCGGCCGAGCGTAACGTAGACCAGTAACGTGCGCCACCGCGCCAGTTTTCATCCAAATACCCTGCAATGCTCTGATCGGCTGGAACCCATTTCTTTAAAATATTTATTCCACACGAAAGATTTCGAAATGCATCATGAAGTTGTCCGGCACTCGTAAATCCGCAACCATAGGATTGACTACTTTCGAATGAAATTTGCAATAATCCCCGACTAACAACGGGTTGGCCCGTTGAATCGTCGAAACTTTCTTCATAAGTGGCGGCGGGATTATAATTACTTTCAAAGCGAACCATCAGTGAAATAATAAAGGCCCAAAAATATTTTCGCTGTTCACGATTAAAGTTCTGGTAGTTAGGGCAAAAAATATCTTGGTCTGTTGGAATCGTGGCTAAAAAATTTTGTGGAGTTTTTTCTAACTGTCGCAGGACGTGCATAGTCCATCTGGCGGCTTCGTTGTGTTTGCCTTCCCATAAAGGTCTAACATCAGGGTATGTTTCGTAAATTTCTTGGGTACTTAAATCGGAATTAAAGCCATCTTCAAATTGTTCCATTTTTTCGCAAGCGCATAATCCAAAAAATAAAGTCGATAACATGATTAATTGCAGTGTTTTCACTGATAGTTTATCGGAAAAAATGGCCGCGGAGTTAAGTCTGGTTTAAGGCTGACCCCGACTAACGGATAGGCGGTTTTTAAAAAAACTAGTGAAGAAGTTGGTTAGAAACTGGATTAATCGAATCGTCGATTTCCTTAGGAGTCGCATCGCGAGCTTCCAATGTTTCGATTTCAAAAATAAGATCTTGGCCAGCCAGTGGGTGATTGCCGTCAAGATTGACGAAGTCAGAAAGGATTTCTAAAACATTATAACTGCGTTGCACACCGGTTTTGCTGACGATATTAATCGTTTCGCCTTTTTTAATCGTGCTTGGAAGTTTTTTGCGTGGATATAAAATTACTTTTTTTGGATCATAAAGGCCGTAGGCCTCTTCAGCGAAAACAGAGATGTTGCGTTTTTCACCTTTAGATAAATTTTGTAGATTTTTATTTAAACCTGAGAGTATGCCTGTCGGAATTGAATCACTCACAGTCAGTACATCATGATTATAAGTTGAACTGATAAGCCGACCCGTTTTATTTTTAACCACACAATTAAAAGTAATAATTTGAGCTCGCATTCAATTCCTATCGTAGAAAATAAAAACCGATCCTTTCGGATCGGTTTTATTGATTTTAAAGTCTTGGAAACAATTCCAATAACAGCTTAGTAGCGGCTACGAGAATTATCGCGTGGAGCTTGTGGCTTAGCTTCGCTAACGTTAATAGCGCGGCCATCCATTTGCGAACCATTCAATTTAGTAATTGAATTGGCAGCTTCATCACTTGAAGACATTTCAACAAATGCGAAACCTTTGCTGCGACCTGAATCGCGATCCATAATAACTTTTGCAGACTCAACAGTTCCGAACGGTGCGAAAACATCCGTTAATGACTGATCGTTTGCAGAATAGGGAAGATTACCGACGTATATTTTTTTACTCATTATTACCTCCTAAGGCATTGAGCGCTAACTTTGGAGGAATATGAACAGAATGAACATGAACCGAACCTGAAGAGAGCTATTGAACTGGTTATACCTTAACATCTTCGGTTGGTTTCTTCTACAACTGAATGCTAAAAGTACGAAAATAAATTCATAAAGAGTTTTAGCTGAGACATTTCAGCAACATACCCTAATCGGCTAAGTTGTAATTGGGGTCGTCAGGGCTTAAATGCTGAGGTTACTTTAGACAAAAATCCGATTTCTGTCGATGCACGGGTGAATCCGCTATTGAGCATCTGCTCTTTTGTGGATCTTAAAGTATAATCTTTGTAAAACGGTTCGTGAAAATCTTTTGGGAATTGTTCTAAGGCCCAGTTCATTTCTTTGTCATCATCTTTTTGTAATGAATCCAGGACCGCGTACAGCCCATTTGATTTTAATAATCTCAAACTTTCTTTGTGAACTCGAGCGCGAATAGGATTCGGTAATTCATGAAATAGAAATCCCGAATAAACTGCGTCGAACGATTGGCCTTTAAACTTCAAATTTTCGGCATTGCCTTGTAAGTACTTAATATTTTTAAATTCCTTTAAGTTCTGAGCGGCCAAATCTAAATAGTACGGGCTTAGATCAACCACAGTTATTTTTGCTTTTGGGAAAGCTAGGGAGATAAATCGTGTCATTCGTCCGGTCCCGCATCCCAATTCTAAAAAATTCAGCCCTTTTCCATCAGTTGATGAAAAATGTTTTTTCAAAACTGGAATAATTAATCGTCGCATAGCATCGGCCGTGCCAGAGAATAAAACTTCAACTTGATGGTCGTATAGATTTGCCGAATTTTTTCCTAAATAACCGCTGTCTTGAAAATGAAAGTTTCTTTTGTAGTAAGCGGGGAGGTCACTCAAGATCGGAGCGGTCTCGGTCGCGAATTTTTTCGTCTGTTTTTTCTGTTTTTGAAGGTTGGCACGTACGGCGTCAAACATTAACAATGGAATACGTGTAAAATGTTTGATTGGGTTTTCGGGAGTCAACACGCCAATTGGGTAAAGTCCCTGGGCAATATTTTTTGCATCCTGTGCGAATAATTTTTCAACTTTTGGCAAAATGATCCGGACGTATTCAACAAAACTGATCTCGGGGCGTTGATG
>JAYVHE010000076.1:0-5895 GCA_043771495.1 Bdellovibrio sp. | reverse complement strand
TAAACTGGTTGTTGATTATCGGCTCTTTTATTTTCTATGGGTGGAATGAAGACAATGATATTCCGCTAATGATGGCTTCAATCGGGATCAATTATTATTTTGCTAGAAAATTTCAAAAAAATCATATCGAAAAAAAGTCCGGACTTTTTAAAATTGCAATTATTTTTAATTTATTAATCTTGATTTACTACAAATATTTTAAATTTATTATTACCGAATTGCGATCATTAACCAATAGCGTATTAATTCATCCTGATTCGCAATTGATTCCAAATCATCTGCCGTTAGCTATTTCGTTTTTTACATTTCAGCAGATTGCATTTTTGGTCTATTGTTATTATGAGCCAAAAAATAAATTTAGCTTCCACACTTATGCAACATCGGTGGTTTTCTTTCCTCATCTGATTGCAGGACCTTTAGTCGAGTATAAATCCTTGATTCCGCAATTTGAAAAATTGCGTCGCGCAATGTATTTGCGAAACTATGTTTTCTTGGGCCTTTTTGTTTTTATCATCGGCCTCAGTAAAAAGCTGCTTGTTGCAGATTCGTTGAATTTTATGGTGTTGGAACTATTTGATCGCACGCCGACGCTGATTGAATCACTTTCGTCACTTCAGACGCTACTGGGCTTAATGGCCTACACATTTCAGCTGTATTTTGATTTTTCTGGCTATTCAGATATGGCGGTGGGGCTGGCACTTTTTTTTGGCATAAAACTTCCGCAAAATTTTAATTCTCCATATAAAAGCAAATCTCTGATTGAATTTTGGCGAAATTGGCATATTTCGCTTTCAAGCTTTTTACGCAATTATCTTTACATTCCACTCGGTGGCTCTAAAAATGGTCCGACCAAGACTTATGTTAACTTATTCATTACAATGGTCTTGGGTGGAATCTGGCACGGCGCAGGTTGGAATTTTTTAATTTGGGGCATTTGGCATGGGCTTGGATTATGCACGAATCACCTCTTAAAAAACATAATCTCTCTGCCTCGATTCATTGGTGTGGTTTTAACTTTTATTTTTGTTAGTTTAGGGTGGATCTTTTTTAGGGCTCACGATTTTCCACAGGCTTCAGCTATTTTAAAAAAATTACTTGAGTTTTTCCAAGCTGGAACCCTTGAGGCTCTAAAAAATATTTTTGCTAACCAACAAATCGATTTATTCATGATTTTAATAACGGCATTTATTGTTTGGGCGATGCCAAACACAGAACGACTTAATTATATCATGCGCAAACACACGCTGTTATCATTACGACAAAGTCGACAGTCTTTAAAATTCGTGATTTTTATAGCTGCACTTTTAGCGCTGCTGTTTGTCATTTGCCTGGTCAGAGTGTCGAGCCCCCAAGCCTTCATCTACTATCAATTTTAGATTCTAAGCATGGTGTTCTTTTGCAATTTGCATCAGGTATTGACCGTATTTGCTTTTAATCAGCTTTTCTGCAATGGAGGTTAGCTGCGGTAAATTAATGTATCCCATGCGAAATGCGATTTCTTCAGGTGAAGAAATTTTTAAACCTTGCCTGCGTTCAATCGTCTGAATGAACTGACCAGCGTCAATCAGACTTTCGTGGGTTCCAGCATCTAGCCATGCAAAACCGCGCCCCATTGTACGCACCTGCAATTGAGATTTACTTAAATAAATTTTATTAAGATCTGTAATTTCAAGTTCGCCACGGGCAGATGGTTTTAAAGCTTTAGCAAATTCCACAACAGATTCGTCATAAAAATAAAGCCCTGTCACGGCGTAATTAGATTTTGGGTGCGTTGGTTTTTCTTCGATACTGATGGCTTTAAAATCCGGCGTCATTTCAACAACACCATAACGTTCAGGATCGTGAACTTTGTATGCGTAAACAATGGCTCCATTTTCAAGACGTGCCGATTGTTGCAAATTGTCGGCAAAACCTTGCCCGTAAAAAATATTATCACCTAGGATCAATGCGCATTTCTGTTTATTAATAAATTTTTCGCCAATCAAAAATGATTGCGCTAACCCATCTGGAGATTTCTGAACAGCATAACACAATTTAAGTCCCCAGTTTTCTCCGTCGCCAAGTAATTTCTGAAAATTTTCTAAATCTTGAGGTGTCGTAATAATTAAAATGTCTTTTATTCCAGCTAACATTAGGGTCGATAAAGGATAGTAAATCATTGGTTTATCATAGACTGGTAAAAGCTGCTTGCTGACTGATATGGTCGCTGGATATAAGCGGGTCCCTGATCCACCAGCTAAAATAATGCCCTTCATGTTGCTTCCTTTTTAGTGACGTTTTTCACCCATGTTTGATTTTCTAGGTACCAGGCAATTGTTGATTTGATTCCAGAATTAAAATCCTTTTGCGGACGCCAACCAAGATCTTTTGAAATTTTTCCAATGTTGATCGCATAACGCCAGTCATGTCCTCTACGATCAGTAACGAAAGATTTTTGCAAGGAATAACTTTTTTTGTCGTAGCGTGGTCTTAATTCATCCATTTGTCGGCAAATATGATCGACGACGTCCAAATTAGATTTTTCACACTGACCACCAATATTGTAAGTTTCGCCGACGTGACCTTTTTTAAGAACTTCATTCAGCGCGTTACAGTGATCTTCGACAAATAACCAATCCCGAACATTTGAACCATCTCCGTAAATAGGTATAGATCGACCACTTAAACACGATTGAATAATGACCGGAATAAACTTTTCAGGAAATTGAAAGGGCCCATAATTATTTGAACAATGAGTCGTCACCACCGGTAAATTGTAAGTGTGGAAATAAGCTCGCACAAGATGATCACTCGCTGCTTTTGATGCCGAATAGGGACTGTTAGGTGCAAACGCCGAATTTTCATGAAATGCGATATCGGTTTTTGTTAAGCTCCCGAAAACTTCGTCCGTTGATATATGTAAAAAACGAAATTTACTTTTCTTGTTTTCTGCTAAAGAATTCCAATATTTCCGAGAAGCTTCTAATAGATTAAATGTTCCTACAATATTTGTTTGGATAAAATCTGTTGGTCCCGAAATCGATCGATCTACGTGACTTTCTGCTGCAAAGTGAACAATAGCTGCCGGTTTGTGTTTTTCAAAAAGTTCAGAAATTTTTTCAGAATTAATATCAAGCTGCAAAAAGCTGTACTGCGGATTTGAAGCCAACGACTGCAAATTGCTTAGATTTCCTGCGTATGTCAGCTTATCAATATTCAGAACCTGTTGATCTGAATTTTTCAGCCAATAGTGGATAAAATTGGAGCCAATAAATCCGGCCCCGCCGGTAACAAAAATCATCTCTGTAGGTTAAAACCAGAAGACATAATTAACTAGCGAAAAACAAAAGGAATTGATTCTTTGCGTTAGCTGTCCTTTGCTGATTTGAACAAAGTCGCCAAATAATCAAAATTTCTATTGTCGCATACGCTTGAAATTCCTAAAGTAGGGTTTCTAATTTTGGAACCTTAAATGTCAAAAAAAATCGCCATTTTGCAGTCGAACTACATCCCTTGGAAAGGCTATTTCGATATTATTGCTGCCGTCGACGAATTCGTCATTTTTGACGACATGCAATTTACTCGGCGTGATTGGCGCAATCGTAATTTAATTAAAACTCCTCAAGGAACCCAGTGGCTGACTGTACCCGTTAAAGTAAAATCAAAGTATCACCAGCTTATTAAACATACTGAGATCGACGGCGAGGGCTGGATTGACGATCACCTCAAGGGTTTTGTTATGAACTACAAAAAAGCTCCATTCTTTGATGAAGTCTATAGCATCATCGAACCGATCTATTTAAAGAAACACTCGAACCTTTCCGAAATGAACATCGATTTCTTACGAACAATTTGTAATTATCTAAATATTAAAACACAAATCACCTATTCTTGGAATTACCAGCTAGCCGATGAAAAAACAGAGCGCTTGTTAGGGATTTGCTTGCAAGCCGGCGGCATCGAGTACATCTCTGGGGCTGCGGCGAAAGACTATCTTGATGAAAAAGTCTTTGCTGAGAAAAACGTTAAAGTCAGTTATTTCGAATATACTGGCTATAAAGAATACTCTCAGCTTTGGGGGGAGTTTACCCATCAGGTAACAATTTTGGATTTGTTGTTTAATTGTGGCCCATCAGCGAAATCCTTTATGAAGTGTGGTTCGCCATAGAACTAATCAAATAGCTTGTTGACTAAACTTCGGAATTATTTTTAAGTTGTAGTTTGATTTTCAATTTAAAGCCAATTAAAGGGAGACGACAAGTTGGAACAAAATACGACCAATTCCAGCTATGGATTTTTCGGGCGACTGACGGCCCCGTTTCCTTCACAAATTATTATTGATGCGACCGAGATCTGCAATTTGGCTTGCGTACACTGTCCACATCCGGAATTTAAAAAATCTGAACACTATGCGGGTCGCTATTTAGAGCCTGCCTTAAATGAAAAATTAGTTCATGAAGTTCGCGATTACGGACACCAATTTACAAAATATATTCGCTATACAAGTAATGGCGAACCACTCGTGCATCCAAAGATTTTTGAAATGATGGGCTATGCTAAAGCCCATTCAAAAGTCACAGTGACGTTAACAACAAATGGTCGACTACTTAAAGCCTCTCAACGCAAAAAATTAATCGATTCTGGTGTGGACTTAGTCGACATCAGTCTTGATGCAAACACACCAGAAACTTACGCAAAAATTCGTGTCGGTGGTGATCTTAATCAAACACGTGGAAATGTTTTAGCATTGATTGATGAAGTAGCTAAAACAAACAGTCCTTTGAAAGTTGTAACTAGCTATGTTGAGCAACCTGGAAATGTTCACGAAACTAAAGATTTTGAAAAATTTTGGAACGAAAATGGTTCTAGCTATGTTGTCATTCGTCGACTGCATTCAGCAGCCGGCGGCCGCCCCGAGATCGCCGAAAAAATGATGCAAAATATTGATTTAACTAAACGAACTCCGTGTGTATACCCATGGGAGCGAGTTGTTTTAGGACCCACTGGAAAATTGGCATTTTGCCCAGCCGACTGGACGCATGGGTCTTCTTTTATAGATTATAACATCACGACAGTTAAAGAAACTTGGCAAGGTGAATTCTATCGCCAACTTCGTGAAGCACACTTGAAAAACGAATACAGTTGTCATAAGTTTTGCGGTCAATGTCCTGACTGGCAGGCGGTTAGATGGCCGAATGAGGGCCGCGCTTACGCCGATATGGTTGAAGATTTTAGAAGAGAAGGAGCCGATGTCCTCAAACCTCAGCTCTAGGACAATATCAATTTTAGTTCCTGTTTATCAGAATGAACTTAATCTTGATCATACATTTTCAAGACTGCAGGAACTTAAAAAATCCTTAAGCGGTCGTTACAAATTAAATATCGTGTTTGTCGATGATGGATCGACAGATGGCTCCGCAGCTAAACTTGATTTAATTCAAAAAAATAACAACGACTTTGTACGGGTTTTAAAATTCACTCGCAACTTTGGTCAAATTGCTGCGATTCAGGCCGGATTCAAGCATTGTAATGCCGACCTGGTCGGAGTAATTTCCGCCGATTTGCAGGATCCGCCCGAATTATTTTTAAATATGATCAGCCACTACGAAGACGGTAATAAATTAGTTATTGCCGAGCGTACAGACCGTGATGAATCGTATTTGCAAATTATGTTTTCCAAATTTTACTGGGGCCTAGTTAATAAAATTGCTCTACCCGGCTACCCAACCGGTGGATTTGATTTCTGCTTGGTTGATAAAGAAATCGCTCAGGTACTGAACGGCTTCAGTGAAAAAAACACACATATTTTCCCTTTGATTTTTAGTTTTGGATTTCCGTATAAGGTTATTAAGTATAAACGCGAACGTCGTGAGCATGGTAAATCACAATGGACTCTCAGAAAGAAAATTAAACTTT
>JAYVHE010000075.1:0-11614 GCA_043771495.1 Bdellovibrio sp. | reverse complement strand
ACGAACTTATCCACAGAAAAATAAATTACTGCCTATAAAAAGTAAAAATACTGTGGAAAACTAGTCGAAATTATACCTTAAATCGCCGAACTCGCTCTAACTATATAAAATTACTCAACTAAATGTTATTAAAAATACCTCCACCATTTTTCCCCGATTGAGTAATTTCAAGTAGTTACGAAGCGGGGACAATTTCTTGAATTAGCAAAATTCAGTAACTTAGCGAAATCATTAGAGTCATACTTCCCTATATTTCCTGAATTAATTGGACACTTTTCGGCTAAAACGGCAGGTAGTATGTCTTAAAAATAAGACTTGAGTTAATGTCTTAAATATGAGACATATAACATGTGATATCAATAACAAAGCAGTGTGAAAAAGAATTAAAGGATTTTCCAGAAGTCGTTAAAGAAGATTTAGCAGACGCTTTGGCGTTGCTTGATGAAGGTGTTAATTTATCGATGCCGTTATCTAGACCAATGCCATCGATTGGCAGTGGAGTTCATGAGTTACGACTTAAAGATCGTTCAGGTGTTTATAGAGTTGTTTATTTTATTCGGAAGCAATCGGACATTTGGTTAATCCATGCGTTTCAGAAAAAATCACAGCAAACACCGAAAGAAAATATTGAATTAGCAAAGCAAAGATTAAAAGGAGTTTTATGAAACAGTCAGTTAAAGGTTTAGACCTTGCAAAAAAATTAGGAATTTCTCCACTGAGAGGTGTTGAAGCCGTCATCAAGGCACAGCTGATTGCTGCAGTTATCAAAGAAGTTCAAAAGCAAGATTTGACTCATGTTGAATTAGCAAAAAAATCTAAATTACCAAGAAGCGCAGTGACTGGAATTTTATCTGGTAGTTTGCAAAAAATAACCATCGATCGGATTCTTCGCTTAGTAGAAGCCGTTGGTTTGCTGCCAGAACTGAGAATTCACAAGAAAGTCGCTTAGAACAAAAATTTACGCTTCAGGAGTATTTTTGAAGATGAAAATGCCAGGTTTCCATTTTGATCAAGACTTAAGAGACATGCCCGATAGTCGCAATGAATGGGAATTATTTTTGGCAGACCTTCAAAATCAGTTAAAAATAGAAACAGAAGACGAAAAAAAATTGCAGCTTTTTGAGTCTATAGGAACGGCTTGTAGAATACTGATGAAGTTAGATGAGGCGGAAGAATTTTTGTTGAAAGCTGTGAACTACTCCAAAGATCTTTCGGCACACAGTCGTCACATACAAAATTTAATTCGTCTAGCACATGTTTATCAGTGGAAGAAGAATTTTAAAGAGTCCCATCGACTTTTTGACCAAGCCAAGTTGTTAATAAATGATAAGCCTGCTTCAGAAGCCCTGGTCGCGGCCTTACACCAGCATTTAGGCAAACTCTTTTTTGATCAAAGAAAGTTTGTTAATTCTGAAGGAGAGTTTGCCACAGCTCTTGATATAAGAGAGAGAATTTCAGCACCCTATGATCAAATTGAGAGTAGCAGAATATCTTTAAATGAAGCTCGAAGAAGGATAAGTTGAAATTTATTGATATGCTGTTCTTGAGTTCCCATCATTTCGCAACAACTCACCTGTGATATCATCAAAAAACACGGCGCCAATAGACTTTAAGCGGCATTTTTCACTGCCTCGGCTTTCGGAAACCTAATCTCAAAACAGGTATTTGGAGAGTCAGCGATAACAGTGATGGTCGCTTTATGTTCGTCTAAAATTCCCTTCGAAATCGAAAGCCCAAGACCCGTACCCTCGCCCACTTTCTTTGTGGTAAAGAAGGGCTCAAATAATTTGTTGCGAACATCTTCTTTAATCCCAGGGCCTGAGTCCATCACTCTTAAAACTAGCGATTCCGCTTTCTCAAAAAGAGTAATTTTAACCCATTTTTCTGGCTTTGATTTTACAGCGTCAATGGCATTGTTAATAAGATTGACTAGCACTTGTTCGATTTCGACTTCATCACAATCTACATTCGTATCGGTGCTGCAATCAAACGTAACGGGTATTGAGTGCCGTTTGGACTTGGCATCTGTTAGAACTAAAGCTTCAGTGACAATCTTACTCATTTTGGTTGTCTGAAAACAGCTCTTATCGCCTGATCGCGAGAACTTTCGAAGACTTTTCACAATGCGAGCGATACGATCGCAAGATTTTTGAATCGTCTCAATTTTGGCAGTAAATTTTTCTGGATTGTTTGCAAATTTCGAAAGGAGTCCTACAGATCCAGAAATAATCGCAAGTGGATTATTAATTTCGTGAGCAATGCCCGCTGACATTTCACCCAAAGATTCAAATTTGGACTTAACTAATAACTTATTTCTTTGTAGATCTAACTCTTTTTGAGAATTAACTTTATTTGTTATTTCATTAGTTATAGCAACATGTCCCATTTCACCATTTGGCAGAGTGTATGGTGCAGCAAATGTTTCCATCCAATGTCTAGTTCCTTTTAAACCTATAATCTCGAAAATTAAAGTTCCCTTTTCTCCAGAACAAATTTTTTCATTAAATTTAATAAATGCTTCCCTATGGGTTTCCTCTACAATTGCATAGACATTTGCATTAAGGACACATTCTAAATTGTCAGCTTCAATTAAATTTAACCCTTGGGGGTTCATATTCACAAGAAGCCCCTTATCTGTAATAATTTTTAGACAAGATGGCGTTGCTGACATGAATTTCAACAATTCACTTAATTTTTCGTCTTGCTGTTTAGCAGTTTCAATAATGAGTTTTGTTTCAGCTTCCTTTAAATCGTTCTCGATTTGCTTTTGTTTTGTGATGTCAAATCTAATTGCAATAAATTGCTCAATGGACCCATTGATGTCTCTAATGGGCGAAATTACAGACCGGACAAAATAATGTTCCCCGGTCTTTTTCTTATTCTCAATGTCGGCACTCCACGACTTGCCCGCTTGAATATTTTTCCACATTTCAGAAAAAAATGATTTTGGATGACGTCCAGAATTTAGGATTCGATGATCTTTGCCAATAAGTTCTTCGCGCGTATAGCCACTAATTTTACAAAAGTTATCGTTGACCTCAGTAATTTTCCCCTTGTTGTCAGTAAATGCAACAATTGCCAAGTTAGACACAGCATCTAGTATTTCTTGGTTTTTCTGAGCATTGATTAGATTAGCTTTTACAAATCGACTGAGGTGTTTTCCAAACAGAGCAATACCAAAAACGGCTAACAGAATAAGAATACTAAAATACATTTCTAGTTCCTTGGTGGCACTAAGATATTTGTGGTGACTCTCTAGCGTTTGCGAGATTTGCTCCCTTTGAAGCTTTCTAAAATTTTCAATGGCATGATTCAGTTTTGCATATCGCCGATCCATTTCTGCCATGAAAGTCGCCGCTTTTTTTGTTTCGTTTTTCTCAAAAAAAACAAAAATACGACTAGCTACCTCATTCATGTCTGCCATCGATAAACTGATATCATCGAGGATTTTAGTTTCAAGAGTGGTCGAGCTATCGTTTGATTTTGTGATTGAAGCATTGGCCTTGATCAACGATTGAAGTGCCGTGATTTTCTTATCGTAGTCTACCATTGCTCTGGTGTGGTTCTCTTTTTCTTTCGCGGCATTCTTAGAATCGAAAACGTCATTTCCAGGAGCATTAACTTGCTGCGCAGATTGGGAAACTTCACTGATGAGATCAAGAATTTTTATTTTGTTATTTGTGTACTCTATGGCTTGCTTATATTGATAAAGATTTTTGTGGGATAAGAGCAGCGAAACGCAAATGGCAGCAACAACAAATGCGGCGAGTGCAAAGTATAAAAAATGCCAATTCTTGGCCCAGAAAGACTGTTTCATGGCGCCACCAAATAGTTTAGATTGCACGTCCACTCGATTTATACTCCTTGTTATCAAAACCCTTCACAACAAAACGGACACGACGGTGGCGTGGACCATTCAATACAGGATCGGGTAATAGTGATGATTGTATTAGATAAAATGGGCCTTAAGCTGGAATTCTGGACTATATGCGGGCATCTCGAAAAAGTGCTGTCATTTTTTAAACGCTTTCACTATCCGAGCCACGGTGGCAGGGTACCAGAGCAACCCTTTGGATGGTCTAGGTTAAAGAAGGCTTTGACTACGATATTGTGTTGGAATCTGCTTAGACTAAGTATGTAGTCAAAAAAAGTCGATTGATTGCGGCTAAGGGTTAAAATTCCGCCGCCTTTTGGGTTTGAAGAATGAAATATTGCTCGAAAAAGCATTTTTGTTATAGAGTGTCTTAGAGCAAAATAGAATGCTTGTGATTACAAAAACTTGGCGGAGTGAAAATGTCTCCACCATTTTAACCCGAACTTAATTTAAAAACCATCCAAAGGAAGTCTATGTCTGAACTAAAAACATTTTTTAACCCCATGAAAATAGGAAGTCTTGAACTTAAAAATAAAATTGTAATGGCACCGCTGACTCGTTGTCGTGCCGATGAAAATCATAACCCAACTGCTATGATGGCAGAATATTATGCCCAACGCGCTAGTGCCGGACTTATTATCGCCGAGGCCACTATGGTCATGGAGCATAACTCAGCTTTTGGTGGCAGAGAGCCTGGTATTTATTCGCAAGCGCAAGTAGCTGGTTGGAAAAAAGTGACTGAAGCTGTTCATCAAAAGGGCGGAAAAATGGTGTTGCAACTTTGGCACGGAGGTCGCGCGTGTCATCCAGATCTAAATAATGATCGCATACCCGTAGCACCAAGTGCGATTGCCATTGAAGGTGAAACGTATACACCAAAAGGTAAAGTACCTTATATCGCTCCAAGAGCGCTGGAGCTCAAGGAAATCCCTGGCATTATCGAAGGCTTCGTAACAGCTGCAAAAAATGCTAAGGCCGCTGGTTTTGATGCCGTCGAAGTTCACGGGGCCAATGGATACATCCTTGATCAGTTTATGCGTGATTCTGCTAATAAACGAACGGATATGTATGGCGGCAGTCTAGAAAATCGTTGTCGCTTATTATTAGAGGTTACCAAAGCGGTCATTCAAGTTTGGGGAGCCGACAAAGTTGGTGTGCGTTTATCGCCGCTAAATAGTTACAACAGTATGAAAGATTCCAACCCGCAAAAACTGACGGCTTATGTTGTCTCAGAATTAAATCAGCTTAAGGTGGCTTACTTGCACATGATGAGATCTGATTTTTTTGGAATTCAAAAGGGCGACGTCATGCGTGAGGCCAGAGAATCTTTTAAGGGAACTATCATTGGAAACATGGGATACAGTCCTGAAGAAGCGGCCGATAGTATTGAAAAAGGGTTAATTAACGCTGTTGCGTTTGGACATCATTATGTCAGCAATCCAAATTTAGTAGAAAAAATTAAAAATGGTGTGGCATTAATCGAGCCCGATCAAAATACCTATTATACAAACGACGCTAAGGGATACACGGATTATTCTTTGAATTAAACTTGTTGTGGAGGCGGAGGCGATATCGCCTCCATCATTATGACACCACGGTCATAGCTTATGCAGAGCCCATTTACTTTAGTCCGGTCTTGTAACTCTTATGCATTAGATTTTCAGTAAACGCTAACATCACAGCGCTTAATAAAAAAACGACGTGAATAATAACCTGCCACATCACCTGATCAGATGATTTTTCTTTGATATTAATAAATGATTTTAACAAATGAATTCCTGAAATTCCAACCAGCGCCGTTGCTAGTTTTACTTTTAAAGTTCCAGCGTCAATTTTATCTAACCAGTCTGGTTTGTCTGGATGATCCGCCAAATTTATTCGGCTTACGAAGGTTGCATACCCACCAATAATGACCATGACCAACAAATTAGCCACCATGGTGATATCGACTAACGTTAATACACCAAGCATTAATAATTCTTCGGTGATTTGATTGACTGTGATCACCAAGTGCCAAAGTTCGATGACAAATTTATAAGTGTAAAGAAGTCCTGCCACGATCAGGCCAGCATAAAGCGGAGCTTGAAACCAACGGCTTGCAAATATAATTTTTTCTAGGGCCGATTCAATTTTTTCTTTGCTCATTCATTCCACCTTTGGACGCCATAAAACTCTGTTTCTTAATCGAAATCAACAAATTACCAGTGATCGTGTTTTAGAATTAATTGAAGCTGTTGGAACGCCTTGAATTACGAAGGCTTAGCTAAAGACTTCGATTCCACTAAATGGCCACCTCGTACAGTTGCCCCCAATACTAGTCCAGCGCCAATAAGAACCAGATTCTTCATGATATGGTGGCCCTCCATAGTCAGTACAAACGGAGCTTGCTCAAAGACAACCTCGGGTAACAGGAAAATCGGTGTCGATGTAGCCAGCATTTGCAAAAGCAGAAACAGCAGAGTGCCGCGCATGTAAATATTTAAAAGAAGGCCAAGCCCAATAAGGCACTCCATACTGGCCAGCATGTAGACCGCGATATGTGCAGGCACGCTTCCGAATGTTACAATCTCTGTAGTGCGTTCGATCAATCCGATAGTAGGGCTCAGTGTGGGAAAGAACTTAAGAGCTCCAAACCAGAAAAAAATCAAACCAAGACTCACGCGTAAGAAAGTAACGCTATGCTTAGCCAGCCAGTTGGTGATCGCGGTGTCGATTTTGTCAAAAAGGTGAGCCATTTTCATGACCTTTCCCTTGTTTTAAATTTATTTTTCAAGCTTCAGTTTTTTTTGATTTCGCTGATCAAGAAGGATTGATGCTAAAATCGAAATGCCAATAAGTGCCCCGATTATTATCAACGACCACTTAATTGGAAATTCTCCTTCGAAATCTATTTGTTTAATATCGTCAGAAATCAATTATCTTTCAAATCGATAATAAAATTTGATTGTATTGCTATAGACAATACGAAGAATGCCGAGGACCTATATAGTCTTTAGCACTGCAAGCTAGCATTTTTATCTATTTTAACAATAGATAATTATTCCGTAAAGTAATATGAGTGAAGGCGGAAAGTCTTCATGTCAATGAATCGGAGGAATAATGCTCACTTCAAAACAGAAGACTCTAAAACACCTACTGACCAATCCCATGACTGGCTCAGTCCCGTCATGAAACGTGAAATAATTTTTGAATTAATTCATAAGCTAAAAGAAAAACCACACTTGATGCGAAAACTGAAAATCTTCGCTGTCATTGGTGTCGTCGGATTTCTTATAACTGGCGGGTTGGCTATTTGGGCTGGAGTAACAGCGTTCAATTATGTCGCTACAAAAGCAACCGAAGCGGTTCAATCTCCGATGGCGCAAACGCATGTCGATAATTTAAAGGCTGAGCTAAAAAATCTTCCGAAGATCCAAGCTCTAAGCTGCTGGGGAAAGGCTCAAAGTTTACTGGCCGTTCAGCCATGGCTTGAACGACCAGTCATCGACAATTTGATTAATTTAAAAGTGGCTTGCTTAGAAGATCGAGCGAAAGTTTGCGAGGGCACTGAATGCAACAATCTGAAGGAAAAGTTAAATACCGATGAAGCAGGAACGACATGAATCAGGTCAAATTGAAAAATTAAAAAAATTGCAACTTGTTCAAAAATTTCATAATAGCATACGAAAATACATCAAGATCTTACAAAAATATGCTGATCGCATTTGGTACCCGCCCTTTATTGGAATCCTTGCGGCTCTTGATAACTTCGTCGTTGTCATCCCCAACGATGGTATTTTAATTTCAAGTTCCATGCTAACACCCCGACGATGGTTTGCGCTGGCGGCTAGCGTTGCAATAGGATCTACACTTGGTGCAATCATACTGGCGGCCTTCGTAGAAACTAAAGGTCTGGATTGGATTCTTGAAATGTATCCCGGAATAAATGAAACCAAATCGTGGCTCTGGACTGCGGATTTTTTTGAGAAATACGGGATGCTTCTGGTTTTTATCGTAGCGGTTACACCCTTTATGCAGCAGCCCGCAATTATTGTGGCCAGCCTGGCTGAGACTCCGCTTTTTTTATTAGCCGCCGTCATTTTCTCAGGACGATTTATCAAGTTCCTGTTGATGGCTTACGTCGGATCTCATGCACCAAGGCTCCTTACCAAAATGTGGGGGCTCAAGGCCGAGTTGAATGATGCGGGAGTAGAGATTAAATAAATTCAAAGATTTGTTCTGCATGAAAGGCGCCACAAATTTTTGCGGGAAGTTTTTGTCCGATGAAGCAGCTATTTTTTGAAAGACTGGAAATGTCGTGTTCAGTAAACACAGATGGCTCCGCTTGCAGATCTATAAGAACGCCGTGGAATTTCGAGCCCAGTTTAAATTCACCAAGTCCATTTTTTAGATTCAGGAAATTTGCGGGATTTTTTGAAAAAACCTGCACCAGTCTTTGGCTCGAAATTTTGTTATTTTTCCACGCTTCAATAAGAACTCGCAAAGTCGTTTCTAATCCTAAAGTTCCAAAAGATGCTTCTTCGAAAGATCCCGTCTTTTTTAGAAGTTCATGGGGCGCATGATCGGTCGCTACGAAATCAATGACTCCTTCTGCAAGCCCTTTCCATAGAGCCTCTTGATCAAGTTTAGATCGGATCGGTGGATTCATTTTGAAAGACAGATTGTCTCCATCAATTATTTCGGTGTTGAAAAAAAGGTGGTGTGGGCTGACTTCAGCGGTAACACGAAGGCCTTCGGCTTTGGCGATTTTTACGAGCTGAATTGTTTTAGCACACGATACATGTAGTACATGGTAGCGAGTTTTAGGATACTGCCTGAGCACCCGCAAATCGCGCTCGACCATTCGCCACTCGGGCTCTTCAGGGTAAGGCTTCACGCCTAGCTTTTGTTGCACGGGCCCTGGTGCAAGCACGCCACCATGGCCAAGGAACTCGGCATGCTGCAGAAGTGGAATGTTTAGATCTTGAAGTCTTGCGAAAGCTAAAGTCATAACCTTATCTTCAAGGACACCAAGGCCGTCATTGGTAAAGGCAACCACACCTGAGCGGACCAAGTTTTCAAAATCAGTCAGCTCAGATGAATTTAAATTTTTAGTAATCGCCGCCGACCACAAAACCGAAACGCCATAGTTTTCTTCAAACTCTAGAACCTCGGCTTTCCCTTGGTTGAGCACTTCGACGCAGTCAATAGTCGGCACTGTGTTTGGCATTGTTAACACAGCCGCATAGCCACCCTTCAAAGCGGCGAGCAAACCGGTTGCAGCTGTTTCTTTTTGTTCCTGGCCGGGGACTCGTAAATGAGTTTGCGCATCAACACCCGAAGGAAGCAGTGCCTTGCCGCCAAGGTCGATGACCGTCCCGACGTTCGCAATTTCAGACTTCATTTGCAAAACACGTCCGTCCTTGATCAGAAGATCCATCTTTTTTGGTTCATGATCGGACGACCACACGCTGGCATTTTTTAAAACATAGAGGCAACAGTTGTTTTTCTTCATCAAACTCTTTCAAATTTTTCAGGGCGTAAAATCGAAATATCAGAGGAATAAGTGATCAAAGAATAATTTTCGAAAAATTTTTCTGCCAGGGCATTCATAATTTTTAAAGCCAACTGCGGCTCTGCGACGATTTCGATTTTTGATTTTAAATCAGGAATTTCGCCACTGCTTTTTTCACCGTTGCCTTGACCCCGGACTTCTGTGACGGTAAAGCCTGTGGCGCCAAGGTCTTCGCTGATGGTCAAAATACTTGAACTTAAAACGGGTTCGCAAATAATGGTGACCAGTTTAAAATTGATGAGTTTCATTTTCTGCTCCTTACCCAGCAAGCCATTCGGCGAATTTAAAAAACAATGGAATTCCTATGACTAAATTAAATGGAAAAGTTACGGCTAAACTCGCAGTCAAATAGTAAGTCGGATTAGCCTCAGGCAAGGTCATGCGAACCGCAGGTGGTGCCGCAATGTAAGATGCACTTGCGGCCATTGTACCCAGCACGGTGGCACCTCCGACAGAAAGACCAGACCAGTCCCCAAGAAAAACACCCAATGTACCATGAAGTATTGGTATTAATATCCCAAGCGATATTAAAGGTAATCCTACTTTTTTAAGATCAGAAAGTCTGGAGCCTGCGACAATTCCCATTTCTAAAAGAAACAACACCAGCGCACCCTTGAAGCCTGTTTCAAAAAATGGCTTTACGGGCTCGTAGGCTTTTGCTCCCATAAGAAAACCTATGACCAAACCACCAACTAGCAAAATCATAGATCGACCAGTTAGAATTTCGTGAAAGATGGCCCACGTGGTTTTTTTATCACCACTTGATAGTGATGAATTATTTTTCGCTCGTTTTAGCGCGCCGATGGCTAAGGCAATGTGAATGCCTGGGCTTTCTAGTAAGGTTAAAAGCGTCGGCATAAAACCCTCTGCGGTTTTCCCCATGTGTTCAACAAACTGATTAGCCGCAATGAAGGTGACCGCAGAAACTGAACCGTAATGTGCGGCCAAGGCCGCGGCATCGACCTGACCGAATCGGCCCAATTTTCGCATAATGAAATAGGCCGAGATTGGCGTAACACATCCTAAAACAAGCGTGGCAAAAGCCGGCCAAGCAATAACTTGAAAACTGCTTTCAGACAGTTCGATACCGCCTTTTAAGCCAATGGCCAATAAAAGATAGATGGATAATGAAGAGTACAGATCTTTTGGCAGACTCAGTTCGCTCTTCATTAATTTTGTTACAACCCCAAGCAGAAACGCGAGCACTATGGGTGATAATAAGTTTGTTCTTAAGATTTCGAATGCTGACAAACTTTAGTCCTCTTTTTTCAAGGGTTACAAAATTCACAATTGGACCCAGAAATTTTTCGTAGATCGTCGGGTCTACTCTTTTGTACTGTATAGCTGCACTTCACGCAACTCCAGATCACATCTTTTGTGACTCGAGTTGGTAAGCCACATTCTTCACAGGGAAGACCAGGAATACCTTTGCTGATTGAAAATCCGGGTGTTTCGCAAGCGGGGCAGAGGGACGCAAGTGCTTCAATTAATTTTACACCAGCTTTCTCAATAACTTTCATTCTGGTTGGGTTGAAATTAGCACGCATATCTGTACTTAGAATGACTTTCGCTTCCGGAGATGCCAAAAAAGAATCGATTATCGCTTGGCCTACCGAATGAATATTTTGCAGATTCTTGAAAACAACTGAAGTATTCCCTTTTGGTTTTACAATGAGGCCGTGTTCGGGGAACCCGATTTGTTTAAGAAATGCGTCGAGATCGTCACGGGGCCCGAATTCAACTTCGGAAAAATTCGTTTCTGTGCTGATTTCCTCGACGTAAATTTCAGTTTTTAATTTCCTATCAATAAATAGAAGCGCTTCGTGATCACTTGGAATAAACCCAATCAGGGGATGTGGACCAAAGCTACCTTCGCTGGCTAGAAAAAATCGTGCCGCTGGATTTAGTTTTGCAGCCGCATCTATTTTTAATCGAAGGGTTTCTCGAACATTTCCGACTCGCTCGACTTCGCCACTGAATGTTCCAAATCTGTCCGTATCTACATCTAGGCGAATACATTCTAGCCCGAGCTTCGCAAGAATTGGTTTCAAGACAGTCTCTTTTGAATGTTTAGTGGCGAAAAAAACTTTTTCGCCACCGTAGTTAAAGCTATTGTCCTTGCCCAAGTGAATAGCCCTTTTCTCCGTCGAAAAGGTATAAATTCTCAGTTTTAATTACATCTATAT
>JAYVHE010000074.1:0-6514 GCA_043771495.1 Bdellovibrio sp. | reverse complement strand
ACGAACTTATCCACAGAAAAATAAATTACTGCCTATAAAAAGTAAAAATACTGTGGAAAACTAGTCGAAATTATACCTTAAATCGCCGAACTCGCTCTACCTAGAAACCAAAGCGAAATCTTGCTTAACTCTACTTTAAGCTTCTAGGCGATACCCATGACTCGGCACCGCGGTGATTTGGCCCCGGAACCCTTCGATTTTCTTTTTTAAGTAATTGATTTGGGAATCGACGTTTCGTGGCGTTACGTCCGAATGGCCCCAAACTTCTTTCATGAATTTTTCGCGCGAAACTAAATTATTTTTGTTATCTACTAGCAATCGTAAAATGTCGTATTGCTTTGGCGTTAATTTAATTTCTTGATCATCCAAAAATACTTTGTGAGACATGTCGTTAATTTTTAAATTCGCAACCTGTAAAAATTCAATTCTAACTTCGGTTATTGGCGTAACTGTTTTCTCGCCCGTCGTTTTATTCACGTTTTCAATATATGACAAACGTTTTTGTACACGAAGTAATAATTCTTTTGGATGGAATGGTTTAGATAAAAAATCATCGCCACCTGATTCTAAGGTTTCGATGCGTTCGTCCGATGTAGCTGCTCCAGAAACAAAAATAATTGGGATATCTTGAGTGACCTGAGTTTCACGAATAATTTTACAAAGCTCTACGCCAGTTACGTACGGCATTTTGTAATCCATGATAATTAAATCTGGGTTATTCTGTTTAACAAAATCTAAAGCTTTTTCTGCCTGGCAAATATATTTAACTTCGTAATTAGTCGACAAGATTTCTGAGATCAATTGGCAGCTATCTTCAAAATCATCAATAACTATAATCTTCTTCACGTTGATCTCCTGGGTTTTAAGCCCTTACACGCCTTTGTACTTAATTTTCTTCGCGTCTAAAATTTTTTTAATTTGAACTCGTTGGTCGCCTTGTATTTCAATCGTTCCACAATCTGCCGAAAGGTAATACGTCCCACCTACACCACATTTGATTTTAAGCTCTTTAGACAATTCTTTCAAAAAAGTTTCGTGTTTTGGAAACTTATCAATAACCGTAACTGGCTTGCCATTGCGTCCACTTTTTTCAATTCTAAAAACGACTGTATACGAATTAGCTTGGATTAAACTTGATTGCACAGCAAGGTTTTTTTGCTTTTCCAATGAGCCATCCAAGACCTTTTGATCCTTAGGGTCATCAGAGTAAACTAAAGTGGATTGCTTTCCGGAATGTGCCATAGAGCACAAAGTAGTCGAGTTAATCCCATTTGTGAAGCGGTTTTCTTAAGTCGTCGCGGCTTGAGTGAATTCCTGTCCGTCATAGCGAAACGTTCTAGGTTCGTTTTCCATCACGGTTTTCAAATTAACAGGGCGTTTCCATAATTTTTGCAAATTACGCATAGTTTCGTCCATGTAGTTTGGCTGTAAATCTAAGCCTTCATGAATGTGAATCAACAACAATTCACCCTTACCTTCGAAATTTGCGTCCTCAATACGAATCATCGGTTGCCCAAAATTTGCCAATTGAAACAAGAGTTGGCTTTTAATGGCCTTAAAATCCTTGGTGTCGATCTCGAATTTGCTTTTTTCTGCGTTAAACTTGTAAACAAAAAGTTTCTGTCGAACACAAAAATCCTCTGTTAGAAACTCGTCAATAAATGTGACGTCGTTATAGATTTTACGCACTTCAAAAATTTTATCCCGACCCTGATTTAATTTTCTATCCCAAGATTTTTTAAGCCTAACGTCGTCACAATTTTCCCATTCGCGTCCAAACTGACCTTTGTTCCACCGGTTTTCTATATCTCGAAAAAGCTCTAAACCGACTTTATACGGATTATACCCTCCGATCTTCATATACATAGTTCCCGCATGGTGATCCGCAAAGTCGATAATTTCTGAATCGTTTAGAACGTGTTTTGTCATAATGTGCGAGTGCCAGTACGAAGCCCAACCTTCGTTCATCGTTTTCGTCATTCCTTGGGGTGCAAAGTAATAGGCTTCGTCTTTAATAATTCCTAAAATATCCTGCTGCCAGTCTTCAATAGGTGCAAAATGCATCAAGAAACTTAAAATGTCCTTAACGGGATCAGCCGGAAATTTTACGTTTTTGTTTTTATCGGTTTGTTCCCATTTTTTATCAATCACGTCTTTAGGATTAATAAAATTCTGCATGTATGGTTTATCCACCCGAAACAGTAAGTCTGACTTTTTTTGTTCAGTTATGCGAGTTTCAAATTTTTCCGGAGCTCGCAAAATCGAATAACGATCAATCAAATTTTCTAAACTTAAACAAACATCAATAAATTTTTCGACAGTTTCGTACCCATGACGATCAATATATCGGCGAATTCGCGTTGCATGATTGGCCATCTGATCAATCATTTTACGATTGGTTTTAGAAAACCAGGCGTTATTTTTAAAAAAATCACAGTGGCCAAAAACGTGAGCCATTACTAATTTTTGATCCATCATGGAATTGCCTTCCATTAGATACGCATAACAAGGATCCGTGTTAATCACCATTTCATAAATTTTAGATAAACCGTACTCGTAAGATTTAGATAATTGTTCGTATTCCATTCCAAAACGCCAATGTGGATATCTGACGGGAAAACCGCCGTAAGAGGCAAATTGACTAATTTGATCATAAGTAATCAATTCAAAAACGGTATCAAAGCAATCTAAGCCGCAATCTTTTGCGATTTCGGCGATTTTTTTGCGTTCATATTCTAGTTCGGGCGTTAAATTTCCCAAAGTTATTTTCCTTTACCTAAAAAATCTTTAATTGAGTCTAAAATTTTATCGCGTGACTCGATTTGGCTTAATGTTACACGCTCGTCACCGGCAAATTCTTTTTGAAGATCTTTTAAAAATTGCCCGCTGCCGTATTTACTTTCGACCTGACCATATGAAAACACATTCACTCGCGGTAAAAAGAAATCTCTAATAATTTGCACGCACAGACGCGTGTCTTCACCACTCCAGTTATCTCCGTCACTAAAATGAAACGGATAAACATTCCAGTCACTGCTTGGGTAGTCAGCTTCTATCATTTGTTGCGTCAGCTTATACGCCGAACTAATCAACGTACCGCCGGACTCACTGGTTCTAAAAAAAGTATCTTCATCAACTTCTTTTGCGGCGGCATCGTGAATGATAAAGCGGGTCTCTAGACCTTTATAATATTTTCGTAACCACGTATTGATCCAAAATGATTCTAAGCGAACGATTTCTTTTTGTTCGTCGCCCATAGATCCAGAAACGTCCATCATATAAATAACAACCGCACGCGTTTGCGGCTGCTGCGTTTTTTTCATAGTGCGGTACTGATAATCTTTGCGAATCGGAACAATAACTGGGTTCGACGGATCGTAAATACCCGACGAAATATAACGAGCTAATGCTTTTTTATAAGTTTGTTTAAATTTTCGTAGACCTTCTGGGCCGACAGGCGCAATTCCAGAATAACGATTTTTTTCAGTCGTAATTTGATGACTACCTTTGGGTAAAATTCGTGGCAATTCTAATTTTTCACCTAAAATTTCCGCCAACTCATCTAAAGAGATTTCAACTTCCAGCATGTGCTGGCCGGGTTCCTTGCCCGCCGCACCTTCACCTTGACCAGGTTGTTGCTGACCACCTTCGCCGTCATCACCCTCGCCTTGGCCAACACCTTTTTGATTTTGTTTTGGTCCAAAGCGAAAAGTGGGAATGTCAACACGTGGAAGCGGAATCTTAATGTATTCGTCTTCCTTTTTACCGATCATTTCTCCGCTAGTGACGAATCGTTTAAAATCGTCACGCACGCGGCCTTTGACGATACTTTTAAAACGGTTTTGGTCTTCACGAATAGACATGAAACTCCCTTGAGGTAATTATTAGCCTACTTTTTATCACCGCGAGCAAAAATACTCGCGACATAAGTTAGTACATCGGTAGCTGAAACATCATCGTAACCAAATTCTTTAATCAATCGCGACTTAACAACATCAATTTTTTCTTGCGTGTCTTTGTTGTCAGTAACTGAACTGACTAAAGACGTTAATTTAATACTGTCTTTTTGATCTTCAAAAAGTTTTAGCTCTAAAGCTTTATGTAAACGTTCATTCAGTTTGTAATCAAAACGTTTTCCATCTAAAGCTAATCGCCCAATGTAGCTCATGATCTCGATACGGAAATCATCTTTGCGTGACTCAGGAATTTCAATTTTTTCCTCAATCGCGCGCATGAGACGCTCATCTGGATCATCATCACTACCGGTAAACTGATTACGCATCTTTTCTTTTTGCGTATAGGCCTTAACACTATCGATATAATTTCCACATAGACGTTGCAAAGCACTTTCATCGGCACTGATGGCTCTTTGCACTTCTGCTTTGATGATCTCTTCGTATTCCTGCTTAATCACGCCTAATAGTTCGCGGTATTCTTGCTTTAACTCTTCATTCGAAATTAACGAGTGATGTTTTAATCCACTTTCCAATTCGTTGATCAGCATAAATGGATTTACGCTGCCCTTATTCATCTGCTGCGACAATACGATCGAGTTTGAAATTTTATCTTGAATATAACGAGCCGAGATCCCGTCTAAACCTTCGCGAATAGCTTCCTTGCGAAGCTCCTTAACGTTGTCTTCTGTAAAATTCGGCAAGGTCTTGCCATTATATAATTTTAGTTTTTGTAAACGTGTTAAGTTGGCTTTTTTCGGTTTTTCTAATCGCGTTAAAATGGCCCACATTGCAGCGATTTCAATCGTATGCGGAGCGATCGAGATTCCACGCAATTTTTGTGAGTTAAAGTCTTTTTTATAGATTTTAACTTCTTCAGACAAACGCGTGATGTATGGAATATCTATCTTTACAGTACGATCTCGCAAAGCTTCCATGAATTCGTTATCCTGCAAACGACGATACTCTGGTTCATTGGTATGCCCAATAATCACTTCATCAATATATGTTTGCGCGAATTTTTTTGGCTTAATCATATGTTCTTGCGAAGCGCCTAATAAATCGTACAAAAAAGCTACGTCAAGTTTTAGAACCTCAACAAATTCAATCATCCCACGATTAGCGACGTTAAACTCACCATCAAAATTAAATGCACGTGGATCTGAATCCGAACCGTATTCAGCAATTTTGCGGTAATTAATATCGCCCGTTAACTCTGTAGAGTCTTGATTCTTTTCATCTTTAGGCTGGAAGGTTCCAATCCCGATACGATCAGCTTCCGAAATCACTAAACGTTTTACGCGAACGTGACCTAAAACTTTATTTAAATCGCCGTTGTAGCGTTCCATTAAATTTTTAAAAATAAAACGTGATGGCGGGCACAATTCACCTTTAATTTTGATGCGGAAATCGCTGCTTAATCCGCGATTTAATTCTTCGCAAAGGGCATGGCGCATTCCATCTGGCACTAATAATAATGGCTCTTCATTCATTGGACTGTGAAAAGTTTTTTGTTCTTTTCCAAAAAGCCCTTCGCACTTACCGTTTTCGTCAACCCACTCAAATGTGTACATCGCTCCGTTATCAGTTTTAGAGTAAGCCTCCAAACCTTTTTTTAACATCCGACAAATCGTTGATTTCGCAGATCCCACTGGTCCGTGCAGTAGAATAACCCGTTTTTCAGTTCCGTAACCCAAAGCTGCGGCTTTCAAAACGTTGACTAATTTCATCAAAGGGACGTCTAAGCCAAAAACTGCATCTTTACCTTCGTTGGCCGTATCGTCAAAAAATTTGTAACGTTGAATTGGTTTTTTAAAATCCACATAGTTTTCTATTCCAGCTTCAACAATCATGTCGTACATGCGCTGATAAGAATTTCGTGTGATCTTAGGATTTTGTTTGATCAAATCAATATATTCGAAAAAAGTACCCGTCCAATGATTGGACTGTTGAGTCGCTTTGGATTGCGTTTTTTCGACGATGTTTCTAAAAACCTGTGAAGCCGATGATGCAGTGGACATTTTTAAACCTCCAGGAGAATCTATCTATATAGACCCTCTTACTTAGAGTATGCCCGTAATCAAAATGGTGAGTCGATTTAAATTTATTTTATATCGACCTGTTTAAAACCTTCTGGCTTTTCCAGGACAAAGGTCTTGGCCAAGGTCTCATTTGAAGGTCCGTTGTTAAACTCACGTCCCTTAAACACCCAAACCATCTTAAACGTCTTACTATCTATGGTAATTTTCTTAACGAAGGCATCGTCGTCTTTATGCGGACGCTCTAACAGCAACTCAAACTCATCGTTGGTACACTTAATTACCAGCTCGGTTTGACGACCACATAGAAAATCGAATTTAGGCTGGCGATCTTCAATTATATCAATCAACAATCTTGGATCAAGGTCCTGTTTAAAAAGAGGCCTAAATGCTTTAGGACCCATTGGAGCCCGTACAAAAGACTTATGAGGATACAATAAATATTCGACCCCAGTGCGATTTGCACTGTTGTTCATGGTAACACTGGCTACAGAGTAACCGAGTGTCGCATTGATTTCGAGC
>JAYVHE010000073.1:0-5267 GCA_043771495.1 Bdellovibrio sp. | reverse complement strand
TGTGCTACTTATACGAGGAACGGGCCGTACGGACTTTCAAAGTGGTTCGTCCGAAGACCTTTACGATAGCGTCCATCAAAAACTATTCATCCTTCCCTTGGAGACTAAGGTTTTCCCGGCCCATGACTACAAGGGATTCACGTCTTCGACCATTGACATGGAAATTCGCCATAACCCGCGTGTTGGCAGTGGTAAAACAAAGTCGCAATTTGTACAGATTATGAAAGACCTTAAACTCGAATTACCGAAAAAGATCAAAGAGTCTCTACCGGCTAATATGGCCTGTGGAAAGTTTGAAGAAAAAGAAAAACTCTCCGAATTTAAAACACTCACTCCACAAGAATTAAATGCGGGCCTAGATCAAGCATTAGTTATTGATGTGCGTGGACCCGAAGAATATGTCGGTGAGCTTGGTCACATTAAAAACTCGCATCAAATTACTTTGGGCGACAATTTGAAACAGTTTCTCGAAGGTTACAACCGATCAGAAGAGATCGTATTTGTTTGTCGGTCAGGTCAACGTTCGCAGGATGCTGCAAAACTTGGAATTAATTTGGGATTTCAAAAAATATCTCATCTCGGCGGAGGAATGCTGAGCTGGAATGAATGCCAACTTCCAGTTGAACGCAAAGGTGGTTATTAGATGGAAAATTATTATTTGCAATATTATTTGCCCTATTATTTGCCTTTGATCGGCGGCTTGTTGATCGGTGCGGCGGTGTCTTTGATGCTCGTATTAAATGGTCGAGTCACCGGAGTCAGTGGAATTATTTATGGCGCAACAGTGGCTTCGACAAAAGGTGATAAAGCTTGGCGTTGGTATTTTATTTCTGGAATGCTGGTGGGTGGATTCATTTTAAAAGTTCTAAAGCCTGATGCATTTTCGGGCGGCCTTCCCACTCAAGATTGGACACTTGTCGTAGCTGGGTTACTGGTCGGATTTGGAACTGTTCTGGGTAGTGGTTGCACGAGTGGTCACGGTGTTTGTGGAACAAGTCGGCTTTCGCTACGGTCATTAGCCGCAACGGTCACTTTTATTTTAGCAGGGGTCATTGCAGTCTATGTATTTCGTCGACTGGGAGTCTTTTTATGAAAAACAATGTTGCTGCTTTAGTCGTTGGAATTTTTTTCGCGATGGGCCTTGGAATCTCAGGTATGACAAGACCCGAAAAGGTATTTGGGTTTTTAGATATTTTTAGAAGCTGGGATGCATCGCTCATATTTGTTATGGCCGGAGCTGTGATCGTTCACTTCATCGCATTTCGCTTTATCGTACGACGAAAATCACCGCTCTTTTCTGCGAAGTGGCATCTTCCGACAAATACGGAAATTACATTTCCTCTGATTGCTGGCTCTTTTCTATTCGGTGTGGGCTGGGCCCTGGCCGGCTATTGTCCGGGGCCCGCGTTGGTGTCACTGGCCAGCTTTCAAAGTCGTCCGATTATTTTCTTCGTGAGTATGATTTTTGGAATGTTCTTATTTCGACTCGTTGATCGCCGATTTAATATAAAGAGGTAACCCTTGGAATTTATAGGATACGCAAGCGCCATAATAATGGGAATTTCCCTTGGCCTTATAGGTGGTGGTGGTTCCATTCTTACGGTTCCAATTCTAGTCTATTTGTTTAAGCAAGATCCGCTGATGGCGACAGCAGGATCAATGTTTGTCGTTGGATCAACTGCTTTTGTCGGTGCCCTTTTGAATGCGAGGAAAAAATTAATCGATTATAAAACCGGAGTTCTTTTTGCAATTCCAAGCTTCATCGGGGTGTTTGCAGCAAGACATTTTATTTTACCAAGTATTCCGGATCAGATTATTTATTTGGGTGGGTTTACACTCACGAAGCCTCTCTTGGTGATGGGACTTTTCGGAATTATTATGGTGCTTGCATCAAGAGCCATGATCCGCTCTGGTCAAGAGACAATCCAACCCACAGTAGACTCCAACAGTGGCAAGGGCAGATTGATCGCCATCATATGGCAGGGGTTTTTAATTGGCATTGTAACCGGCTTTGTGGGAGCCGGAGGTGGATTCTTAATTATTCCAGCCCTTGTCCTACTTTTGAAGTTACCGATGAAAACGGCGGTTGGGACGTCACTTGCAATTATCGCCGCGAACTCCATTTTTGGTTTTACGATGAGTATCGGGAATTTATACTTTGAATGGCCATTGCTTCTAAAAATTGCGGCCATAGGAATTTTTGGAATTGCCATTGGCCAATATTATTCGTCAAGAGTGAATGAGAAATTACTCAAACGTGGGTTCGGATTCTTTGTTTTGGTCATTGGTTCGTTTGTGATTTTAGATCAATTATTTAAACTGAAAAATCTCTAATGATCTTTTCGCGGGTCACTATTGTTTTTATTATAACGAGTTAGGCGTTCGATCTCTTCAATATCACTGTGGGGATTCTAAGAACTGCACCACCCAAGGGAATTTCAAATTGTTTCTGGTTGGCCTTCGCTCCCGGATAAATGAGGTCTTGTAATGAAAAGAAAAACGCATGTGAACCGAAAAAAATGGTAAACCGTTCTACGGATTTTGCTTTTTTGAAGGTCGCAGCAATAAGCATCCCATCGAGTTTCTAATATTGCTAAGAATTCATAACTTGTGGAATAGAATTAATATTAAAAGATTTGAAGATAAGAAAATTATTATCTTTGGCGGAGGATGCTTTGAGTTTAAGTAAAATATTGACAATATACCATATCCGTTATATACTGGTTCCGTTATAGAGTCGATTGTTTTGAAGCAAGCGCAGAAAGAGCTTGCACGAACTAAGACTATCCGGAAAAACCGGAGAGTATCGGGTTTTTTACTTGATTAAGGTTGGAGTCGCTATTTACGTCCTGCATGCGACACAAAAAAAATCTCAGAAGATTGATAGGCGAACCATGGATCTAGTTAAGACGAGAATAAGGAGTTTAGGGTTATGAAATCAAAAGTAAGAGATAAAATGGTTAAATATAAAACAGCCGATGATTTTGGAAGGTCTTTAGGGTTAAGTACGATTGAGATTGAGCTCATTCGACAGAAGAAGAAAATTGTCGAAAAGCTTCGAATGGTTCGTGAAAAGCAAAAAATTTCTCAAGCAGAATTGGCTAAAATGGTTTGTAGTCATCAACCTGCAATAGCAAGAATGGAATCAGGACAAATCAGTGAAGTCAGTTTAGATTTTCTCTGCAAAGTGGCTTTGGCGTTGTCTGTTTCAGTTACAATTCGAGCACCAGCTGCTTAATAGAAGTGTTAAAACAGATTCAAATCCGAGAGCTTCCGATAGGAATTTTTGGAATTGCCATTGGCCAATATTATGCAGTGTTTCATCATTTCATTGCTAGTTAAAGAAATTGTGTAGCTATTTTTTTTCCGATGGATTTTGGGCGCTGTCCGTTACATCACGATAGGGTTGGCTTTCAACCGGGTATCCAGATTTTTTCGCAACCAACCCGCGCCTAAACATTTTCCAAAATGCCCAACCGATAACTAACACCGGAAGGGCCGCCCACCAATATAGACTTGCTCCACTTGCAGCCGCTTGGATCGTACGCATCACAACAGGGTAAAATCGAACTAACGCGAAAACCAGGAAAATTATCAAAATATATCGTAAGATTCCGTTTTGTTGCGTTCTCACTGTGTCTTAAGATTTCCAACTGGCAGTAAGATGTTAGCTCCGCCACCACCTCCGCCAATGACTAGCGGTGAAACACCATTCCATTTTTCTACTATTTGCAGCTGCACTAAACCTGGATTGTCTTGTACTGCGCGACCCCGAACCCGAATAGCTTCGGCCTCGCCCTTGGCGCGAATGATTGCCGTCTGAGCTTCGATTTCAGCTTTGGCTTGGGTGAACTTCGCCTTTGCGGCCTCTTGTTCTTGCACCATTTTTGCTTCGATGGCTGTTTCAAGTTCCGTTGAAAGCGCCACATTCTGAATAACCACATCTTCGATAATCAGCAGAGAACCCACTTTTGCCCGCGCTGCTTCGAGAGTCTTGGCTTTGACCTCTTCACGTTTTTTTACAATCTGTTCAGCACTTTGAAGCGCAGTGACTTCTTTAAGAGCCTCACTAATTCGTGGAGCGATCAAGCTTTCGAATGGATCGCCGGAATAATCGCGGAACATTTTTACAATCATGTTTTCAGGTATGCGATAGAGCACTCTTAATTCAACCGCGATCTGTTGAAGATCAGAAGAATAACATTCGGTTTTAGCGATTGTGGTTTGTTGGCGCACAGATACAGGGACCACCGTCGTTACGAATGGAAGTTTAAAGCCCAATCCTTCTGGAGCAAAAACCGGTGAAACCTTACCCATGGTTACAAGCACACCTCTATGTCCCGGAGGGATGATAAACGTGCTCCCCATGGCCATCACAACCACAGCAATTGTCACTATCCCAATTTTGAAGAGTTTCGTGTTTTGTTTGAGGTTTTTAATAAATTCTTCGGCTGGATCCATTGCGTACTCCTAGTTTTTTGTTACGAATAAGTTAACATAATTCATTTTTTAACTTTATAAAAATAGATAATTAAGATGTTGTAGTTTGTTTTAATCGAACTATCAATTAATTCCAGATTTTTTTAGATTTTTGGAATCTTCCTTTTCTTATCCACGATGATGGAAATCACAATCGAAGATCCAATTAACAAAGCAATGATCGAAAGTGACCAACTAATTGGAAACTTTCCACCAAAAGCGTCGTTTAAGTAAATCATTTTTGCGCCAACAAATACGAGTACAGCTGCTAAGCCATACTTAATGTAAATAAATCGATCCATCACATCAGCAAGCATAAAGTACATCGATCGCAAACCAAGTATTGCAAAGATGTTGCTCGTAAATACAATTAAAGGCTCTTTGGTTAAAGCAAATATCGCAGGAACTGAATCGACAGCAAAAATAATGTCTGTTAGTTCGATGAAAATTAACGCTAAAAATAATGGGGTTACGTAAGTAAGACCTTCTTTTTTGATAAAAAAGCTCTCGCCCTCGATTTGTGGATGGACTCTAAATACCTTTTTCAATTGTCTTACTATAAAATTGTTTTCAAGATTCTGTGGTTTTGTTCCTATGAAAAACATCTTGATACCCGTTGCAACAAGTAACAAACCGAAGAAAAGCACAACGAACTTGTATTGCATTAAGGCAGAACCCATTGCGATAAATAGAGCGAGTTCGGCGATTTAAGGTATAATTTCGACTAGTTTTCCACAGTATTTTTACTTTTTATAGGCAGTAATTTATTTTTCTGTGGATAAGTTCGT
>JAYVHE010000072.1:0-12826 GCA_043771495.1 Bdellovibrio sp. | reverse complement strand
ACTAATTTTCCGTGATCATCAAAAATCTTTGAAGCACTTCCAATGTAGGCTTCCGGCTGTTGCATCGTCGGCATATTTAAAAAAACTAATGATTGGCGTAAGTGATGGTTGGCGCCGAATCCACCCGAAGCTCCGGGCGAAACGCTGACGACGGCACATGGTTTTTTATCCCACGCACTTTGCCCGTAGGGTCTAGACCCAACATCGATCGCATTTTTTAGAACGGCCGGCACCGAACGATTATACTCCGGTGTAACAAAGATGACGCCGTCGTAAGATTTTATTTGCGTGCGAAACTCAACCCATTCTTTGGGTGGAGTTTTATCAAGATCTTCGTTGTACATTTGCAGAGATCCAATTTCTAACAGTTCAAGCTTTAAAGTTTGTGGTGCAATTTCGATTAAGTTCAAAGCCATTTTTCTATTGATTGATTCTTTTCGTAAACTTCCAACGATGACCGCGATTCGTTTTGGCATATATGCTCCGGTGTTAGGGTTCTAGCTTAAACCGGTCGAGCCGAAACGCAAGGATCAAGAATTTTAAAAACTACTTTTTTAACGCACAAGGAAGCGTCGTCAGATCACTGACAAAGTTCATCCAAACAATGTGACCCACTCCATCATGCTGAAAAATGAACTGGGTGTTGTGAAGATCGTTCGACTCCAGCTTAAATTCTTCGACGGCTCCGGCCAGATTAGACGTTTTACGTTGAATCGTCAGCATTGAACCAATGGGAAAAAAGGCAACATGCTCATCTTGGCGGTAGCGTTTACTGGTGTATTTGATTTCTAACATTTCTACAATTTTTACGCCGGTCGAAAATTTTCTTTCCTTTTTTGTTTCGGAAACGCGAACTTCGCAGTCTAAATTGTCTGCTAATTTATCTAGATAAAGGCGATCAGAAATAAATTTTAAATTTTTTGAATCCAGTGGGAAAGACTTTACATTCCGCGGAACGATGTCGAGCGTTTCAAAGGCTCGCGCAGTGACAGAATGGACAAGAGCTAGGACCACGATACAACCTAAAAATTTCATTGCTCCTCCAGAATTTAAAATCGAATCTATTTGTTAATCATCACTACTAAATTTGGTGTAGTCAAACAACGCGGATAAATTGATTTTGAATATAAAATAAAGTTATGTTGCTTAATTCATATATAAAAAACGTCTCAAGCTTTATGGAATTCAATCGGAAATTTCTACAATTTGAGTGACCGAATTCCCGGCACTAAATTCAGAGCTCAGTATCCAGTTTTTTTGCGAATTAAAGTTGAATTTCCAAACGTGATCCGCCAATCTTATTCAATGCGAAAGATAAGACTTCCCGAAATCTTAGTGTTTTCTATATTTCTTTTTTTCTGTTTGGGAGTCGCAGGCTTTGGCGCATGGCAAATTTGTGAATTGGTCGATTCACAAAAGCTCTATTCTTTGATTTTCTGCATTTGTTTTATTTTGCTGATCTACGGTTTTGCACTGGCTGTGTTTCGCGCATTTTTATTTGTGCGGCCTATACCGGTCGGCGAAATCGCGGTGCGATCTAAAGACGAATTTACTTACCATGTTTATCTGTTATTTTTTCTGATAATTTTTTATCCCGTGATACGAAGTGGTTTAATACCAATTCCATTACTAAGAGTTTTTTATCAGTTGCTCGGAATTAAAATTGGAAACAACTCTTACAGCTCGGGACTTATGATGTATCCCACTTTTATTACGATTGGTTCAAATTGTATTGTGGGCCAGGGTTCGCTACTTATTCCACACATTATCGAAGGCGATAGATTGGGTCATTACCCCATTGTGATCGGAAACAACGTGACCATCGGCGCCCACAGCGTGCTTTTAAGCGTAGTCAGTGTGGGCGATGGGGCGATTATTTCAATCGGTGCCGTCGTGCCGAAAAACACCACCATTCAGTCCAATGAAATTTGGGGTGGCGTTCCGGCTAGGCTTATTGGGACGCGATCACATAGCGCGTGACAACGCCAGTTAAGATGACTTGTCTGGATTTCTTCAACTTGAGTTTGTAGTGGGATGCAGGTTAAAATAAGCTATGAGTTTTAAGATCAAACCGACGAATAAAAAAGGACACGGCGTTTTTACGTCCAAGAATTTCAAGGCCGGTGATTTTGTTTGCGTTTTATCCGGTGACCGACTGACGTCGAAACAAATTGATGTGCGCATTGATGCGGGTGAAGAAACTTGCAATGATCCGCTGCAGATCAGTCGGCGTATGTATATTGATTTAGATGAACTGCCGCGCACGATTAACCATAGCTGTGATCCCAACTGTGGAATCAAGCAAGAGAATCGGCTTTATGCTTTACGCGATATTTCTGCTGGGGAAGAGCTTTCCTTTGATTATTCGACCACCGTACCGAAGTATAAGTCTTGGTGGACCATGCGGTGCCATTGTCGGGCTCGGAATTGTCGACGTTTGGTTAGTTCTTACAATACGATACCTAAGCAGCAAATACAGAAGTATTTAAAATTGCGGGTGTTGCCGCTTTGGGTGCGGAAATTTCAGAGTTGGGTCGAGTAACAAATTTATTTTTTAAGATCAGCGTGGTGACTGATAGAGTTGTTGATTCATACGTTTACCTCTTCATCCATTCAAATAATCGGTAATGATCACCGTTCATTCCCAACTTTGTATAAACTTTTTGAGCGTGTTCGTTGGTATGATCTACATAAAGTCTAATGCCGCGAATATCTTTTTCATTTTTAGCCAGCTCTTGAATGTAGCTGTACATTTGCGAAAACAAACCTTGGCCACGATGCTCGGGTTTAAAATAAAGACTGTGCAACCACCACACAGTACCGTTGCGCCAATCGCTCCATTCCGCTGTTAATAGCAGCGAGCCAATGACTTCTGCGTTCAGCTCGCAGACATGATAAGTGCCAAGAGCAGAATTCTCTAAAACGGCAGTTACACCTTTTGCAAGCGTAGGCGGATCTAATTTAATGTTTTCAGTTTCCCAAGCCATGGCCTGTTGAAAACTTTGTATAAAACCTGAGTCAGATTTTTGGGCTTTGCGAAAAATTGGTTTTGATTTCAGAGGCATTTCTTTGGTCAACTTTCAAAAACGTTTTTTTACTTCTTAGCAATTTGTCGGATCTTCGGATTATGACTTAATATAGGGGTTCTCGCAATCCGTGGTAAGGCCCAACTTGAAATACACTCGGCGGCGGTTCCGAAGTGTTTTTTGCTGCGGCTTTTGCTGCTCAGGGCTCGGGCCGCATTTAAGCGTACGATTCGATCAGCCAAAATTTCAAGAGTTTGTTTTTTTTGAAGGGCTTGCTCAGTCGTTTTTGGATCCGTATAAGCCAAATAAAGTTCTGTAATGTATTTTCTAATATTATCATTGCCACTGACTTGTAAAAAATTAATTTCACCCATGACTCGATCAGCTCGTTCCTTAAATGCCAATTCAGCCGCAGAATCATCTTCATGCTTTACTAAATAATCATTATAAAAAGTAACGGGACTAGCCGCATTCGTAGAAAAAATCAGTTCCGCTTGTTGGGCCAGTTTCATTCGTTCTTGCATACCCAGTTGGGCTTGAGCCATAACAGGAACTAATAGCATCAATAAGATCAACTTTTTCATAAATCCTCCGCAGATTTTGTTAAAACAATAGGTCAACAGAGCTCTATCAAAATAAGCGCCATCGGGGATTTGGATATAGTTTAACTATAGTCATTGAATTTGAAATAAACTGATTTTGCTGACGTCTTCATTTACACTGAGCAAAAAGTGTCAGGCGATTGTAACCATAAAACAGGTAGATAACTTTAAAACAGGGCCCCCGCCCGGTGGCTGGTCAACAACGAGATCTTTATGAAGTGGTTTTTTTGTTGTCCTATTCAAATACTCGGCGAGCCGTGCCGATGAACCGCCGCCAACAACTGCCCTCGATCAATCGGCTTCGTTAAATAATCCGTAAAGCCCGAGCTTAAAGCGCGTGATTTATGTTCCGAAAGTGCATGGGCAGTAAGTGCAATAATTGGCGTTTTAATTCCAGCTTCCCGAATTTTTGCCGTCGCACCATAACCGTCTAAACCGGGCATTTGAATATCCATTAAGATCACATCAAATTGTTGGGCTCGTGCCAATTCAACTGCTTCATTGCCATTAACAGCACAATCAATCTTTGCTTCTAATGTTTTTAAATAAAATTTTATCAGGGTCGTATTTTCTTGTGAATCTTCTGCGAGTAAAATCTTAAGTCCTTTTTGAGGTTCATTAATAATTTTTGGGTTTACGTTCTGGGAAGCTGTTGTTTCTTCCGGTGCAGGGCCTATTTCGAAAGTGATTTCGAATTCAGAGCCAGCGCCCAGCTTGCTTGAAACCAGTTTAACATTTCCACCCAGGGCAATTCCGATTTTACGTGATAGTGATAATCCCAATCCGGTGCCGCCGTATTTTCGCGTGTGACTTGCATCACCTTGCGTGAAAGCGGTAAAAAATTTTGCCGCTTGAACGTCATCAATTCCAACGCCTGTATCACGGACCGTAATTTTTACTTTTGCATCCGTCATAGAATGCAAATAAATTTCAATAAAACCGTTTTCTGTAAATTTTAAAGCGTTGTCCACCAGATTTGAAACCATCTGCCGAACTCGCACTGGGTCGGTGTAAACCAGCGTCGGGGCGCCTGCATCTTTGGTCAGTTTTAGTTGGACATTATTTTTTTGCGCGGTTGTTGCAAAATCTTCAACGATCGCTGAAAGTAAATTCGGTAAAGAAAATTCCACCGGCTCAATCGTTACCTGCTGCGCTTCGGCTTTAGAAAAATCCAGAATGTCATTGATGATGCGGAGTAAATGTTGTCCGTTTCTTTTGATAACATCCCAAGTGCGTTTGACTTCGTCCGCAGGAATTAAATCTTTAGAGAGTAAATCGGTCATTCCCAGAACAATTCCAAGTGGCGTGCGCAACTCATGACTCATATTTGCCACGAAGTCCCGCTTAGCGCGATCTTGCGATTGTAAAAGTTCTGAGGCCGAAAACAGCGACTGGCGCAATTCGCTGAGTTCTTTAATGCGCGACGGTCCCATCCCAGGAGTTTGACCAGAAGCCAGCGCTGCTGCCGCGGTGGCGGCCTCAGTGATTGAGCGCGTGATTGGTCGAGAAAACAAAAATGTGGCCAGTGCAGAAAAAATCAAAAACAAAAATCCCACAATAAAACCCGATTTTTGCGCCATATCGGCTTGCGTACCTAAAATTTCTTGCGGTACGGCAACGGCCGCCACATAACCCGAAAACGGCGCCTGGTAAATTCCTGTGTAAGCTTTAACGTTTTCAAGCGTAGTCGATTCAACAATTCCACGTTCTGTTGTTTTTACAGCTTGTCTTAACGAGGCAGAAGCTGGGTTACCTAAATGCTTTTCTGGATCACGGGAACGTCCTGCAATAATTCCTTCGCGATCAATTAAGGCTCGCGTCCATTCGCCAGGTGCGGTTGAAAATTTTAAGACCAACTTTTGCGTGGGCTCAAGTCCAAACATCGCCGTCAGCACATAGACGATTTCATTTTTAAAATTTCGAACGGGCACACGAATAGCAAACCCCGGAAACGAATTGTCTTGTGAGCGAAATATGTTTCCGATGGAAGGAAGTCCTGTTCTAAAAACTTCATCCAAACTTTTTCGATCAACCACCGGCCCGAGGTCTTCACCCCAAGCAAAGCGGGCACTCATTAATCTATTGTTGCGATCCAAAAGAATAATGTTCCGCCAAGTTTTTTGTTTTTCTAAAACTCGTCGGGCGACATTGTAAAAAGCCTTAACATCACCGCGCTTGATGTTATTGCCTTCGGCCAGGGCTTCCAATGTTTGAATCGTCGAAAGAACTTCCTGATCAAAAGCCAGCGCGAGTTCTTGCGCTGACCTTGTTAAAAGTTCCTCGGCTGATTTGCGTTCTGAATCAACGACTTTATCAATCATGAATCCCGAAAAAAGCAATATCGGCAATACGGCTGCAAGAACAACGATGATAAGACTTGTGCGGAGGGAGAGCTTCACTGGTGGGAAATTACACTAACTTTGGCTTGCGGTCGAGGATCGCGTGTGAAGAATGGGTTTCCAGAGCTTTTTGTGAAGAAAACCAGATAAATTGTCTATTTGTTTTTGTATTTTTCAAGTTCTTTTTGCGATAGGGGCTTAATCGTTTTAACAAATTCGGCCAACTTCATGCGATGCGAATCAAAAGCCTTTTCACTGCGCGTAGATAATACCAACACTAAGACCGCTTTTTTTCCGGCGTGGTAGGCAATGGCTTCAAAATCATTGGGCGGCGGCCCATTAAGAAAATGTCGAATTTCAAATTTTAAACCAGACTTATTTTTGATGGCGGGCTTTGTAAGTACTTTTAGCGTTTTGGAGTCCTTTAACAGTGCCGTGCTTTCAAGTATAAATTCTTCAACGGCGGCCTTGCCTTCATTCGCAGTGCCTCCAAGCCGCGGGTAAATAATGGCGGGACTTGAATCGAAGTCTTTGCCTTTGACAACGTACACAGCGCAAAGACCGAGCTCTTTAGCTTTTGCGGTGTCGGCAACCCAACCAACTGGGGCTTGTGTTAAGAAGGCATTGTTTTCGTCAAAACAAATGTTGTCGCCGGCGTGAAGGATCGAAGTGAATACAGTAATTTGTATAAATAATATTAAACGTTTCAAAAAATCTCCCGTTAATAATAGACTTTCTTTGCCATGTTTTTAGAATTTAATTGTATTAATCCGCCCGATCAAGAAATACTTTCCATGGAGCATCGTTGACTTCTTTGAATTTCATGTGATCTCATCATATCAATTACGAATTGCGAAATAGGCTTTTATGAAATTGTCAAAATTGGCTTTAGTTTTAAGTTTTATAACCGCAAACATTTTAATTTTTTCGAGCTGTAAAAATTCGGATTCCCCAGCATCTGGCCCGAGCCTGACGACGGAATCAATTACAATTGAAAATTCAAGTTTTGAATCACCGACAACACCGAATGATTCATTTATTACGACCGCTCCGCCAACGTCATGGACGGCGTATGGCGCGATTAATAATAATAATCGATCTGTCGGGGTGTTGAACCCCAATGCGACGACTTTATATTTGGATCCTGTCCCACATGGATTCAATGTCGGTGTGACTTTTCTGATGGATAATGCGGGTAACCAATTGCAATTTAATAATTCCCCTGCGGGAATGGAACAAACTTTGACGGCGCAGCTGCAATTAAATTCAAAGTACACGCTAACAACCTATGTGGGTAATCTGGGCCCAGGTTCACCGCCACCGCCTTTTCAATTTACGGGATTCCCAAATTATCGGATCGAGCTGCTCGCGGGTGGAGTCGTCATCGTCCAAGATTCAAATACTTTACTTCCCGGCGAAGGGCGATTTTTGATTTCAACTTTGGTGGTCGATATTCTGTCGACGCATCCACAAGCGGGACAAAATCTTGGAATAAGATTAATTAATTTAAATAGCGCGGTGGGTATCGAAGTCAATTTCGATCGACTGACGTTAATCCGCCAATTTTAGATCTGACCGGGAGATCATGGAAAAATCATTTTCACTTATCAATTTCACCGAAAACGAAATCCGACCACATGCAAATGAAATCGATGCGAATAAATTGGTTCTAAAAGGTTATTTAAGAACTTTAGTTTTAGAAATTTCTGATTCAGTCGATTTAAAATCAGAGCTTCCACAAAATTCTGATCTTGAGTCTTTATTCGGTGCTTCGACTGCTCTTGCGTTTGTTTTCTGGCAACATTTAGCTGTTTTAGAACGGCTACAAGGAATTCCAGAGTGGATTCAAAAAAATCCCACAACTTGGGACTCACTCACTACGGGAAAAAAGACGTGCGGTTTAGCCACCACACATTTGGCTAAACCCGGAGGAGCCGGAATTAAAGGAATAGAAACTGAAAATGGTTATCTGATCACAGGGACTGCACCGTGGGTCTGTGGTCACGAGATTTTCGATTATTTATTAGTTGGTTTTGAAACTAATGACGCCATTCATTTTGCAATGATTGATTTCCCGGTGGCAAACCCCGATGTCGAACCGAGCACGCAAGAAATGATTTGTTTAAATGGCACGGCCACAGTTAATTTAAAATTTAAGAATCTTTTAATTAAAAATTCTGAATGGATTCAATCCCGCAAAAAACCCATTGCGCCACAACCAAGAAAAACAACATTTCTAATTCCAGAATTAGGAATAGGAAAAACCGCACTATTAGAAACGAAACGATTAATTAAAGATTCAAATCACCCCAGACACATTTTGGTTGCAAAAAACATCAGTGGGCTTGAAGCCAGACTTGGTTCGATTAAAACACTTAAAAAAGACGGCGAAAGCCTAGACGCCCTTGTTTTACTAAGAGACGATTTTAATCGAGACGCCATTAGGATGCTCGCGATCGCAACGGGCGCCAGTGCGCTGAACAAAAACAGTTTGGCGGCCAGACTACAGATGGAAACATTTCTGCTTGATTCCGTCATTCATTCGCCAACAGCGTTGGCTGCAAAGATTTCTAAACTTGGGCAGAGTAATACTTAATTTTTTTAAGTGTCATTCGGAAGCTTCATCCTTTTCGTCTAAATCACGATATTTTGGAAGATTAGAATAATAGTCCATCATCGACTGCGGAGTGATCTCGGCATCAGACTTTGCATCAGACGGTAATCCTTTGCGGGCTTGCATCCAGGGTTTTTCGACGTGTGTTAAATGGCTGAGTGTTTCGCCATCTAAATTACCATATTTTTCAACCGCCCAGTTAATGCAAGCTTTTTGTTCCATAGAAAGTCTAGATGCGTTTCCAAGGCTAATATTATTAATTACTTTAGAGCCGCGGTGTTTTTCGAAAAGCTCGCGAACAACAGGCCCGCCCATCCAGGCTTGAACTTTTTCACCGAAAAGTGGTTTGGAATAATGTACAAGCGATTCAACTTGCGCATAATAAACAATTTTCTGCAGTTTCATATAAGTTGAATTTCTAGCAATGAGTGTTGAGGCATACTCAGCGACATCTAAAACTGATGCAGGCTTGTCTTCAGTGACGACTTCTTGAATCTGTTCGACCGAAAAACGAAGGCCAACCACACTCAATATGGCCATAATATTTTGTATGCTCGGAATACTTTCGCCCTTAAGAATTTTATGAAGTCCTTGACGAGAAAGACCGGCGTTTTCAGCCAAATCCCCTTTTCCTCGTGCCGTGGCTACATCTTCGATTGCTTTTAGTAAATAGAGATAATCATCGTCTTCTTTGACGTTTGGATTTTCAAGCGCTTCTTTAATATGGAAAAAGACGGCTTGATCATCTTCTTTAAGACTTTCTAACAAGTATTTATTAAAGCTTGTGCCTTTATTTCGGTTTGCCATTTGTATCCTCCTTCTTACTTTTAAGATAATTCTTCCATCGTTCTTCAGCAAGTTTGATATCTTCTTGCTGACTTTCCTTTGTGCCTCCATGCAAAAGTAGAATTAGTTCATCGCCATCAATTCCAAAATAGATTCTATAGCCAGGTCCAAAATCAATTCGAAGTTCGCCCCAGTTGCCGCCTAAAATTCGGTAGTCTCCAAAATTTCCCAATTCTGCTCGACGAATTCGTGTCGCGATTTTACTGTGCTCAACAAATTTTTTCTTTTTCCGTAGCGCTTTAAGCCAATCTTTTACTGGTTCAGCTCCATCACTATCTTTAAAGAAATCAACTTTTCTGGATTTCGCTTCCATGTCACCCTTAGCTTAGCAAGTTCTCCACTAAGGATGTATATGCTCTTTCGGAACTATGTCAACTTAAGTTTACACTATTTTTTGATTATGTCAATTTAAGTTTACATTAACTTATAAAATATTGAAATAACTAAGTTAATTTAAATTAACATGATCGAGTTAGCCCTGCGGGATTCTTTGAAAAAAGAAGGATTTCATTACGTAACGTAGATGATCCCGTGGTCCACGTTAACCGCGAAGCAACTCCGCTAGATACGATAACGTTTCACGATGAGACGGTTTAGTTAAATAACTTTAAGCAACTATTCCCTAAACGATTCGCGGCCGAGCGTTTACGAAGATCAGCCATCCAGTCGTTGAAAATTTGCAGACGCTTGCGAGTGCGATCATAAAGTAAAGATCTAACCTCTCGAAACATCAGTTCATCAGCGGCGATGATGGCCGACAAAAGCAAATAGGATGAATTGTTTTTCTGATTTTTAAAAACCTGTAAAGTCTGCTCAAGCATTTGAACATGTTTATCAAGATTCATTAGTTTATCACCGATGTTGGATTCAGTTGTGCTGACGTGATTAAAAATCGCCATATGCAGAGCCGCTTTATAGTTAATAACCGCGACGCGAACCTGTTCACGCGTTGCACGGCCATCAAAAGCTAAATCATTGTTAATGGCACGAATGAGTTCAGCTTTGGCCTCTAAAAAAGCGTTATCGGTGATTTTAAATTGAATTGATAAAATCGTCCGAGCCGCAGCCCAAAGCTGTCCAAACACGGTTCCCAAAAACGTTTTTTCTTGGGGTGTACTAGGATCCATCGGTAAATTATTAAAAATACGAAGGCGTTCGACTTCCCCTTGAGCTTTAAAAAAATTGTCTTCGGCCCAAGCGTCATGGACGTCTTCAGACCCAATAAGCCCAGCTGCGCTGCTACGGGCGGCCTCTAATCTGGCAAGCCGCATAGGAATTGCGTAGTAATGTCTGTAGGCTGAATCGGAATCGCCGTATCGGAGTTCAGCTCTGGGAATTTCTGGATTTATGGGGCTAACCAAGCGACGGGCGATAAGTTCTTCGTAAACGGATTGGGCTTGCGCTAAGGGGCTTAGGATAAAAACCAGCATGCTCAAAAATAAGAGTTTAATATTCTGTTTATATGTTTTCATCACGATCAATGACTTGCAAATCGTGCCAAGGTTGATGCTCAACTCATTTCAATTCGGTGTAAATTAATTAGACATTGTTCCAGAAACGTCCGCAGGACCATTGCGCAAGTCAGTTTGAAATTGATAGAAGCAAATTTGAAAACCATGATCACGTAGCTTGATGCTCAACCGGAATAGCAGGGCAGTTAAGAATACCAATGTCTGCAGAGTTTAAATCCTGACCGTCGATACAATTATCATCGGTGTAAACGACATCATCAGGAGGAGATTGAGTTTGAGGCTTCAAAAAAATCGAGAACAACACCATAATAAAAATTTTCGGTAAGCTTGCCGATCCCTTGATTAACTGTTTAAGTTTCAATCAAACAGCCCTTTTTTGGCGATGTTTTTTAGAATAGGAAAACTTCTGGAAACGTTTTTGTATTCTTAATAGTCTATATTTAATTTTATAAATAAGAGTTCATAATCTGTTTAGATTTTATGAATCGAAAATTATTTTACAAACTATTTATAAAAAGAAAAAATTTACACGGGAGAAAAAATGAAATTTGTTAAACTAAGCCTTTTGACTGGATTAATGATCTTTTCATCACAACGTACTTTCGCTGATGGGGTCGAGATCACGACCGTCGCTGAAAATATCAGATGCGTCTCTTACTCAAACAGAGTTTGCCGCACGGGAACACCCTTTGCTTCTCGTTATGAAACTCAATGTCAGGTAGCCGTTAAAACAGTCAAATCGGACGGTTCATCTAAAATTGATACTGTGAAAGCATCTGGAACTACGGCGAATAGCGAATTGAACTTATTTGATATGTTTACTCTAGGATTAACCAAAGCCGTTGAAGGCGGAATCAACATGGGAATTTCTAGTTCAAAAGCAAATAAGCTTTTAGATTCTGCCTTACAAGCCTACGCACTTTTTCCAACTTGCCCGAATAGTAATGATCCGAGCGAATTAGTAGCTCCGCAAGTCCAAACAGTTCCTGCCAGATCTGAAAGAACTTCCAGCGAATTAAATTAAATTTTTATTTAGACTTTAAATAAATCGCAATTAAAACAAACCAACTGATCTGGATTATCAGTTGGTTCCAAAGTTTTAGAAAAAGGCGGATAAGATTTTGTTCCTTTGTCATGAGAGCCCACATAACCCCATTCCAGCGATTGCTTTTGGTGTTGGCCTTTTAGGAATCATGCTCAGTTTTTCTAGAAATATAAAATAAAAAAAACAATTTAGTATTCAATCTGAATATTGAACTCGTCCCAAAATAAGTACTTTTAATTTTTTTTCGATTAAAACTGAATGTCGTTAAACGTGATTGTGCTGTTCGGCACGCACGTCATTCCGGTAGCGCTGATATGACCATCTTGGCCTGGCAATAAATCAAAAGACGCTGTTGTGTCATTTTCAATTTTAACGATCATAGCTCCGTTATCGATCGAATACGTTTTTACGCCGTCAGTTTCAACAACGCCTTCAGTACGCATAAGCGCTACTAACAGCGAATAATCCTCAGTTGCGACGGTCACAAGTAATTGTTGCGCGGGATTGCCGTCAATGTTTGAAGCCAATGCGATCGACCATTTTTCAACACCGGCGGTATCAGGCTGAGCGCACGTGATTTCCGTTGGGATTGTGTGAACGGTCTCTTGATCGCCGGCCGCGTTGGCGACGATTGGTGTTAATAGTAAGGTCGCTGTTAAAATAAATAATTTCATAAATTCTCCTATGGTTTAAGTTTTAATTACTGCTGCTGATCGCGAAATAGTTCGCGAATATACGGCGGTACCCGGCTCTTAACTTTAATTCCTTTTTGAGCCGTGTCATCACCTGGTTGTTCAATTGAGGCCGTATAAATTTTTGCAGATCCTGCGCCCAATTGACCATCAACTATTTGTGCGCTGATTTGGATCGCTTCAGTTTTTC
>JAYVHE010000071.1:0-14521 GCA_043771495.1 Bdellovibrio sp. | reverse complement strand
TCAAACAGCGCAAAGTCGTTGGAAGAAACGTCGTACGGCGTGGGTGTAATTGGTAGTGCGCGCACGGGTTATTTGCTTGTAGAAACAGATTTTCGGTATCAATCTTCTAAAAACTATGAACCAGGTTCACTGATGCTTGGCAGTGTTCGCATCGGTGCTAATTTTCAGTTTTAAAACGACTCCTTTTGGTCCGTCATTTTTTAAAAGCGCTCATTATATTTTCAGTCGATGACCATGTTAAAGCTAATCGCTTTAGAGTTAAAATCCGTTTCACAATAGATCACATTCTTATTCTGCGACAAAGGTCCTGAAAAAAAGATTAACATTTGTTTGGGTTTCTACCGAAATAGAATCGATTAAACACTTGGTTAGTAACTTGCACTATATGGTTATGATCACTTGTTTGATCGGGGGAAGTCTATGAGTTCAGTAAAATCACGAAAAGTTAGTCTATTTGTAATTCGGTCGATCGTGGCTTTGGCTGGTGTGTTGATGATTGCGTTTCAAAACTGCAGTCGAGTAGACACCATGCAAATTTCGGATCTCGCTGGTAAGGCGATATTAACGAATGAATTTTCAGGTAACAATAATAACGACGAAGTTAATGTGCAAATCGAGCAAGGTGATGGCACAATCATCGACGTCGATTCTGTTGGTAACGAAACAGTCAGAAACCCTTCAAGCAATGATGGTTCTGGATCCTCAGGATCTGGCTCAGACGCGGGTTCAAGCTCTGGCTCAGGTGCTTCAGGCAATGGCTCATCAAGTTCTGGCTCAGGATCGAGCTCAGGCTCTGGATCAGACTCAGGTTCAAACCCTGGATCAAGCTCTGGTGGCGAACACGAGGAAACTCCTGTAGTCGTTGAAGAGGAAGTTTCGAATGATTTAGATGTTTGCGTTCCAGAGGAACAAAAACAAAAATACGACAACGGTGGCGGTTTAATGAAGCAAACCGGTGTCAGCAACAAAGATACTTTGGCTTCTTATCAAAAAATTAAATGCAAAACTAAGCGCGATAAAAAACACGATCAACCGCGCTGCATGGATTTAATCCGTGAAAATGGTATAAATGTTATCGATATTGCAAAGCTAGAGAACGTTACAAAAATTTCTTCTATAAAAGGTAAAACTCTTATCTATAGTTCGAATCCAAGTATTACTTCGACTCGACTTTTGTTTATCGAAAATGCGGTTGGAAAAACAATTTTGTGCGGAATTACCATTGCTAGACTAGACATTAAAAAAGGTAACTTAGAATTGCGCGAAGGCGCACATATAAAGTCCTGCGGCGAAATCAAAGGCCGTATATACAAGGACGATGAGTCCAGTATTGATGGATCGCTCGCAGAATAGTACGATAGTTTTTAGGGTTTGTTTACAGAGGGAACGTTATGGGTCGTAATTTCAGTAATAAAATTAGTAAAAAAGCTTTATTGCAAGGTATTGCAGTATTCTTTTTCAGTGCAGTAACTACGACACTTTTATTTCAAAACTGTTCTCAGGTTAGCGTTAGCGACATGACTGTAACCGGCAAGGAAGAGCAAGCTCGAATTCTACGAATCGGTGCAGGCGAAGTCGAAGTCGAAGTTGGTGCTAGTCAGTACGATAAATCAGAACAGCAATTCGATGTTAACTTAAAAAACGTTCCAAAATTACGTCAAATGTGGATTTTAGATAATTCCAACACGATGGATGCGAATGGTTTAAATTTAGCTTCATCATTTGGAGCCATGTTCGATCAAAATAACGTTGATTCATTATACAAATTTGACACCACCGCTTATTTATTTAGTACAGCTCAAGCTGTTCCAAGTTTTGTGACTGGCACAGACGCTGATCGGGCTGTTTTAACTGACGTTGTTGACCGCCAAGCTGCGTTTTTTACCTTAATTGAGAATCCTATTACGCTCACAAAATTCGATAACGAATTAAGAACAGCATCACAGAACTCTGGGATTATTCCTGGAGACAACGTTGGTGTTTCTATTAGACGTGTAGCTGGTACCAACGATTATTCAATCGTTGCGTCTCCCGTTTTATCTAAAAATGTAGTTGGTTCTAATGTCGTATTGACGGCGGCAATCAGTAAACCTGCAAATATGAATACGACAGCTTTCGAAGCTGACTTCGTTAGTAAAGTTGGGGTTTTAAAATCATCACGTGTTCCTCAGTATATGGTGGGCTCAGATCGCTATCGTCAAAGTGGCGGCATTGTGGATAAAGAAAGCGGCCTATGTGCCGTGGCACGTATCTTAGATAATTCTGATTCAATGTATACGGCCGATGATTATTTAGCATTTACCATCGTATCTGATGAAAATGAAAACAATGTTTCTGGGACTAACTGTTTGAAGCGGACTGCAAAACTTCAAGGTGAAGAAGTTGTTAGCGGGCGCTGCTCGGAATATGAAACAACTTTTTCATATACCACGACGACAACTACGACAGCCAATTCGACTTGTACTCTGACGGGGCGCAAGGGCTACGAAGGCAAATTTCAATATAATATTGATAAAGCCGACGTTTCATACCGCGCGAAACTTGCAGATGCATACACGTCGTACTCGGCACCACGCACGCGCATCACTTATTCAACGCCAAAATATAGAACTAAGGCCACTCAAACTGTAGTTTCTTATAATGTTCAATCGTGCTCGGCAGCTGGTTGGAAATATCGCACGATGAATACGCCAGTATTGTATTACGAACAAAATTGTTATAACGATTCTAGCGATGGAATTACAAAAGTAATATGCGAAATTAGTTCGACTGGAAAATCAGGATCTTTATACGGCAATGTTACCCAGGCCAATTGTGCTGCGGCGACTTTAGCGGCTTATCCAAAAGCGGCAACAACAGTTCGCGATAGTATAACAACATCCTACTTGCCTGTGTGTGGTTCCGCATCTTGGAGTGGCTACACAAGTACAGCGTGTACAGTTGCAGCTAACAAGTGCGAGCGAGAAGCAGTGCCAGCAGCTTGCAGCATTACCGGTACTCGCCAGACTAAAAATCTAATTGGCGATCATCGTGGAACCAATTGTAATGCGGGTGCAACTATACTTGATTCAAATGCAGCTACAGTTATTCGCGATTCAATTTCTGCGGCCCATATGCCAAGCTGTGCCCCAGAATTAGTTTCAAACTATGTTGCTTGTGATACTGCAAACTCACTTTATTGCGTTCTAGAACAAGATGGTTTCAAAACTGATAATATCTCGGATGTCTATGGTACAATCGCAAATGGCTCGAACGCTTGTATCAATCATGCCTCATTGCCAACGAACAAATCGAATCCGATATGTGCTCCTCTTGCCGCTGAAACTGGAAATGGTGTATGTCCCGCTGGTCGTGTTGATTGCGTTGCGACTGCATATCCAGAAACGACTTATACTAAAACTGTTCTGGGTAAAACCGGTATTAAGAATTCGCAAGACTGTATTGATTGGGTATTACAACAAGGTGATCGCCGTATATTAAGTCAAGCCACTGATATTAGCTGTTCGAACTATATTTCGACTCCGAATTTCGTGAGTTCAAAAATTACTTTCGCTTTAGCGAGTGATAACGGAACAACTTTCGGTACTGATACGACGTGTACGCCAGCGACTCGAACAGCCCTTTGGAATGCATTATCAACATCAGAAGATCGCGCGTTACTAGCTAGCGATGCTGCTTGTAAAATTACTGGTTACGATCCAGGGAGCAAAGATAAAATTGTTTTATCTGCGACCACGTGCGAATTACAAAAAGACGCCGATTGTTCTGCGAATAATTTTCGTAACTGCTTGACGACACAAATCGCCGGTGGAACAACGTATCCAACAACTCCGCCTGTTCAACACGCCAATAAATTAAACATGCAAGCGAATTGTGATACTAAATGTAAAGATGTATTCAGTGGCTTCTGCGAAAGTACTCCACTGCCACTAACAGCCACGATCAGAGATTACTTCACATTCAAATACGGTGGTGCAGGTAAAACGATCGGCTGTTTGCCTCCAAGTCTCCGTGAATCGGCAGTCATTAAGCCGATCGAAGCCCAACCGGTTGCTGATCGTATTAATTTCTGTCCGGCCTCATCAACGACGGTTCCTCGCTACTTTATTCAAGTGGGTCCTTCATACCGTACGAACACAGACATCGAAAGTTTCGTAACTGGAACGACGACAGATTCCAATGGTAAAAAAGTTCCTGCCAAGAATCTGGTAACCTACATTAAGGATAAAATTGCGGCTGATAAATTAAATGTAAATTTCACAGTGTTTGTTCGCCGAAACTCTGCAGAAACTGCAGGGACTTCAGGAACTGGAATTGACTATATAGGTACGCATTATCTTTCACTGGTCGAGCAAACGGGCGGTCAAGCCTACGCGGTCACAGATACTAACTACGCGAGTGCTTTAAGTAACTTAAGTTCTGTACTGAAATCGAAACTACTAAGATCATTTATTGTTCAAAACATGGAGCCTCACCAATTGATTACTGACGTAACGATTGTTCGACCAAGCGGCTCGCAAAAATTAGCGATCGGTGAATGGTCTCAATCGGTCAACACAGTAACCATCGCCAACGCGATTCCTTTTGAAGAAGGTAACAAAGTCATCATTAGATTCCAAAATAACGATGGATATATTTTAGCGCAGTTGAAGAAGTCGTTTATAATCGATGAAATGCGTCCTGATCAGATCGTGCTTTCGGTTGAACATATAAAAGCATCCGGCGAAACGGTGTTATTGCGCACAGATCAATGGTTGAAAAAAGATAATACAGTTTCAATCGATCCTTCAATTGTGATTTTTGGTGGCGATCGGTTCCGAATTAAATTTAAGAATAATACAACTGAAGAATAAACGTAAATACACACGGATGAAGGTCTAGTTTTAGACCTTCAAGCCTACTCAAGTTTTTGTTAATTAGAGACATTAGTAAGAGTGAAAACAGTAAACTCTTATTTTGTTAGTTCTTTTTTCAAACCGCTTTTTATTGCTATGCTGCTGTTAAGTTTTTTTAACAGTGGAGTGGTTTGGGGCCAAACGGCTACGCCAGCTGCAACCGCGGATTCTAGCGATGACATCGAAGGCACCGTTGATTCCATTTCAAACGTTTTAGAAAAAAACATCCCGACGTCAGACGAGGTTCTAGATGACGACGAGAGCGTAGTAACTAATACGATTAAAAAGGGAAACGCCAGCGATCGCGCCGATTACAATCAGATTCGTTCGAATGAATTTCAATCCAATTTAGGTGTGGTTCAGAAAAACTTTCTGACCAAAACGGGACGAATCGAATTATTCGGTGGTCTATCTTTAGTTCCGACCGAAGTTTTTTATCGAACTTTTGGTGGCCAATTAAATGTCGGTTATCACTTTAATGAAGCCTGGGCTATTAATGGATTAGGTTATTTCTTTACATCATCGGGCCGTGGCGAGATCGACGATTTAAAAAATATCAATTTAGTTAACGTAGAAAATTTAATTTATTTGAAGTCGTATTATGCCTTAAGTGCTTACTGGAATACTATCTACGGCAAGATGACTTACTTTAATCAAAACATTACTCCATTCGAGATCTTTTTTACGGGTGGGTTTGGTCGCGTCCGCACGCAATCAGCCTCTGAAAATTTTGGTGTACATTTTGGTCTTGGAAATACGTTTTATTTGTCTAGAAACTCAGGCGTACGAGTTGATTTGAATTGGGTTTTTTATCAAACCAAAGACATCAATAATCGCAATCAAAATGCCAATTCTATTTTATTAACCATTGGGTATTCTGGCTTTTATCCTGAAAGTGTGGATCGATAATGAGCCTATTAAAGAAACTTTTTATAGCGGTATCATTGTTAGTTAGCGTGAGTACCTACGCTCAAGAGAACGTTAACTTAAAGAACGCCAAGAATTTAATTGATCAAAAAAACTGGAATGCAGCCATTCCGATTCTGTTCCGCATCGGTTACGAGCAAAAAACTAAATTTACAAAAAATGATGTTCAGATCGCGCGTCAGTGGCTGGGCGTCACGTTATACCGTGCTGGCTACCCCCAATTGGCGTCATTTCCTTTAGTCAGTGTGTCGACCGAGGGAACTCCGGTATTAGCGCAAAGATCTTTGGGGCTTTTAGTTAAAATCTCTGACGATCTTAAAGATCGAAGTTTATTAAACTATTCGATTTTGAAATTAGACATTAATCAGTCGTCTGAAATCAGCCGCGAATTATTCTATTTAAAATTAGCTGAAACCTACATGAGCGAAAACAAAATGGCTGATGCAGAATCAAATTACTTAAACGTATTAAGCATCAACAATAAGAATGATACCGCTTTATATAATTTAGGTTTAATTTACTTAAAAAATGGCAAACCTGCTGAAGCCTACCGTCGGTTCGAGCAGTTTTACGATAAATACTCGAACAAAAAAGTAACTGATAAAAAACGCGGACTGGCGTCTATATCGATTGCTCGTACGCTGTATCAGGCCAAGATGTGGGACGACTCAATTGAGTTTTACAAAGACATCCCCAAAGATCATAGTCTGTATCGTAAAGCGCAATTTGAGTTAGCCTGGGCGCAATTCCGGGCCATGAAGTTTCGTGCAGCCCTAAGCTCTATAGAAACTTTACAGACGCCTTATTATGAGACGTTCTTTGACCCTGAAGCTTTAATTCTTAGAAAAATTATTTTATTATTCATTTGCCAGATTGACGACATCGAAACCACTCTAGCAACTTATGAAAAATTTTATTCTCCGGTCAGTTCAGTTTTAGCAGGATGGCTGCAATCTGAACATAAGGACGAGGATTATCTACAACTGATCAACTCGGCATACATTAATTTGCGGTTGATTCAGTCCGGATTAAAGCCTACGCAAAACTCTAAATTACCATTTTTCTTATTAAGATCGGGTTTAGAAACTAACGATATTAAGCCGCACTTTCAGCTGATTCGCCGCTTACAACAAGAGCGTAAAAAATTCCGTCAATCCATAATCCGAAAAAGTAATCCCTTGAATCGATTTGCTGAACGAGTTTATTTGAATCGAATTAAGTCGACGCAAAAACAATTGGCTCAAGGTGTGCGTAAATACCTTAACGAAGTGCGTACACAGCTTAAAGACTACAACGTACAAGTCGACTTAATTAAGTACGAGTTCCTTAATTTAAAAAAGAATATCTTAGCGAATCGAGTGAATCAGCAGACGGATCAAAATACGGCTTTACAAACTAAGGTTACTGATAAAAAACGGGATTTCTTTTTAGACAACGGGTACCGCTACTGGCCGTTTAATGGCGAATTCTGGGCGGACGAAATCGGAAACTATCAGTACATTGGTGTGAACAAATGTGAAAATGAGGCGTCGGCAAATGAATAAAATTTTGAGCCTATTTATCGTATTTATTGCGGCGAATACATTCGCGCAAGTTAATTTAAAACCAGCTGCACCATCGGCGCCATCGACGGGAACTCCTGTCAATGCCACTGCGTCCGGAACGCCAATAAAACTGGATCGCTCTAAAATCACCAATAGAATTAAACTACAGTTTGACGAGGATTTAGTAAAAGGTAACGCTGAAAACACGGAGTTAAACTTTATTCAAACCCGTAAAGAAAACAGTTTTAAAAAGATGATTAAGATTCGCGAAAATTTCATTCCAGAAATAGAAAGTAGTGCCAGTGAACTTGGTTCAAAATAACTTAAACTTAGTTAAGGCTAAATCGTTAGCTTTAGTGTTAGCGGCGGTTGTTTCTTTTTCAACTTTGGCACAGGCTCAAGAGATCGATCAGTTTTCGAGCTCAGATTTACCAACAGAATCAGTTATGCCATTGGTGGATTACCCCGAGATGGTTTTAAATAAAAATGTTACGTTTACCAATAAATGGGCCATGGCGGGAATGTATTCGCGCGGAACTGATGAGATGTTTTTTGATAATAACCTTATGGGCTTTCGACTAGGCTACTTTTGGGATGAGTTTTCAGCGGCTGGATTCTCGTATCAGATTTGGAACTCTGGACTAAGCGATTATTCAAAAGTTTTTGCGCAAAATTCAGCTGAATTACAGGTCCAACTTGCTCCAACTCCGCAAAATCAGTTCTTTTTGTATTTTGAGCAACAATATTTCTACGGAAAAATCAGCGTCGCGCGCGATGTGGTTGCACCATTCTTATTTCTGGGCCGCTATTCATTGGGAATGACCAAGTACGATACCCAGTCGTTACCACACTTTAATTACAGTTTAGGGTACCAATCGTTTTTTGGTAAAAACTTTTTTATCGAAATGACGTTGGGTTTGTCGTTACACCAAGCCTATAATCCAGTGGGTTTAAATATTCGTAATTCCGTGCCGGTTCTAGCGACGCCGCCTTCAAAAACTGATTTTCCAAAAAAAATTCAGTTTAGCCAAAGCTTAAATCTATCTGCAGGTCTGCTATTTTAGTAAGATTCAAACGCAGATCTGGTCAGGATTTTCGTCAGACATTAGTCTTGTAAAGAAGCTGTTCATTACTCTGAGATCTAGACTGCTGAGACGCAAGAAATAGTCCGAAATAATAACTGATGAAAAAGAATCAAATCAAGCAGTCAGATTTGGATGCAATCTATTCAGTAGAGTTACCGGAATTAAAGCCGTCAACTTTTTCGTATAATTTTGCCGTTTTTTCTGTGGGATTTATGTTCTGTATGATTGTTCTTAGTACAATCATCGAAGCGCCATCTTCGGTTGAACTTGGTGGAAAATTAGTTTTAGAAAATCCTGCCATTCCCGTCCGTGCGTTAAAAGCCTTAACAGTATTTAATAACAGCCTTGTTGAAAATCAATACGTCGCCTCAGGTGCTACGCTTGTGACTTCGACATTTGGATTTAGTCCACAGTACTTAAAAATGCACCAGCAACTTTTAACTGAAGTTGAGCAACTTTCTAATTCAAGTGAAGACTGCGTAACTTGTCTAAATAATCTAACTCAGCACACAGATGCTATTATGCGCTTGAATGAACGTAGTCTGTTTCCGGAGTTTTTAGACTTTGTATCGAAAAATAAGAATTCAATTTTATCCATTGCTCAAGGTATGAAGGCCACAAGCGATGAGTTACGTTCGTCATTTGCACGAATCGAAGACATGGACCGTAGACTTAATCAAAAGCGAATGGTTGCCTCTGATGTAGATAAGCAGAAGTTATCTGTTCAGCGTGGCCTGTTGTATCGCCAGTACACTTTAATTAATCAAAAATATACAGATCGAAAAAATATTTATTTGCAGTATAAAGCAGCGTTTAAACCACAATATTTATTATTAAAAGATAAGATGAATCAGTTGGAAGCTCGCGAGAACATTCGTGCACCAATCGCTGGTAAAGTAACCAATGTGAAAATCAAAGGAACTGGGGAATTCGTTCCGGCTGGTCAAATCTTGTTTGAAATCGTTCCTGAAAAAAGTGACTTAATTGCATTGTTGGAAGTTCAAAATAGAGACATCGGTTCCATAAAAGTCGGTGATGAAGTTGAAATCGCGTTCGATGCATTCCAAGAGTATGATTTTGGCCGTTTGAAAGCCAAAGTTGTTAAAATTTTAGAACCGGATTCTTTAGAAAATCCAAATGCGCCGTCGGCGCGTTCTTTTAGAGCGCAGGCCCAACTTTCATTGCAAACAATTCGTGGCAAAACTCAAGACCACCAATTATTAAACGGAATGACGTTACGAGCTCGATTAGCGAATAAAAAAGAATCACTATTTATGTCATTTTTGAAATCGATTTTTAAATTTAAAGATGAAATTAAAAGTTAGCTATGAATGCAGTAAAGAAGATTGAGGATATTAAAATCAGCGAAGAGCAGCTTGAGCAGGTGCATGAGCGTGTCCGCCAAGCTTGGTTTTGCCAAACGGCTAGTCCCGATTTTCAGAATTACCTAAAAAACATAAAGCCCTCATTTGTCGCCGAGAACAACACGTTACAAAAATCGATGTTGTCGACGGAATTTTTAGTTTTGATCGTTGATGGGGCCATCGAGAAAAAGAATACGCCCTTTGAAAATCATGCGGATTTTATTTTAAAGCCAGGCGACACATTTTATTTTAGTTCATTCGAATACCAAGAATATCGTGCTCAAACAGACACAATTATATTTGAGATCCCCTTAGATCGTTCAATGACCGCGGTGGCCTCGTTGAGCCCCGATTTAGATATGTTGCGTGCGGTAAAGTTGCGCCCAAATTTGCTACCGGTTTTTCGTAAATATCCACAAACTGAAATGGTTAAGCGGATTTGTAAGCAAGAATTGGATAAGTCCGTTAAACTGATCGATGTTGAAAAAGGCAAAAAGCTTTTTTTAGAAGACAGCAGTATTTACCTTATTGATCATGGCAGCATTTTTTCGTCTGTGAGTGAGCAGCATAAAAAAGCGTCTGAGTTGATTTTAGATTTAGATGAACGATTTGATCCCCAAATGGCATTGAGTTTTGTGGCTGTAACGAATAGTAAAATTTGCGAGTATAAAGTAAATGATACTGCAGTTACAGATGTACTCTTGCAAAATGCTGAGAAGCAATCACAGTCGACCAAATCAGGGTTAAATTCGGAAGGTGTAACGACCTTTAACTTTGAATACTTAAAAAGTAAACATTCTAATCTAAATTTAAATGCACTTAAAAATCTGCATCCATTCAATAAATTAGTTATTACTTCAAGCCGCAAAGAGTACTTAAAAGTGTCTATTGGAAATATCGCGACAGCCCTAGATTCAACAATGGCTTTAAAAATTTCGCAAGATCAATTACTGTTGGCTGAAAACAGCGCACAAATCGAGATTCAATATTTAGCTAATTTATTAGAAATCCGGGGGTTTTTCACCCGCAAAAGACGAATTGCTGCAAATAATTTTAATATTCAGAGCAAGATTTACCTCTGGGTATATAATAACAAGATCTGTCTCATTTTAAATAACTTAAATCATGCCAACGCCGAAGAAGTTATTGCTTTTGAGTCGACCGCCGGATTTTTTGTGATGAGCAAACTGCAAATGACCAAAAGTCCTTATCTGCTAGAGATTGAAAAAAATCAATTTGAAAAATTTCAAATCGAAAATACGAAAACGACTTTTGATAAAGCCGACTATTACGGCCTAAAATTTTTGAATAAATCGTTTTCAAAACGCATAATTTTGTCTAAAAACCTATTTACCTTTAAGCTTTTTCAAACGGTATTGGTGCTTTTAGTTCCGACATTGATCTATAAGTACCTCAATATCGCAATCACTACTAAAAACTCGCAGGTCGTTTACACAATGTCGCTGACGTTGTTATTGTTCTTGGGATTTCAAGCAACGGCTTTGTTTTTATATAATTACTATTACCAAGAGTTTACGACAAGTTACAAAAGCGCAGTTTCAGGCTTCTTTCACAAAATTTTGCTGAGTCAAAAAATGAATTCCCTAAAGGTTGGCTATGTTCAAACTCGGCTTTCGTTGTCAGAATTTGCATTTTCAGCGCTTAAATACCAAAAGTTAGAATTGCCGATTTACGGTGCGATGCTTACATTTTATTTGTTTTATATTGGCACTTATTCATTGGATGCCTCGGTGGCACTACTTGTGGTGTTTGGATTAGCCGCTGGTGTCGTTTATGGTTTAAGAAAAAAAGGCAATTTTTCAGAGTTAAATTCGGTGCAATTAAAGCAAGATTTAATGGATTATTACCTTGAAGTTGTAAAGTCTTTACCGCATGTGAATTTGTTAAAACAAAATCACACCATGTTAAATCGAATCAATAATCAGACAAAGATGGCCTTGGTTAGTTCGAATGAATACACTTTAGGTTTGGGTTTCATTAGCATCTTGGGTAATGGTCTTTTTAAGTGCGGAACTTTACTTGTTTTGTATTTAGTAGTTATCGAAATGATTCGTAATAAGTTGGGAGCTACTCAACTTTTTGGAGTTTCATTGTTTTTGAGTTATTTGACATCACCATTTCAGGCGTTTTCAAATTTTATGACGAATATGAATACCACGGGACTTATGAATATTCCAATGCAGTTTTTACGCATGGAAAGCCAAGATCAAAATAAAAAGACAGAGTCTTTTTCGTTTAACGAAAGTATTACTTTTAACAAAGTCCATTTTCGCTATTTTGAGAAAAATCCATTTTCTTTAATGGATATTAACTTTAAAATTCGTAAAAACATGATGACTGCATTCATTGGTCGTACCAATAGTGGAAAATCAACCGTTGCTAAACTGGTAACGCATACATTAGATCACCAACACGGCAGTCTGCAAATAGATGAAAAAGAATCAAATTTATTTGATAAGCAACTATTGATGAATGAGCTCAGCTATTGTCCGCAAGTTCCAGAACTTTTTGGCGGGACGATTTTAAGCAATTTGTTACCTCAAAGTCGGATTACCGTAGATAATCACTACACACAAATTTTAGAAATCGTTGGGATTTATAACACCCTTGAAGACTTAGGCCTATCAATGGATTCCATCGTACAAACTAACGGATTAAATTTAACACTCAAGTTGCGCAAGCAAATTCAGTTGGCACGATATATATTTGATCGCAAGGATATCTTTATTTTTGATGATCCCACAATCTTTATGACTGACGAGGAAGAAATCCAGTTTTTATCTAATTTAAAACGGATCAAACCGACAGCAACAATTATTATTTTCAGTAGTCGAGTTAATGTTTCGAAGTTTGCCGAAAAAATATTTGTCCTAAAAAATGGTCGTATTGTTGAAGAAGGCGAATACTTTAAACTATTGAATCAAAATGGCGAGCTCGCAGAGCTTTACCGCAACCAAATCGGGGAGCAGTAAAAGCCATGGTTAAAATACCTCTAAACCTATTTGAAAAATTTGTTAAAACGTCGTTTCTAGAGTTTTTATCGACCGAAGAAGTCGGACAACTTTATGAAGTTTTGTCTCAAGTTGAAGTTGAAAATAATCAAAAAGTGACCCGGGAAGAGCCCCCGCAATTTTTGTATTTTTGTTATAATGGCAATTTGAGCTTAAAGCACAGAATGTATGGTTATGACGTTGGAACCGTTAGAAACGGTCAAAGTATAGAATTTCGCTCTATGATTTTAAGATCGCCCCAGTGGCAAACCGACTGGTTTAGCGACGGGTCATTATCTTTGCTGCGTATACCTTGGCAAAAAGTCGAGCCGTTATTAACAAAGTACCCAACGCATGTGGCCTATTTAACAAAATTGGCGCAATCGACATCGCTTCAGCGTTTTAAACGAGATTTGCTGGCCTTAAATTTTAGTTTTGAATTTATATTTCTTTTGATTAGTAAGCTTAATCTCCTATCTAGTGCCAATTTCCAGCAATTGATTGCCCAAGGACAATTGAATGGTAATTTCTTTTTTAACGTAGCTAATGGTGAATTTGACATTAGTTTTGGAACAGATTTGTTGCGGCGTAAAATTTATAATTTTAGAACGGGTGAATCATGCTATTTTTCGCAGTTCAGTTATACATCTGATATAAATTTCATTTTTGGTGCCGAGACACGTTTATTTGTTTTAACAGATAAAGAGATGGTTGATCTAAAAGGTCACGCCCAATTTACAAAGTTTAATTCATTATTTTCAAAAAACAAGAACAAACAGTTTAAAGATAGCGATATTATTCCATACAGAAAATCTCGGCGAGTTGAAAAAAATGAATCCGAAAATACGATTACGCGAGCCCAAGTCAAAGAGACCCTCCAACAAAAAAATTTAGCTAAAGAATTAGCTGAAGTGATCCAATTCCCACGTGAATCAGTGGCCAGCGTTTCGGACAAAGGCTATTTCCAAAAACAAGCTATTCTAAATGAGTTGTTTTCGTATTTTTCTGAGGGCTTAAAGAACTACGAATTTTTTTCGCGAGAGAATTACTTTGAACAGGATACCGGAATCGAAGATTTCTATTTTGATTTAACTCGGATTGGCTTCAAATGTAAATCGATTCCAAAAATTGAAGACTACGATATTCGAGTAGACCGCTGGTATGTTGCGACTTCAGTTTCGAAATTAACTTTATTCAAATTTAATTCTAAAGGACGGATCTCCGTTCATAATACTGAAGCCGGTAGTTACACCGACATGTCTGAAACTGAGCTTTTTGATTTGATTAAGCAAGACAACGTTATTGAAATTGCAGGACTTAACAAGGAAAGCGCAAATAAGAAAAAGCAGCTTAAATATGTAAATTATTTTCAATTTGCTAAAATGATCAACCTGATCTGGGATAAAAAAGCATTTGTGTTTTTATCTCTTGGCTTAACGTTTTGGATTTATATTTTTTCTTTGTCTTTTCCGATTGCAGCCCAATATCTTTTGGATCAAGTTGTCCAGTTTGGTAAAGTTGATAAGCTACCTTTTTTATCGTTCTTCTTATTGTTTTTTGCGGTCGCGTCGACGTACTTCGAGAGCGCCAATCAGCGTATTACCTGCTATTTGTCGGGACTTTTAAGTTTACGAATTAAAGATGTCATTCATAAAAATTTATTCGCCGAAACTAAGTACAAACGCATGAACGTTC
>JAYVHE010000070.1:0-2163 GCA_043771495.1 Bdellovibrio sp. | reverse complement strand
CAATAAAATGGTTTTTGCGTTTGCCCTGTGAGCCGCACGGTAATTTTATGCAAACTCGCGCGCGCGGCGCGACCTATAATTAATTCAGCTGTTAAAATTGAAAGTCCAACGGTGAAACATAAAAATATATACAACAATAAAAAAGCTCCGCCGCCATTTTCACCCACAATATATGGAAAACGCCAAAGGTTTCCTAAACCACAGGCGCTACCAATCGCTAACAAATAAAATGTAAAGCGTTGTGAAAGTCGTGATGAGTTGGAGACCTCTCTATTCAATTATCGCGGCCTTTACTTCGTTTAGACTTCATACAAAATATTCGAATAGGAATTCCTTGTAAGTTGAAATGTTCCTTCATGTTCTTAATTAAAAACCGGCGATAAGCGTTGTGAACGCCGTCTGGATGATTCGCAAATGCGATGAATGCTGGTGGCACCTGCATGGTTTGAGTTAAGTAATAGAACTTAACATTCGTTGTGCCCCAAACAGGAGCCGGTGCTTTACGAATCGTATTGAAAAAGAAATCATTCAGATCGGAAGTCGAGACCTTAAAGTGCATTTTTTCTTGGATTTTTTCAATTTCAGCCAACAAATTATTAATGCCATTTCCCGTTTCAGCACTGGTAAAAACCACCGGAACATCACGGAAAAAGTGAAACACGTTTTCCACTTGCTCAGCGAATTTTTCGCGATAGTTCTCGGACATTGTGCGGGAAAGATCCGTTTTATTTGCCACCAATATGACTGTACGATGGCCTTCTAAAATGGCCTGCATAATTTTAGCATCTTGCTCAGTCGGTCCTAAAGTTGAATCGATAACTAACAAGACTAAGTCCGAGCGACGAATCGATTCTTGCGATTTATACGCCGAAATAATTTCGACGTCATCTTCACGACGTGATTGGCGACGAAGGCCTGCCGTATCAACCAAAGTGTAGCTTTTGCCATTATGTTCAAATGGGGTATCAATTGAATCGACCGTCGTTCCAGCCATTTCACTGACAAGCATACGGGTTTGACCTAAAAGCTCATTACATAAAGAACTTTTTCCAACGTTAGGCTTACCGACAAAGGAAATTCGCAAGCGCTCTGTCTTAACTTCTTCAAACTTTGGAACATGATCTACGATCCACTGAATAACTTCGCCAACGCCATGACGGCGCTCAAATGACGTTGCGATCAGGTCTAATCCAAATTCATAAAATTCAGCTTTTAGAGTGTCTTCTTCGTGTTCACGATCGATTTTATTAATCACAAGCAAAATCGGACGACCCGTTTTTTTAGCGATCTTGATGATTTCGCGGTCTTCGGGAATCAGCCCAGCGCGACCATCCATAACGGCAATAATATAATCCACCGAATATAAAAAATCTTCGACTTGCTCTTTAATCAACTTCGAGATCAAGTCGTCAGCTTCGGTTAATCCACCGGTGTCGATCAGATCAAATGTTTTACCCCATATGGTAACTGGGTGTAATTGAATATCACGAGTTACGCCGGGTTGATCTTTTACAACCGCTTTGCGCGAATCAGTAATAATATTAAACAACGTCGATTTACCAACATTGGGCCGGCCAATAATCGCCACTTTCGCAATCGTATTTGAAACGGCGATGTTTTGGATTTCTTCAGAGTCTTCTATAAGTTCATTAATCTCGGACGACATATTTTAATTCTTTCATTAGGGATTTGTTTCCAAACCAATTTTCTTTAACAACAACATTTAATTCTAAATAGATTTTTGGAACGCCCATCATTTTTTGAATCTCTAGACGAGCTTTTTCACCGATTTTTTTAATTTTATCGGCGCCTTTGCCGACAACGATAGGTTTATGACTTTCTTTGGCCACTAAAATGTCATAAATCAACCGCGGACATTTTAGATTTTCTTCAAACTTTTGAGTCAGAATGGCAATATTAAACGGAATTTCAAAGGCTAATTCTTCAAAGCACTTTTCACGAATAATTTCTGACGCTAATTCTTTAACGGATTCGGTCGTGTAATGTTCTTTATCAAACAAATACTGGTCCGATTCAGGTAGCAGCTCTAGTACAGAATCAAAAATCATTTGTAAATCTTCATTGTTAGTTATTTTTTTACCAACCGTGTGCCATTTGATTTTCTGTTCCGTTAATTGTTCACCCAGAATGCGAATGCGATGA
>JAYVHE010000069.1:0-5526 GCA_043771495.1 Bdellovibrio sp. | reverse complement strand
GATCCATGATTTCAAAACCAAGAATCTTTAGCCGTGTATCGAGTTTTCGATGCACCCGTGATACTTTGAGCCCTTCCACTACAGAGCAAGCCCTTTAAGCCACTCAATAATCATTGGAGCCAAGAAACCGACGGTAGAGGCCAGCAGCACACCAAAAATTTTTCCTTTGGCTTCACCGTCCCCGCTGATCGCAAGGACCGCCGCGTAGAAAAGTCCAAAAATAGAAACAAGAGGTAAAATGCGGGTAATAAGATTAGTGTTGATGTTCTGCACTTTGCTTTCAAAGCCAGATCCACCAAACTGCGCGTGACTCAACTCTGGTACGAGTAGAAAAAGGGCCGAGATTCCCAACATCAAAGCGGCGGTCACAAGACCTGCTTTGTTCTTCCGAATATAATTCGTAATCAATTTTAGCCTAAGATCAGAATATCTGAACATCCCCCAAGTTTAATGTGAATAGATCCATTTGTTGTTTCATCCATGTAGCCACTGCCGACCATTTCTTTAATCACTTTGCCATTTCCTTGCGTTACCTCCTCGACGCGATACCGTGTTTGATTTTCTTCGTAAGACACGGGCCGCAAGTAAACTTTTCCGCGACCCAAATTAAGTTTCAGTGTGTAATCACCGTAACTGCCGTTATAAAAGCCGACGCCAGCATTAAAAAATTGTTTAATGTCGAGGTCGTACCAGCGCAGGGTTAAAGGTTTTGATTCATTCATATTTATATTTTGCAATGTTCCTCCGTTTAGGCCGAAGCCCTTTGAATTTCTGAACTTGCGGTTAACGTCTGCATATAGATGGAGTTAGGGCCCAAAAAATCCCATTCAAGATAAAGAAGATCTTCATTCGGAGCTGTACACAGTCTTGCAAGCCCCACTTCTCTGAACAAATGTTTACCGGGCTCGGTCTTCATTAGTTCTTTAATGCAAATTGCGAAATCTTTGTCCGGCGTCGATGATGATTTTAAATAAAACGTGTGGCTTTGCGTCGGTAATAGATCAATGTGCAAAATATGATTGCCGCTGGTTTCATAAAAAAGACATTTTCCTACACGGCGCTTAGGAATAACTTTACCTAGATGATTTTTTTCACCGCGAAAAACTGATAACACCGTTGGTTTAATTTGATCGATCATCATGCAGCAAACTCCTCAGATTTTTGGTTATGTTCGTTAAATTTTTGGTGGAAAATTTTTGATAACAATCGTAAAGTTACGTCGTGAATAAACTCGACTTCTTGAAGCCTCGTACCTAAAACTTCAGCGATCTCTTTGAATTCAATATCCCTCCAGTAATGTAGAAAAATAACAATTCTTGAATCATGTGGAAGCTTTTCTAATACCTGCGCGATGTAGTCCTTTTCGTAATCACTCAACGAATTTTTACAGTTGCGCAGCTCCAGAATTTTATCCGAAAGCACGATTTAAAAAGACCTCATGTTCAAATTCATCATGCGATGCTGATTTTGATATTCGCGCATTTTCTCTTCGTCGATTTTATGCTCAAACATTTTTTGCCAGGTACGAGTCACTTTTATTTTTTGAATTTGATTTTTTGTTTTTTTTAGCACAATTTTTAGTTTCATTTTTTCCTTTTTGTTAAAATTTAATTTTGAAAGTGGTCGGTTTCGATTTCAGCAGCGTCAAATCTGTATTATTTCCGAATTGCATCGGCATCGCAGGTCGGGCCGTCATACGTTGACTTCTGCTCAAGCCTCAACTCTGGACATATCACAGTTGCTTCAAACACATTTTCAGAGAGTCTTTTCCATTGATAAATTGAAACGCCTGTATCTTTACACTCGGCCTCATATTTAAGTTCCTGTTCTGAATCCACTAGCTTTTTAATAGTGCATCCTGTGGGTAGAGCGTAGTCTTTGGTTCTTAGGTCTCCGGAGGAAAAGCAGAATTTCAGCTGACTTACATGCGTGTCATTGCCAGAAACAATTTTAGTTACGGCACTAACTTGTCCAGGTCGTTTATCTTTATGAAAGTTTACAGGATCTAAACTTTCTGCGTGGGATAAGCTAAAACCAAAGCATATTAGGATTAAAATTTTTTTCATCGTTAGTCACTTTCATTCGGCCCTTTTGGGTTTTCCGCAATCGTGATGCGGAGGTTAGATATTTTATTTTTAGTTACAGAATTAATTAAAACTGCTTGGCGGCACTTCATTTTTTTTCGGTCTACCAAGGATTTCGACTTTTTCTTATGCACAATTTTTATCTTTTTCCTTTTCTAAAATTTTTGTTTTTTGCTGATGGCGGGTTTCAATCTCAGCGGCATCCTTCATCGCTTTAAGATAAGCCGCCTCCGGGCTTGACCAGCCATCCTCGACGTAAAGGCAGTTAGAACAATGGGAGTAAGTCTTCAATTTTTCTAAGGACATATCTCCGCATCTAGGGCATTCACATAGTCTCGACATTTTTTCCTCGTCTTTCTGAGAGACGTTGTTGTTCGGTCCTCTCACCATTTAGAATTGCAATGGCGTGACCTGATCGCGAAAGCGAAGGTAAGCTTCTTAAATTACAGCGGAAATTGAAATTTAAGATAAAAATGAGATAAGAAAAATGAACGAAAGGGCGTTCATTTTCCAGGGGGTGTGCACGGGTTTCCGATTGCGAAATTATGAAATTTATTTTTCAACACAAGCGATGTCATACGTTGAGCTATTTTCACTTGAAGAGCCTTTTTTGCGAATTCATGTGACCACAAATATTGCAAATCATTACAGCAGCGTACGTTAGAGATAAGCCAGCAACTTTAATACTATCAACGTCACGAACCAAATAATATTCATGATGCATTAAGCGTAGAACTCACTTTTTAATTGATACAGCTGTCTTTCAGAATTAAATATGGTAAACAAAAAAACAATTGAGGTCTTTATGGCAAATAATGCATATGAGCCCTGCGCGTGCGGCAGTGGAAAGAAATTTAAGTTTTGTTGTTATCAAAATCGTAAAGTGCTTGAGGGATTATCTGATTCAGATTTGATTAAGAAAAGTGCTGAGTTTCCCATTTACGAGGTTCACATAAGTCGTGACTGGCAAGAGAGCGGCTTGGCGCAAATTGTAGTCGTCAGACAATTGCCAAACTTAAAATATCTTGTTGCCGTTTATCTTATCGATATTTTTTGTCTTGGCTTAAAGGACACGTTCCTAAAGCCGCAGCTTAAGTATCAGGATGTTATTGAATTTCTTAGTTACTTTCCAGAGGAACTTGTTGAATGCTCATTCGAAGATGCTCGTAGCATAGTTCTAGGCAGTATTGAATACGCCAAACAATTGGGTTTTGAACCGCATCGAGACTGGAAAAAAACTAATGCAATTATAGAGCATGAGCGTGACTTCGAACGAAAATTCAAATTTGGTAAAGACGGTCTGCCACTTTATATTCAAGGACCGAATGACGATACCCAAAAAATCATGGCAAAGTTAAATCCGCTGATCGAAAAATCAATGGCGCATTTCGTGTCAGAAGCAGATTTAAAGGGTGACATAGATGATTTTGATGGCAATCAATTGTTGGCTGAAGCGATCAAAAAACATACTGGATTGACGGTCGACCAATACATGGAAAATAAAGAAAAATTCGAAGCTGCATTTAAACACATGACGTCCGGTCGATTTGAAAATGCTATTGAAGGATTTTCTGAAGTTTTAAAAATAGAGCCAAATCACGTTCAGTCAAACGGCAATATTGGAATTGCATATGCAAGTATGGGCGATCTTGAGAGTGGGATGAAACACTTTGACCGTGCCATTGAGCTAGATCCAAACTATCAGCCAGCCATCGAAAATAGAAAACTCGCAATGAAATTGGCCCCAGGAGAGAAATTAAATTCAAAAGAAATACAAGAAATCGATTTTTACGCAGAAAAAAGGCAGGCTGATCAAGGGGCTCTTTACCTATCGGATTTAGTGGACTCACGTTCGACAAAGAGTAAAAAAAGTTCCTTAAAAAATCGATTCAAAGAAATAATTTTCGGCAATAATTAAAATGGCTTACACTTACATAACTAATATCCGACATCTTATCCCTGAAAAACTATCCGAAGCGATGCCAGATCAGGTCGTAAAGCAGCGTGAATTTTTTGGTAAAATTATCAAAGCGGCAACGGCCAGAGAGCAATTCGAATTTACAAGTGGGCTTCCCTGCAGAAAACGTGTAAACCGCAAGGTTTGCGAAGGATCTGTTTCAATTAAGGTCCAACAGGTTCCGGTACGATTTATATTTTGGCATTGTAACAGCTGCGAGGATGGTGGCCGGATTAGTGATTTTGTTGATACGTGGTATGACTTAAATGCCGCTAAGACTCATGAGGCTTCATTTGAAACTGGCGAAGAAGTTATCGAGGTAACTTTAAATCGCGATGAATACAAAGCGTTGATTACGCCAGAAATCAATATTTATGACCCAGACTCCGAAAAAATAATTTACTCAGCCCAATCCACTGAAGATGGGGTGAAGCTTCAAGCCCCAGAGGGCGAAATGGAAAACTTAATCGGTTTTATTGCAGCCGATGGAAACCACGAGAAAAATCGCAAGCGGAGTAAGTTGATTGATTCTATTCATTTCAAAATAGAAACTGTCCTTGATGACTTAATGGAAAGAAGGGAGCTATTGCAATGAAAATTGATATTGATAAGATGACAGAGGCAGAACTTGTAGATCTTAATCGTAGGATTGTCGAGCGACTGAGGTTTCTTGATCAAATGAAGGCTCACAGTACGATGTTGGAGTTCAGGCTTGGTGATCGAGTAAAGTTTCAACCCGAAAATCGACCGCCTGTCGTTGGAATAATAACTAAATACAATCGAAAAACTGTTACTGTTATTTCTGAAGATCGTATTCAATGGAACGTATCGCCAACTTTTTTGAGCGCGGCTGATCCTGTTGAGGCAAACGAAGTGACGAATAGAAATGTCATTGAACTTAAGCGGTAGTGTTTATTTATAGCTCCGACACTATTTTAAAATTGCTCAGACACTTTAAAAGTTATTCAAATTTTTTTGTATCAACCTGCTATAATAAACCTGAGCGAAATAGGCCTTTTTTATTTAACGGGGACGACTTTAAAAGATTGAAAATCTACGGTTTACTTTTCTATGTACAGATATTTGGTTAATTTGTTTTTTACAGGTGCTACCCAACAAAAAGTTGTGCTCCAAAAGGTTGGGGCGCGAATTTCCAAAACTCAGTCAGTTCGGAAGGGGTTTTAGATCTAGTTCTATTTCTGTTGATGAAGCTCGTTATGAATTTCATCCATTGAAATTGATAAATCATTTAAAGTTTCAAGCAAGGCTTTATTGTCTCGGTATCTGGATTCATTTTTAACATTTGGCGAACAGAACATTTGAGCTTTTATAACCATTCCACCAAGATCCAAAAATTTCTTGTCCGTAATAATCACTTCTTTACACTGTAGGCACCGGGTCTAAAGAGGACATAAATCACCGGCGCAACGGTCCCATGGGGCTTTGTGTATAATCATAACAAAGGGACCACACCCACTGGTGTTT
>JAYVHE010000068.1:0-13908 GCA_043771495.1 Bdellovibrio sp. | reverse complement strand
ACGGTGGCTTTAATTTGGGCTGACCCTTTAATCCTTCTAACGAAGAAATCATTCCTGTCTCTTCGCCGCAAATGTATGCGCCAGCTCCACGATAAATATCCATATCGTGATCAAAGCCTGAACCTAAAATATTTTTACCTAAAAATCCGGCCTTGTAAGCTTCTTGAATGGCTGTTTCTAAAAAATTAATTGAATCGCGATATTCACCGCGAATGTAGATATAAGATTTTTTTGAATTGATCGCAAACCCAGAAATCACCATTCCTTCGATCAACTGATGCGGAGCTTTTTCCATCATCATACGATCTTTGAATGTTCCAGGTTCACCTTCATCGGCGTTACACAATAAATAACGAGGTTCATTATTTTTAGGTAAAAACCCCCACTTCATTCCTGTCGAGAATCCAGCTCCTCCGCGACCACGTAAACCCGAAGCCTTAACTTCATCGATGATGGCTTGTGGTTGCATTTTCAAAGCCTTTGGCAATTGCGCATAACCGCCATGCTTTTTATAACCATCTAAAGTTTTAAATTCTGGTAGATGATAAAATTCTGATAAGTATTTTGTTTCCATTATTTTTTCAACCCTCTGATAATAGTCATGGCGGTTTCTTTTGATAAATCTTCGTGATATTTGTCGTAGCCTTTAACTTCGCCAGATCCGGTGATTTGCATCATCGGCGCCGTTCCGCAAGATCCTAAGCATTCCGCCTCAGTCACGGTGAATTGTCCGTCGGCTGTCACTTCGCCAAGTTTTACATTGAGCTGATGGCAAATATGATCTGTTAATTCTTCGGCGCCGTTCAACATACATGAAAGCGTTCGGCAAATTTGGACATGATATTTCCCAACCGGAACTTTGTTGTACATTGTATAAAAGCTAAAAACTTCGTTGATCTGTGATTCTGGAATATCCATCACAATTGATAATTCGCGAATCACGGCTGGCGTGATGTGACCTTTGTTCTCGCTTTGCGCGATGTAAAGCGCTGGCAGAACCGACGATTGTTTTGATTCGTAACGTTTTAATTCCGCTAGAACTTCGGTTTTACCTTCGGCTGACAATTTAAATGTTTCAATTTTTTTTGTAATTTCGTGTGTAGGTGTACTCATAATTATCGATCCAACTCTCCGGCAATAACGTTCATACTTGCCACTGTTGCAATAGCATCCGCTAACATTGATCCTTTAACCACTTCTGGAAACGATTGATAAATCGCAAAACAAGGTGGACGAACTTTTAAACGGTATGGATTTGCTGAGCCATCACTAACTAAGTAAAATCCCAATTCGCCGTTCGCCGCTTCTGTCGCATCATAAACTTCGCCAGCTGGTGGACGTAAACCTTTAATCACCAACATAAAGTGATTCATCAAGCCTTCAATGTTTCCATAAACATCTTTTTTCTCTGGCAGCACAATGCCTTTATCGCGCACTGAGAAATCTCCGCCAGGAACATTTTTACAAACTTGTCTGATGATACGAAGTGATTGGCGCATTTCTTCGATACGCACTAAGTAGCGATCGTAAATATCTCCCGAAGTTCCTACCGGAACATCGAAGTCATAATTTTCATAGCCATAATATGGCGTGGCTTTTCGCAAATCTAAATTGACGCCTGTCGCACGTAACAGTGGACCTGTGTATCCCCAGGCAATTGCGTTTTCTGCAGTGATCGGGCAAACGCCTTGCGTTCGTTTAATAAAAATTTTGTTATCCAATAACATTTTTGAAATTTCGTCGATCCCGTCACTCATTTCATCGCAAAAGCGCAAAATGTCGTCAAACCAACCTTCAGGGGCATCTTGGGCCATACCACCAATACGAGTCATCGATACGGTTAAGCGGGCGCCGCAAAGTTTTTCAAATAAAGAATAAACTTTTTCACGGTAAGTAAATAAATGGAAAAACGCAGTCAATGCACCTAAGTCGACGCCACCAGTTCCGACAGAAACTAAGTGATCAATCACGCGTGAAAGTTCGCACAAAATAACTCGCATCGCTTGCGCACGCGCCGGAACTTCAATTCCTAAAAGACGTTCAACAGTTTTGCAATAACCAACATTATTCATTGGCGCCGAACAATAGTTCAAACGATCGGTGTAGGGAATAACTTGATTGTACGGATGAGTCTCGGCCATTTTTTCAAAACAACGATGTAAGTAACCAATTTCGCAATTGGCACGAACAACTGTTTCACCATCAAGCTCAGCCATCACGCGCAAAGTTCCATGCATGGCTGGATGTGAAGGTCCGATGTTGATTGGAATATAACGCGCATCCAACTGATCACCCCGTTGTTCAGGCGTATTATCGAAGTGAATCGGAATAACAGAATTACAATGTTGTTGGCGATCAGCTTCGTAATCTTTACGAAGTGGATGTCCCACAAATTGATGATGAGTTAAAATCTTTCTTAAATTCGGATGTCCTGAAAATAAAATTCCAAACATATCAAAAGCTTCACGTTCAAACCAATCAGCGGATTTCCACAACGTGGTCGCAGTTGGAATCGCTTCGCCATCGGCAAGTTGTGCTTTCACGCGGACGCGGCGACTATCACCAGAACCAAACAAGTGGTACACAACATCAAATCGTTTGGCGCGTGTTGGATAATCCACGCCGCAAACATCCATTAAAAAATTAAATCCACCGTACTCTTTTAAATAACGAAGCAACGCAGGAGTCGATTCTTTAGAGGCTTCAATTACAAAATCTTGTGTCGGCGTTATCTGAAATTTATACTGGCCTTCGCCAAATTTAACCATCACATCTTGTTTTAAATTTTCAATATAGTTCATGAAGTTTCCTTACACAGTACCGGGTTGATTGATCGAAGATCGTGGACGATATGTGTTCGACGATGTCAAACTTGTTGGAACAGATTCCGGCGTAATTTCAAACGGAGATTTCCAGCCTTCTTTCCACGGACGTGGCGTTCTGTCTTTAATCATTTTTTGTAACGACATGACTCCATCCAAAACCGCTTCTGGAGTTGGAGGACATCCAGGAACATAAACATCAACAGGAACAACTTTGTCGCAACCTTGTAACACATGATACGCGCGATAAAATCCTCCCGAGCTTGCACACGCACCCATCGAGATCACAAATTTTGGTTCTAACATTTGTTGATAAATTCGCACCAAGATCGGCGCCATTTTTTCTGTGATTGTTCCGGCTACTAAAAGTAAATCAGCCTGACGAGGAGAAAATCGAACAACTTCCGCACCGAAGCGAGCTAAGTCATATTTTGGTCCCATCACCGACATGAGTTCAATTCCACAACAAGCCGTTCCGTAAGGAAGTGGCCACAGTGCATTCCGTTGACCCCAAGCTGCGATCGCATCAATTTTAGTTGTGAATGCAAAAGATTTTGAAAGATCGTCAACGTTTTTATCGGATACAGATTGCGAATTACTATCTGCCATAGTGGCCCCCACATCAGTCGTTTTATCAATTTGTTTTCAACAACAGATCATGACAAAAAAACTAATTGAAGACAATGACTTAACGCAACCGCAAAGGACGCCAACGATGGGCGCTCACAAGAGGTACACTTTAGTGATGCACCTGGAGTGATAACCAATAAATTTGTTTATATAATTAAAATTTAAGCAGATTAAAAGAAGTTCCCAATAAGCCGCACTCGCAACCCAATGTAGTTGTCGCGCGGACTATCACCTAATATCGGATATGTTTTACGGCGAGAGGTTACAAACTCAAGCTTAGAATCTTGAATCATTCTACGACCCAAAACTTTATTTATTTGTTCTGAAATTCGACCAATAGGGTTTAAAATAAACAAGGCGATTTTACCAAGAGTTCGTGAGCCATTAACACGTCCACCGTTTGCTATAATTTTTTGCTCTCTTTCATAAAACACTTCACCAATCAGTGAACCAATGATCGGAGTTACAATTAAATCTTGAATTGATGGTCGTTCCGCCATGGCTTCAAATCCATACTCCCAGAAAAATGTCGACATAACTACAGTGTAACCAAAGGACTGCCATTTCGAATATCCCAAATTTCGAGCGATAGTATAGTAAAAAGCCCCTGAAAGTGGATGCCCAATATAATTAATGGCCGGATCATCTTTGTCGATCACAGGACGTCGAGACACATTTTCGTGCCATTTAATTTCACTATCAGGTCCCCACTTCGTCACACTTTCAGGAAGTGTATACATAAATCCCATCATGCCACCCATGGCCACCAAAACATTGCGCGTTTCGTTGATCAATGTTCGATCCGTGTTGGTTAGTTTTTCCAAACTGTAAGAGCGCACGTACTCTTCGCTAACCTCGCCCATAATCGTAATCGTTTTCACCGTATCGAACGGATATTTTGGATCACCTTCGCACAAATTAAATAATGATTCTGTGGCTTGCGCGGCCTCTAAGTTATAGTTCAATAGCTGAGCGCGAATTTCTAAACACGACTCTTGATCAGATGTATCTAAAACAATTTGTTTACCTTGGTAATAATTTGTCAGCGGGCGGTAACTCCCGTTAATTTCTGCGTGACGAACAGCACGAGCTTGATCACGTCGATTCATTTCCTGTGCCTGTTGTTTGATAATTCCCGAGTAACAATTTAAATCTGCAATTGCACCTGAACAATGTTTTTGCTTCAGCTGACCATCGTTCAATTGAAATGGTTTTTGATCCTCGAATGGAGCAGGATCAATAGATCCATCAAGTTTAATTTTATAACTATTCGTGGCGCCATTTGAAGTCTGTGTAAACTGCGCCTGCGCTGTTAAAGAAAAAAATAAAACGACAATAATCAACGAAAAACTTTTTTTCACAGCACCCTCGATTTCACCGAGGCACTAACTTACTCGATGAGCGGCTATTTTCACAATGTCCAAACTTTAGACGGTAATTTTCACAGTAAAATTATTAAAACCACAGTTATATCCGCCCAGACCTAGGTCGCGTCTCAATGCGATATTTTTATCGAGAAATTAGCTAATTCTTAACTGAAACGATAAACTATTTACTAGAAACATAAAGAAGGAGTTTTTATGTTTAAAATCAAGACGATTTTTGCAAGTGTTATTGTTTTTTTTCTAGGTCTATTCATCACCACAAATTCTTGGGGACAAGCTGGAGCAGCACCACCTCGGTTTTCCGTTGGCATCTACGCTTTAGCAGGCCAAGGCAAAATGGGCAACGGTCTTACAGATGCGGCAGACCGCGATATGTTGCATACCCCTGCGGGATTATTCCTTGGGTTCAGCATGAAAAGATTTCGCCTAGGGTTAAACTATGAATACAACATGGTTGGCCAAACCACCGACATCGCACAAGTTGGAGACACGAATTTAAGTGGTACCTCCACTTCGCCAGGAGTGCGTCTTGAATACTATGATGGGAAAAACGCTTTTGGTGTTGTGTATCGCGTGTCTGATGAATACAAATTACAAAAACAAACTTTTGCTGGTACCGAGTCGATTTATAAAGGTAGCGGCGGATTCAGTGTGCAATTTATGCGCGTGCTGAAAGGTAAAGTTGGATTAGTTCTCGATTATACAACTCAAGAATACAAGGAAAGTTTATCCACGGGCAACATCAAGTGGTCACGGGCTGGAATTGGAATCGTGATTTCGAATTTCGGTGGGGCCGGTGGAGGAAGAGGACGTCGCTAGTATGAATAAATTAGGATTAAAATTATCTTTAGTTTTATTCGCAGGCTCATTTATTTTTTACTTCACTCAATGCGCGAAGAAAGAAGGCTTCGGACCTTCTAAGCCCGCAATGATTAAAGGGATCACCGCAAATAATGGTGGACCACTTTACTGTTCGATCTCTGGTGGCTGCCCGCTTTCAATTGTTGGCGAAAATTTTGCGGACAACGCCAAAGTTTATGTCGGACCCTATCCCTGCAGCTCTCAAGTAATAAACGCAGAAAAAACGCAAATCGATTGTGTTGTTGGAGCTGGTCAAAATGGTGTTTACGATGTCAACGTAAAAAATGGCGGCGTACAATCCAGCACTTTAGATCCTTCGATTGTTGACCCGACCACGATGCAGTTTTCATATGCGTCGTTTTTATATATTGCTTCACAAGAAACTCCAGGCCGTGTGTATGCTTATGCGCAACATCCAACAACCGGGGCGTTGTTAACAATTACCGGAAGTCCATTTTCAATTGCCGGCAACAATAGTTCGTACGGTGTTATTATTCATCCGAACAATCGTTTTCTATATGCAGCCAATGTGGCCTCGAACACCGTTTCAATTTATTCAATTACACCTCGAACCGGCGCGCTGGTGCAGGTTGCTACGCCAGTTGCATCCGGTTCTGGCGGCCCCAACGGATTATTCTTTCATCCGTTGGGAAATTTTTTATACGTATCAAATTACAGTGGTAATACCATTTCTGCATTTGCGGTAGCTAGTGATGGAACACTAACTGCCATTCCCGGAAGTCCATTTGCGGCTACCGGCGCGACAACAATTAATGGCGTCGTTATTTCGAGTGATGGATTATTTCTTTACGCCGCCAGCATGGGCGGCAACGGTGGCGTGGTTGGTTACACCATCAACCAAACGACGGGCTCACTGACAATGATTGTTGGAAGTCCATTTAGAAATACTTTAGGTGGCGACACTGCAAATCCCGGCGATGGGATTACGATTCATCCCAATGGACACTGGCTTTACATGGGATTGGTGAATCGCCGTAAAGTCTCTGCATGGACGATTAATTCCACCACTGGAGAGTTAACTCCTATTCAACCACCAACTCTAAATAACTCAACAGCAGGTTACGCAGATAACGGCGGATCTGCATCGACCGTCTCTAAAGATGGACGTTTTTTATACGGTACTGCATTTTCAACAATCGGAACTGATCCGAAAAAAATCATTGTCTATGCAATCGATCAAACAACAGGTGGCCTTACTCGATCTTCCGAAACTGACACCGGCGGTGGTCCTAACGATGTTCGTCTAGATACAAACGGATTATTTGCTTACACATGCAATTCATTAAATCCGCCATCGATAAGTGCTTATTCTGTGAATACATCAACTGGCGCTTTAACGCCTTTAGTTCCGCGTGATTACGGGATTGCTGCGCCGGCTTCAGGTCCAGGTATCATGGTTATGCAGAGAAATTTAACTGCAACTCCTGTAGAGTAAATCTACAGGAGAACCCCACTTATTAATCCTCGATTTTTTTTAGAAAATAAATTATCTGTATTTTTATTTATTGGGTTTTTGCTCGTAACTAACTCCGCATATTCGCAAATTGCCTTTGAGCAAGATGTTGTTACTGACACTCAACTTAATTTACAAAATGAAGATTTCGTTTTTCAAAGTAACTCGAACCAATTTACGATTGAGGTCATTCCTGATACTTTAAAATGGCGTCGCAACGCGGTTCAACACCTGAATCCCTACGTTAAAATCGTGATCAAAAATAGAACCAAAGTTTCGCACCAAAAATTAAAATTAAATGGCGCCATTTATAGCCCCACGATGATCGAAGATTCTTATCTCTACACGATCGAGTATAATTTATTCGATATTGTTCCGATTGAAATTTTTAATCATGTCGCCGGCAAAGAACAAAAAATCGCCGAACTTAATTTAACGATTAAAAATAGACCAGCGACAGCGACCGGCACCAACAATATTCTCTATGATTATTCATGTGCTCCGTACCATGTGAAAATCTCAAATTTGACCCCAGCCATAAATGCCTATTTGACGACACGTTGCCAAAGCGATTCTTACGGTGAATCTGGAAAAGAAATTTCAATTTTAACAATCAGCCTACAAAGTCCTGATTTGAATTTTTCCGACGCGACGAAACTGGTTCAAGTTAAACTTAAACATAGCGAAAAGGCCGATGTAACGGGTGTCAACTTAGCCGGGCAAATAGTTCAACTGCGCTTAGAAGCGCAAGTTCCAAAACGTTTTCACCGCATGAAAACAGCGCTCGGATTTGGCCCTTACATTTACCAAACCTCAGATCAAACAGCGATTGCGAACCAACCTTGGAGCGACCACAAAACCACCGCCAGCTATATGTTTTACGGCCGCTACGATTTAACACAATTATCTTCAATTAAATTTTTTGATGCATTAATTGCTACCGAAACAGTTTTTAACAATTTTGGTGTTTATTTTTCTTATGATTTAGCCTCTGCTTTGGATCAACGTATTATCATTAACGCTCTTTTGGGCATTCAAGGTATTCACTACCGTTTCCCAGGTGACTCAACAATCAATTTTACTTCAACTGCACCACAAGGTTTCGAAATGATTTATAAACATCCCTTTGGAATGAAGAATTACAATTTTACTTATGGTGGATTCTTTTCGACGAACGCTGCAGAACCCTATATCAACACGTGGGTGCGCTTTGGCAAAGGTATGTTCTGGGAATTAAATTATATCAAATGGGACTACGAAAAAAAGTCCATCTCGATGTATGGACTTTCTGTTGGCATTCCGTTTATGCAATTTTTCTAACGGGCCGCAGGCGACGGCACTAGATGCGGCTCTTTAACTGAATTAAAAGATTTTTCAAGATTTTGATTTTCTAAACTTTTATAGGACGCAAAAATTCTTTGCTTTTCGAATTCCAAATCGATATCAAGGTAGATTGTCTCATCATTGCAGTTCCCGGCTAATTGGTTCAATGATTTTTCTATAACTTCATTCTCAAGGATCAAAAGCTCGAGCATAAAAAACGCATCTATCAGCCGCAATCGGTTCTTGTTCAACTCTCGAGTGTTATTCCAATTCAATCCCTTGTTTACACCTTTTGTTAAGGCCATTTTCCTTTGTAAATCTACAAATTCGAAGCGGGCTTCTGTAAAAAATCTTTCAAATGGATCAAATAATTTACGTTTCACTGGATCGTATTCATAACTGAGAGCAGAAAGTTCGATTTTATCTTTTTTACCATCAAATAAATAGAAAGCCCGCGCCGCGCCGACCGCAGCTCCAGTACCACCGACAGCTTCAGAGGCAATCCCCAGACCCATAGCTTGCGCACCGGGTGCGCCACCAATGAATCGTCCTCCAAATGTGAGACAGAGCCTTGCTCCACCTGCACTCAGTGCCGCGGCTCCCATCCCGGGTAAAGCAATAGCCGCCGCACTTCCGAAAAAAGCGTAGCTAATTGAGCTAGAAATAGTGAATGAACGGTAGTTTTGCTTTTCCAACTCCGACAATGATTGAATCAAATCGATAGAGCTGTGTATAGCTTCCTCAACATTTTTTTTACGCTCAAGAAGCTGATTAAAAACAGGTCCAGGCTTTCGCTTGATACATTTTTTATCCGGCCCGGAATAGGACGTCGAAGAAACAATAAATAGGGCTGCGAAAATTATTTTAAGATTTACCATCATGTCGCATTTGCTGGTTTGAAGACGACATTTACAGGCACGTCTGCAGCAGGAATCGCAGCGCCATGGAATTTTAAAATAAATTGATCTTTACCGTCTGCACGAACTTCCTTTTCAAGCGTCCAACCATCCGTTGCACTTTCATGAATGGCTTTACCACCCATTGTTACTTGAATTGTTGATTTATTTGGTTCTTCGCTAAAGCGATAAGACTGCAAGTGGTCAACGATTCGCGCCTTAATGTTTGAAACCGCCACGGCTAAGTCCAAATTACATAATGGCGACTTAACTCCAAGAGAAGCATCAACTAACTTAACGTAGTTCGAACCGATTGACGAAGATCCGCCACCACCGTCGCATGTATTATTCATGCTTAATGTACCAATGTAATTTGCAATCCAAGCGCGTGATCCGTCATCGAAAGCAGGCTTTCTTTGATTCAACATTTTAATAAAAGCGTCTGTTCCACCATCGCCAAATTCTGAACTAGCATCTTGTTCGTCAGAGATAAAAATCACTACAAATAGCGCATCAGAACGCATAAAGTCTGATCCAATCGAAGTTAAATAGCTTGGTGAAGTCACATGAGACATGGCATCTAATCCACGCTCTAAGCTACAGCCCGCTTGTCCCACAACAAAACGTTCAGGCAATAAGTTAATATTTTTTTCAGTCAAATAGACCGGGCTTCCTTGTAATTTACGTGCTGCAGCTGCACACGCATTATTGCCACCAGACATTGATGTCGTTGTAACTGCGAAGCGATAATCCATTTTTAACATATTTAAAGCACTCGTCATGCCAGGCAATTGCTGCGCGATGTTTTGCTGATGCTGAATCATTGATGGCGTATTATCGACGACAAAAAGAATATCAACTTTCTTATTCAAAACGACGCCACCCGTGAAATCCACGTTTTCAGTCGGCAAAGAAAATCCAGTTGATGTTGCTGAGCACGACCAAAGGCTAGATACCAAGGTAAGTGTGGTCGCGATCTTCAATAGTGTTTTCATAAAATCCTCCAGCTTGTTTGCTCTGCTTTTCCTTAAGCGGCTTTTTTGTTGGTAAACTTTGCGATCGAATTTTTTGCGGATACAGAGATTTTCATAAATTGCACGCCGTACAAATTACCTTTAATGCTAACGACTTTGCAGATGGCATTAAAAGCAGGGACTTCGTGACCAGGTTTAATATGTAAATAAATTTGCTCGCCTTTTTTAAAGTTGGCATCTTCAATCAATAACCCAGCGCCACCTTCAGAGATTTCTACGCTGATCGATTTGTAAACTTTTTGCTTATCGTGAATAATTGCATGTGAGTTATATTTTGCACGATTATATTTACGACGATAAAAAGCATTGGCTAATTCAGGATCCGACGGGGCTTCCGTCGTTAATTTTTTATAAATATTTTTAATTTCATCCATTGAAAACTCATTCACTTCTGAAAGACGTTTCCAAGATTGCATTTTTTCGTGCCAGATAAAATCATACTCTTGCAAAGTATCACTCTGTAACATCTGGATTAATTCGGTTTTAGAAAATGGACCATAATTGTTATTCTGCTTCAACACAAACCAAATACGCGACTTTAAAGGATCCACGTCGGCATCGGCGCGATTCGACTTTTTAATCGGATTCTCAAAACTTTTATTAAATAAATCTGTAAGGGCTGAATATTCCATTAATAAAACCCAATCCTCTGTTTTGTCATCATAGATGTAGTCATGCCAATTTAACTTCTGTGCTTCCAACATCGATTGAATTTCGGCAATCGCGAATGGACCCTGCTGTTGACCGTTACTTGCAACGTAATATGTAGACATGACTCAATCTCCAATATTTATAGTCACTAGTTCGGCAGTCCAAAGGTCCAACTGTAATGTTTTTGTTTCCGTCGAATTATTTTACAAAAAATATTTTATTGGTTTTTATTATTTTGATACAGGACGTATGTCACATGTGGTTTTTTGTAAAACAATTCGACAGAACTATAGATAGGGATTTACAAAAAGAAAAAAGAGCCTGAAGCCCTAGTTCAAAATCTTCCGGCCATCATGGCCGGAAGAAACGGATGCTCGAAGGCGGTGTCGCGCACGGCCAGTGTTCGATGCCCATGGATGGCAGGGCCATGCAAATAACCCAGTCCATAAAATTATAAACTAACCTACTTCAGCGCCTCACGAATAAACGCGCTCGCCTGATCCATAATCCACACCACGACCGAGATCACAATAATAATCGTACCAACCTCAGGCCACATAGCCTGACCCTGATATTGGATCAACATCGTACCAATTCCGCCGCCGCCGACTAAGCCGATGATTGTGGCCATACGGATATTAATATCCCAACGATAAACCGTAAAAGAAATGTAAGGAAGCACAACTTGAGGAACAATCGCAAACCAGATTGTTTGCAGCTTGTTGGCGCCACAAGACTGCACGCCTTCGATAGGACCGTCGTAAACAGTCTCTACCATTTCAGAGTATTGTTTCGCTAATGAGGCCACAGAGTGAATCATCAATGCTAACATCCCCGCAAATGGCCCAATACCCACCCACACCGAGAAAATAATGGCCCATAAGATGGCCTCAATAGATCGAGCGATATTAAAAACGGTACGTAATGCTAAATAAACCCAGAACGATACTTTGCCGTTCATGATGTTTCTGGCAGCTGCAAAACTTAAGAAAAAGGCGAACGGGATCGCAAGCAACGTCGCCATAAAAGCCATAAAAATAGTTTCGATAATATTTAAAATAGCGCTCGGTAGTACCGCCCAGTTCGGGTGAATGATGTCATTGAATAAACGTTTTGCACCTTCAAATCCGTCGCGATCTAATAATTCAAAAATAGAAAACTGTGTTTTTTGTACACCGATAACAAATAGACAAATCAACAAGATGATAAAGTGCCAGCCCCAAAAAGTTTTAATAAAACTTTTCGTATCTAGTGCACGCTTGTATTCAGGTTGAAATAAATGTTCGCCTAAAGTTTTGTAACCATATTTAACTAAAAGTGCGCTGATCCCAACTCCGACAAAAAATGCAGCGGTAAATATTGAAGTGAAAAAATTAACTTTTGTTAATGGTTCTTCTGTTGGAAACAAAAAATAAACGAAAACAATCGTAATCAAAAATCCGAATGAAAAACCATCTAATATTGAACGTCTAAAAAATTGTTTACTCACAGGTCAAACCCCTTAGGTGTTAACATCTAGTTGATATGTACTTCTTTTGCGCCGGCGCCATAGATTTTTTCAAACCAGGCCTCATCAATATTTTTTGGATCACCCTCGTAAACCAATTCGCCGCCTTTTAAGGCGATCACGCGAGTTGCGTATTGGCGAACTAAAGATAAAAAGTGCAAATTACAAATAATTGTAATTCCTAACTCTTGATTTACTTTTTTTAAGTAGTCCATAACGATGTGACACGTGGCTGGATCTAATGAAGCTACAGGCTCATCCGCCAACAAAACTTCAGGTCCTTGAGTCAACGCCCGGGCAATCGCAACACGCTGTTGCTGCCCTCCAGAGAGTTGATCAGCGCGAACGTGCGACTTCTCACTAATTCCAACAAGCTTTAAGTACTTCATGGCATCAGCGTTATCTTCATCAGAAAACAAATTAAAAATACTTTTTAAAGTCGAGATCGAACCTAATTTTCCCATCAACACGTTGCTCAAAACAGTGTGCCGAGGAATTAAATTAAAATGTTGAAAAATCATTCCAATTTTTTTGCGCAGCGATCGAATATCATTTTTAGTGGTCAGCTTTGCGATATCGACTTCAAAACTCGGCGAGTTAAATTGTACTACGCCTGACGTCGGATCATGAAGTCGATTAATACAGCGAAGTAGTGTCGACTTACCAGAACCGCTCAGACCAATAATAACTAGGAACTCACCTTTTTTAACATCAAAAGATACACCCTTAAGCGCTTGGACACCGTTGGGGTAAGTCTTTATTAAATTCTTAACGGATAGAATAGGTTTATTCATGGCTCTCTTTAATTACTTCTTCATCAAATCATCAGCGGACTTGCCAACAGCTTTTAGAGTTTCACGTAAAGGGTTGTAATCAGCATCAGTTGCTAATTTTAAACCAGTGACTCCGTAAATGGCTTTGAAAGCGGTTTTACCTTCTGGCGTTTCCATGAACTTCATCATGGCATCAACAATTTTAGTTTTCATTTCTTCAGGCATGTCTTTACGGAAAATAAATGGATCATTCGGAATTTGCTCAGACATTTCGATGATTGTAACTTTAGATTCGATATCTGGATATTGAGCTTTAACTAAGCGACGAGCATCTTCAATAACGTCTTCACCTTTATCGTTTTTGCTGGGTGGCGAGAAAAACGCAGCACCAGCATCAACCTGACCTTGGTAAACCATCGAAATCACGTTGTCGTGCTTCAGTGCGAAAACGGTTTCTTTAGGTTCGATTTTTTTATCTTTCAACATCTTTAAAGGTAAGATGTAACCAGACGTCGACATTGGATCAACGAACGCTACTTTTTTTCCTGCCAG
>JAYVHE010000067.1:0-10340 GCA_043771495.1 Bdellovibrio sp. | reverse complement strand
GGATTTGATCCGAAAAAAATTGCTACTGACGTGAAAAAAACAACTTTCGACAAAGACGATGCTGATTCAAAACAATCAGATCAATCATCGAGTCAAAAGCGCGATGCTGATACGCCGGAACGCAAAGATCAGTACCGCACGAACCAGTAGTTTTAATTACATTTAAGTCTTTAAAAAAGCCCGTAGTTCTACGGGCTTTTTTTATGGAACTAACACGGCATCTCTGACGAAGCTGACTTTTGCATTGCAACCATTTTCTATGTCTGTTGCACTAATCACGGCTGAATTTTGACTTTGAAAGCCTGCTTTTGAAAAAATCAAATTAAGAGTTTCATATTTATAATAGGATTGAAAAGTAAGGCTAAAGTTTCCGTTCACATCGGTCAGCTTTGGCGTCGGGTTTTCAGGGTAATATGAAGTTCTAACTTCTACGCCGTCCAATGAATTATTACCACCGTCTTTTATTGATCCTGAAACAATAAACCAATAATAACAGTCGTATCTTGGAGAAGCCTGACAAGTAAATAATAAAAAACACAATGAAAGTAAAAGAACTTTTTCCATTTTAAAATTGATCATTCGAATTCCTTAGAAGAATTTGGCAAATTTAAATTCTGGAATGGAATAATAACAGAGGCAAATATGACTGCGCCATCGGAATGAGAATAATTGATCGGCTGAATCTGAATATTATATTGATCCAAAACCAAATTATTTTCCCAGCCAAGGCCTAATTCAATAGACGCCTTAGAGTGTTGATTATCTGAAAACCGAATTCCCGCAGACGTTGTCGTGCTTTGCAGTAAATAAGAAAGTGAATTATCTGGTGCACCGTTAATTCCATCAATAGCTGCGTTGGCGCTGTAAAAATGACGCCGGCTTTTTAAATATTGTATTGAAGCGAAGTAATTCCGATAACCATCTCTGTACGAAGCCATGACTAACCCACCGTATCGCTCCCGATCATACCGAATTCCTCCGTACATGGTACTCATGGAAAACAAAAAGCCTTTCCAGTTTAAAAAATCTATTTGATAATTAACACTCAAAAGAAATGGGAAAAGCTTTACAAAAGTTCCCGCAACTTGAACTCCAAAATGATGAATTCCATCATTGTATCCAAGATTGTAAGAATAAGCGGACTGCTCACGAACGCTGACATCTTTTTTTTGTGTAAAACTAAAAACACTTTCCTGAATAAACGGATACTCAACATGGAATTGCTGAAAGAACTTTTCATCCGGCTGTAATGATAAAAAAGTCATAACATTGGGCTGCCGGTCATCAAATTGAAGCGTCGGTTTGGGTTGGAACCCAAACGCATTTTGAAAAAATATTAACTGCGCCAGTACTGAAAAAATAAATAATTTCAAGCTGGCTTCGACATTTATTTTCAAATTTAAAAGCTCCACTCTTCCGCAGTTAAGTAATCTGTATAACTATGTCCAGATAGTTGGTAATTTTTCAGTCCTTTGGGAATGATCGACACCGACGCGCGATAGTAAAGCACCAGTGCGGGAAGCTCGTCTGTGTAGGTTTTTAATATTTTTTTCATTAATGTGATGCGCTTTTTGGGATTAAATTCAATTTCGACGTCCTCGATCCAGCGATCGACATTGGTATTTTTCCACCCGTGACGATTAACTCCCGACCAAGCATTGGCCGGCGTGGGAATCATTTGTGAATGCAATGTTGATCTGGGCATAGAATCTGGTGTTGAAACTATTGTCGATAGCGCCAGTTCAAATTTTCGTTGGCGAAAAATTTCAGAAAATAGCACGCGGGCCGGATAATTCTTAATTAACAGCTCGATTCCGACTTGTTTCAACTGATCTTGTACAAAGACTTCAGTCAGCTCGGCCACTTTATTTTCGGCCGCACCGGATACTGTGATACTGAATTTTTTTCCGTCTTTATAACGATAACTATCAGGACCGATTTTCCAGCCCGCTTTATCCAGCAACGTTTGGGCTTTGGTGCGGTCGTAAGCATGCAGAGTAATTTCTTTTGGGTTTTCAGTAAACCAACTATCAACGGGCGACGAAAAATGATGAGCCCGCTTTTGTTTACCAGAGAAAAAAGCCTCGACCATTTGGCCCGCGTTGACCGCATGAGCAATAGCCTGTCTGACTTGTAAATCTTTGAAAGGTTCATGATCTAAGTTGAAGACCAGCTGCGTATAACTAGCTCCGGTTGCAAAGACCACTTCAAATGGTAATCCATCACTTTTAACTTTTTGTTCAAAGGCTAAAGCTTGATCGAAACTCATTCCCGATGGCGTTGTCATGTTGATGGTGCCGGCTCGCAAATTGGCTTCAATCGTTGACGTATTTAAAATGAATTTAAATATTAATTTTGAAATCTGTGGCGGCTTTCCATAAAAATATTCGTTGGGTATTAGGATTGCATGTGATCCCAGCTTAAGTTCAGAAACGCGGTAGGGCCCGTTATAAAGCGCCGGATTTGTAACATCGCGGATAAAGGCTGAATTCCGCTCATAGGCTTGTGGAGTGTCTTTGTATTTTTCAAAAATAGGGCCTTCAATATGTTTTGGAATCGGCCGCGGAAAATTAAGATAAAAATCCCATTTCGCTTCTTTAAATAAGACCGTGCATTTTTTTGGATTCTTTGCATCGGGTTGAATGTCGGAGATATTATCAAAAGTCGAGCGTTCAGGATTTGATGTATTCGGATGGACTCCGACCAACCACGACGTTTTCAAATCTTCACAGGTGACGGGTTTTCCGTCTCCCCAACGGGCCTTTTCTAGAAATTCAATCTGAACGTTGAGGCCCTTTCGGTTTCCACTTCCAGTTAACTTCGCCGTTTTTTTTTCGATGGATGGTATTTCTTTGATCAGGTAAGCCCGCGGTTTTCCTTCTGGTGTTAAGGCCACCAGCGGACGCAGCGTCGCATCTTGAACATAAAGCGCCGCCATCATTGAATTTACATTCGGGTTCAACGTTTCAAATTCGGTGTTCAGAGCCATTGTTAATTCGGTGGGCTTAACACTGGTTTGAGCCCTTAAAAATTGTGGTAGGACTAAAAATAAAAAAACACTCACTAAGACATATAAATTCTGACGCATTGAAAATCCTTGGTTATTCTTTTAAGTCTGCACTGGTCAGACTTAATAACAAAATAAAAAAGTGTTTTATGCGAATTTAATGTTTAGTTCAGCTCGTTGTGCGTAATTAATTGTCATGTTTTAGAACCCCGAAAACGAGGCTCGTTATTTGAAAATTTTAGGCTTGAGGTCTTCAGCACCGGAATCGCCTTTAAGACCTAGCGCTTTAAAATAACCACCCATGAATCCTTCAACTAAAGACTTTACGATGGTCTCGATGGCGGCGTTATAATCTTTAACGCGTAACTCATTGTCGATTTCAACTTGAATGGCCTCGTCGTCCGTCAAGAATACTCTGACGACTTGTTCGCGATTGCCGTTTTCGTTGACGAACTTAGCCTGAAAGCCTTTTAAAAAAGGTGCCAGAATTTCTTTGTTGTTTTCCATTTTAAACAGATTTCTTCGAACTCGTGCGCGTTCAATATTTTTCCATTCTTCTTTTAGAATTTGTTCTTCGGCGATCTTTAATTCCGATCCGGTTTTAAATGGAGTTCCAGTGAGTCGTTTCAATGTTGTGTTTTGTGAAATACTTTTTTTAGCCATTTGTCCTCCTAGATTTGACCTGTAATTTCTGATTATATTTCCGATTTGAAAAATTGAATAAATATTTTTAGATTTTTTTAGATTCATTTAAATAAATTCATTTTTTTTTAATATAATTTAGCGACTCCCTCTTTTAATTAAATTTTAGGTTAAGACAGTTAGCAAAAATTAATCCGATCCTATACCATATGTTACTAAATATTCACATTTACGAAATCGAGACGCTGCTGAGCACCCATTCAAACCAAATTCCAACATCAGCTGAGTCCAGATTATTGAAATTGAAATATCGCATTCTTATCGCTGAGGATAATGAAGATCTTAGACAGATTTTTTCTGACCTTTTCCGAACCATTGGATGCCCTGTGCAGATGGCCGAAAATGGACGGTTTTGAATTCCTAACTAAACTTCGTCAACACGGTTTCAATTTACCTTTTATTTTTATGACGGCTGCGCCGACCACGGAAAATCTGAGTCGCGCGGCTGATTTAGGAATAAAAAACATTTTAGAAAAACCCTTTAGTGTCGAAGACCTGCAACTTTGTTTGAACAAAATATTGCATCTTGATGAATTAAAAAAAGCTGATCAATAAATTCGGCATCATTCGCTAATTAATTAATTTCACTAATTTAAAATAAATTCGAGTGTTCGGACAGCTCGAATCGTACATCAATTTGGACTTGTGATTTTCTATAAACTGTTTTGAAACACTCAAACCAAGACCGGTGCCTTTTCCTGAAGATTTCGTCGTAAAAAATGGCTCCATCATTCGCTCGGTCACATCAGGCGAAATTGTAGGCCCTGAATCGACAACTTCAATTAAAAAATTTCCGTCAGACAGCAATACTCCTAATCGAGTCCAACCATTGGGTTGATCATAAATGGCGTCATAGGCATTGTTCAGCAGATTCACAAGGACTTGGACTATTTCGGCCGACCGAGCCCACGTACGATCAAATTCCGAAATTTTATCGTCGACAACAACTTCAAGTTTAAGGTTTCTTTCACGAAATCGCTCTGTTGCAATAACAAAAGCTTCCTCAACCAAACCCAAAACATCAACCTCTTCAAATGGATCTTTACTTGAGTTTCGCGACATAGATTTCAGCGAGCGTACAATTTTTTCGATGCGAATACAATTTTGCTCGATGATATCTAGATCGCTCTTGTTCTTTTGATCTGTTAATTTTAATTTTAACAAATGCGCCCGACCTCGAATGATGGACAAAGGGTTATTAATCTCGTGAGCAATGCCCGCAGCCATTTCGCCCAGAGAAGCCATTTTTGATTGAGCCATCAAAGAGGCCTGAAATTGCCTTAGGTCTGTAATGTCTCTGATGATGCCAACGATGATCTTTTCATTTTCAGAAATGCCGAGTGGTGTCCTTTTGGTTAAGACCATTCGTGGTCGTCCGGCACCATCGACGACGAGTTCTTCGTTCTGTATGGACTCTTGCGCTTTAAACACGTCGTCATCTTGTTGCCAAAATCGATCGGCAACTTCTTTAGGAAAACATTCGTAATCGTTTTTTCCAAATAATTTATCTTTTGTCCTACCCACAAATTTTTCGTATTCGCGGTTGGCGTAAATAACCTCATGTCTGTCATTTTTGACAAACAAGGGGTCTGGAATGACATCCAAAACTGAATCTGTAAAACGTTTGGAATTGTTAACATCATATTGCAGTAGCATGGGCGCTGTATCTTCCCAGCAAAGGCCTTCAAAGCCCTTCAAAACACCGTCAGTAAAAACGCGCGCTCCGCTGGCGCGAATTCGCTTTACTCGGCCACTCTTAAGACAAACTCTATAAAAGATGTCTACTCTTGCATCGCTTTGAAGAAATTGTTCAAAATAGGCCTGCACGCGGCTCTTATCATCAGCATGTAAAAATTGAAACCACTCATCGAGTGTTCCCTCAAAGTGCCCTTCAGGAAGCTCATATAATTTTCGGTAATTTTCATCCCAATATATTTTACCAGAGGCCAAGTCCAACTGACTAAATCCCATGTTGGCGTTAGCCATGGCGTTTTGGTACTTTTTAATCATTTTTTCGTTAGACTGTTCGAAATCAACTTGCATACAGATTTCTACAAAACTTTTTTAATGCTGTAAATACCTTTCGTTGATCGGAATTTTATTTTTCGGTTGTTACCCGTTCAAGACCGTAGCTGTAAGAATAATAATAGCAATCATCAAACAAAAAACAGCAGACACTGCTCGTGCAAAAATCCCGGGGCTGATAAACCAACTCATCGAGATTTTTGCAACTAGGCTTGCGATCAGACCCAAGAAAACACTCAGGCTTGCGACATCAAGGGTTAGTTTTCCTTGACTAAATAGTGTCGCATTCGCAAGAGAAACACCGTGGAGCTCAAACAGGCCGGTCAAAAAAGAAATCGTGAAAGTCGCCCCGCTACCAAGCCAGAGTTGGGCGAGCGAAACCAATGCCAAAATGGCCGCTAAGGTAATTGAAAGTCGAAAAACACCCAACCAGTCCAGGGGCGACTTTAAAGTGAATTCTGAAGTTTGTTGGTCTTTTTTTCGTACGACAAACAGTAGCGAAATTAATCCTAAAATTAATCCCATTCCAATTGGTAAAACCAAACGCGCAAATAATTCTGACGAAATCAACAAAACGATGAGGAGGAGTTCAATTAACGCCGCAAGCTTTGCGATCAGAGTCGAGCAAAGCGCGGCCCGCCAAGATTTTGGTTCTAGTTTGGCGCGCTGAGCAGATGAAATCAATACAGCCGTACTTGAAACCAGACCGCCAAAAAATCCAACGACTAAAGTTCCGGCTTTCTGTCCGATCATTTTGGTCAGGACATAACTTGAGAATTCAAGAGTGGCCAATGTAAGAACAAGGTATCCAAAAGTCCTCGGATTAAAAATTCCCCAAGGATCTATTGCGGCGTCAGGAACTAAATTAATAATTGAAACTCCTGCTAATAATAAAAGAAGAGCCGCTTGCAATTCCGAAGGCTTGATGGCGTTTGTAAAACGATGCAGCGATGTTTTCGAGAAAAGAATTAGCGCCACCACCGGGCCTATCAGCGCCGAAACGATGGGTGAACTGTGCGCCGAATATCCCAAACAAAAAACAAGCCCAGCAGCGAACTCTGTCGTCATACCGCGATCGATACTGATTTCACGAGAGCGAACTTGAGAAAAATAGGATATCAAAATCAGACCAAATACAAAGGCCGCAATTGATCCCGCGACCCACAAGTTTTGAAGGCCACCTGCAATTGCGCCAATTAAACTGATCAGAAGAAAGGTTCTTACGCCCAATTCTTTTTGATCGTTTTGATTTTTTTCACGTTCAATTCCAACCAGCAATCCGATCGCGCCGGCGATAAGGTAAGGTTGCCATTGATTCAATTTCGCTCCTTTAAGATTTGCTATTCAGAATTTTTGCGTGCAATTTTGACGTCAGAGTTTCGATTCTTTGACTCAGTTCGTGCTCACTTTTTACTTTTTAATCCCAGCGCAAAATTCAACACCTCGTCGACAGAATCCACAAATTTAAAGGCCATCTGCGACCGAATCTCATCCGTCACTTCGATGAGGTCGGCCTCGTTCTGCTTTGGCAAAATAACAGTTTTCAAGCCCGCGCGGTGAGCTGCAATAATTTTTTCTTTAACAGCACCTACGCGCAGCACAGCTCCTCTTAAAGAAATCTCTCCGGTCATCGTCAAAGTCGATGGAACGGTTTTATTTGAAAACCAAGAGTAAAGAGCTGTTAGAATCGTGACCCCTGCGGATGGGCCATCTTTTTGAATGCCACCGTACGGAATATGCACATGCACATCCTTATCACTCAATTCGATCTCTAGGCCAAAACGCTTGGCTTCAGAGCGCGCAAAGCTGATTGCGATTTCCGCTGATTCCCTCATGACGTCACCCATTTGACCAGTCAAGATCACGCGTCCCTTTCCAGGCATTACACTGACTTCAATAAAAATAATTTCGCCGCCAACGGACGTCCAAACTAATCCTGTTACAATTCCTGGGCGAACTTTACGTTGTCGGCTTTCAGGATAATAGATTTGCGGACCCAAAATCTCAGTCACCATTTTCTGATCGATGAAAACTTTTAACTTTTTCTGACTTTGCCTTACACTCAAAAAAGCTGCATGACGAAAAATTCGATTGAGCAAATGTTCCAAATAATAAACTCCGGCTTCATGAGTATAGGCCTTAATTAAGTGGCGGAGAATCGTGGTTTCTAGAAGGATTTGATGAGGTTCGAGCCCTTGCTTTTTTTCCACCTGAGTCAGCAGATGCTTCCTCGCAATTCGAATTTTTTCGTTAGGCGTATAGGCATTGAGTTGAAAAATTTCTAACCGCTCTTGAAGTATCCGTGGCACGTATTCGATGGTTTGCGTAGTTACAATAAATAAAACGTCAGAAAGATCAAAAGGCATTCCCAGATAATTATCTTTGAACTCGGTATTTTTTTCAGGATTGAATAAATCCAACAAAACATTGGTCGGGTCTGCGAACCACCGGGTTCCCGGGCGATCCAGACCTTTAATAAGGATAACTGGATTTCTTGATCCAATTTTTTTAATGGATTCAATAATTTTTCCGGGAGTTGGTGACTGTCCGATTCGCCTTTTTCCCTTGAGCGCTACTTCGGTTTCAAGTTCACTTAAATTAAACTCAATAAATTTTCGTCCTAAAGCGTAGGCCACGGCTCGTGCCAAATTGGCCTTGCCAACGCCAGGAGGACCAACAAAACAAAAGACAAGGCCCTTTAATGAGTTCTTTAGAGTCCCTACGACCATGTACTCAACAAATCGTGACTTTAATTTGAGCCGTCCTAAATGCACACGTCCGAGTTTATTAAATACGTGTTCAGCATCTAAAGTATCCTTTGATTTTTTTTTCCATGGAAGTTCACTAACCCATTCGAGGTAATTTTTTAGGCTCTGATAGTGCGGTGACTCAGGCGACATCTTAATCAATCGTCTTAATTCGTCTTTATTAGAAGCAAATAAGTCGGAAGATAGCTGATTCTCTAATTTTTTATGCAAATTTTTAATAAATAGAGACGACATACAAACGAACATCAATTGCAAATTTCTGACCAAGAAGATATTAAGATGATGAGGAATAATGTCCCGTCTAACGAAGGCGCTCTTATTGCAACATTTTAAATTTACGGATTAAAACTAAAAATAAATCAAATTATGAACGACCAAAAAACGAATCGCTACAAACATGAAAAGGGCACCATCATTGTCGAAGTCGGCGTAAAAAAATCGCGCCAACTTTTTAACGAACGAGATCCCGCCCCATTTCGTGAGCGTGATCTTGATCCGCAATTTGTAACTTACTTAGTGAGCGCCGTTGAGGAATTCTCTATCGGCACAAAAATGAAAATTAGAATTATGACGGCCGACGAAAACGATCTTAAACCCGAAAATAGCGTAATTATTAGCGAAGCCATCCAAACTTATTTTAAGTACGAATCAAAACTGGCGCAGTCAAAACTTCATAGACGTTATCGTACGGCCCGCAATTTTTTCATTATCGGATCACTAACGCTAATGGCTTGCCTCAGCGTCGCACAGTTTATGAGTACAATTCAATCGGCGCCTGTTGTTGCAAAGATAGTTAGCGAAGGTTTTGTCATTATTGGCTGGGTGGCCATGTGGCGGCCGATTGAAGATTTGCTGTACAGTTGGTGGCCGATCCGCGAACAACGGCTTTACTTTAATAAGATTGCAATTATGGACGTTGAAGTCGTTGCAGGACCTAAGACCTAGCCCAATTATTAAAAAAAAATTGATTGTTGGACGTAGTACATCCGGCCTAAACTAAGCGACCAGGAGATTTAAAATGAAAAATTTAGCTTTTATTTTTGTAGCCCTATTGATGTTCCAACTTTCACATGCCGTTGAAAACGACGAGCAAACAGATAAACAACTTGAAAGCTTAAGCAAATCCGAAGTCGCAAACAACTACTGGGCCAATCAGCTTAAAACAAAATACAACTAAACTGACGAGCAAGTTACCAAACTTCAAACCAGTTCCATCAGTAAAACTCAAATGGCTATGGTGGCTGAGTTAGCTCAAAAATCAAATAAATCAATCGATGACGTATTGAAAATGCGAATTGACGACAAAATGGGTTGGGGCAAAATCGCTAAAGAACTTGGGTTGCATCCAAAGACAATTGGTCAATCGGTTTCGCAAATGCGACGTGAGACAAAAGAAGAACGCCGCAAGATGAATGGTAATGCCCGTGAAGACAAACAACAGAGTCGTGAAGATCGCAAGGAAAAGCACGACGGTCGTGGTGGTGGCAATAACGCCGGTAAAAATGATAAAAAAGATAAGTAGTCCGTTTCTAGGATTTATCTTTTTTTTCAGTTTAAGTGAACAAGCCCTAGCCAAAACCGAAGCCAAACAGTCGGTGGGACTTAACTTCACTTCCAATGCCAATTTGGTGAATGAAAATAAAATCAGTGACTTCTACACGCAACTAAATTCAAGAGTATCGACGGAGTTTTCTGCGGTGCCCGTTTATTTCAATTTAGGTTGGTTAAATTATTTTAAAGAGACTTCGAATAATTTTTTAAGCGTGTCACTTTCTGCTGATATCGAGGCCACTCAGTTTAAAACAACTTCTACTTACTGGATTCCTAAATTATTTCAC
>JAYVHE010000066.1:0-19135 GCA_043771495.1 Bdellovibrio sp. | reverse complement strand
GTGGCATTTTAATGAAAAATTTAAAAAATGAAAATGGCGTAGCATTACTTCAGGCTTTGATGATTACCGTTGTTGTCGGAATTTCGGCGGGTTTTATTTTAAGTCAGATGCGACTAACCGATAACACTTTAATTATTCCAAGAATTCGTTCTGAGATGTTAGTGGCGGAATCAGCATTTCGTAATATGGCTTACATGAGCAGTGTTTATTGGTGTGATAGCTCTCTAGGCGCCGTCGGATGTGCGCCGAGCGGTCCAGCATCGGACGCATTACCTACGAATGCGGCGATTTCTCCAGGAGCCGATCCCGATATTGCCGACTCTTATTTGACGGAATTTGAAAGTAATTTGCCAAGTTGTTCTCCGGCGCCCTGTGGAATCAGATACAATCTTGGGGGCGCTAAATATACATGGGTGGTTTACTTATCGACGGCCCAAGATGTTACTGACGGCCTTTATCCATTAGCCGGTCTTACGATTTATCGAATATCGACTCGAATAACTTATGGAACGGGGCCACTTACTCAAGAAGTTGCCGGGAAAAAAATCTCCGTAGCGCCGGTTAACATAACGATTGATGTCCCTAGGCATATTTTAACGGGAGCTCCTTTTCGATGTGCAGCCCAAAATCCAACACGTCCGTTTTTTCGCGGCTTTCAAATGAACGGAACGCCAGTTTGTACAGGTTGGCTAGGAGCCAATCAAACCAATGGAAAATGCAGTCCGGGTTATTTTTTAAGTGATTTTGATGCCGAGACCATGACGATAACTTGCAGACAGCTTCGAACGCCGTTAGCGGGAAATGCCTGCGCAGATGCGAATCTGATGTCGAACATTGTTTGGAACCCTGGTAGCGATGGTAATTTACCTATAACGTGTACGGCTCGGCCAAATGCGTTTACTTATTTTTCCCATAACCCATACGCATTAGTTGTTCAAAATCCGTAATTAAATTTACTAACAAATTAAAGTCTTTAAAATTTGTTTGTTCTGGTAGATAAGCCAATAAAGGATCTGTTTCGGATTCGAACGGAACAGGGTAAACCTCAGGTTTATTGTTTTTCGCATCCCAATCTAAAAATTTATACGTCAATGTTTTGCACGAAATTAATTCACTCGGAGTCCATTCCATTTTTGAAATACTGGTATCCTGGCACGTGGCCTTTAGAGGACGATTTTTAGCCAGTCGTGCATGCGCGCGAAATGAAATGACCTTTGGTTCGAATTTAAACTGTTGTTTAACGCCTGAAAGAATTTTTTCGCCCGATTCTAAATCCTTGGCCGACATTTCTATTTTTCTAGCAAGTATAAAGCGTGATACGTAGACGTATTCAACTTCGAATAAATTACTAACCTGACCAAAGTGAGAAAATACTTTGGCGGTAACAAAAATTAAGTCCGGATGGTCCGTCAACACCGAACGTAAAAAATGTTTATTAGCTTCGGATTCAAAAAATTCCAAAAATTGTGGAAGATTATTGGCTCGTGGTAAAACCCCAGTTCCATCGGCAATTCGAATTTGATTGTTTGCCCCCAACCAGCGATCAAGTTTTACAACAGTTCTGATTTGATTTGCACCCCAGTTATATAAAAAACTATGAAAAGTTCCCAACAAAGCTAAGATAAAGATGGCTACCAAATATTTTTTTTTGCGCATAACCAAGTGCAAATTTTGAAACTGTACAACAAAATCTTTCTCGGTACTGAAAATAAAAACTAACGGCAATAAGAAAACAAAATTTATTAAAAAATAAGGATGCTTAAGGGGATAAATAGTTAGTGCGAAAAAGCTCCATAGAATAGTAAACCAGAAAAGCTTCTTTTGTTTTTGCGAAACTAAATTTTTCCTTAACCCATATTTGTAGCCAACAAAAATGAGGACTAATCCGGGAAGCATATAGGTCAGAAATAATTCTATAAAATAAGTATTGCCGTAATTATAGAATCCTTTTGTGAGTCCTTCGTTTATAAAATATTTAAATAAACTCCAGGCCATGCGGTAAGTCGTCAAAAGTGCAGGCTTAAAATGTAGTAAAGCCGCAAAACAAACACCGAGGCGAATTATCCACAAAGTTGTGTTGTTAGTCCAAGTAAAGATTTTTGCATCAGCAATAAAAAGAAGACCCGCACAAATCGGAATAAATAAAATCGATTTAGGTGTAGTTAGGAGAGCCAAACTAAAAAACAAAAGCGAAAGGTTTCGTTTACGAATAAGGCCTGAGTACAAAGAAATTAACAATAACAACAAGCAAAGTACGTCGGCCTTGGCTTGTGGAAGTTCCCAAAAAACGATGGGGTTCACATACAAAAACGTAACGATCAACATGGCCATCTTCCAGGGAACGCGCAACAAAAGTATTTTGTATGTGAAATAAAGAATGCCTGCGGCTACTAAGCCAAAAACCAATCGTGCGACAACTAAATGAGCCAAGTTTCCCAAGGGAAGCCAGTGAATCCAAAATAAAGAACATTGAAAAATTAATTTTGAGTACAAAGAGGTTTGAAATTCGCCAGGTTGAAAAAGAAATTTAGAATAAAAAATGGACCAAAATTCTGAATGAGTTAAATACCGAATCTGACTAGTTATAAATACCGAAACCCCAAACAACCAAAACCAAGTTTTTTCTTTATTAAAGAGATTTCGGACATTTAAAAGGATTGAGCTAAAAAAAGAAGGCACTAAAAAATTTTAGTGCCTTTAAGAATGCTACGTCAATGGACTATTGGTTGTCTTCGTCGCCGATAACGTTAACAAGTACTGTAACGCCTGAGTTGCGACCGTAGTTTTCTAGATCTTGAACGATCGCTTGGTAGCTGGTTGGTGTTTCCCAGTTAATTAATGCGTTGTATGTGGCAATTGCGTTGTAAGCGTTGAATGAAAACAATGATGGCAAACCGTTTGATAAAATATCTAATCCTAAAGTTCCTTTTGGATCGTTAGCATTGATTTTTGCTTTGTGATCAAAGAACGGCAATGTGTAGTAAGAATAACTATTGCAACCAGCCCAGTAAACTAATTGATACTGCGACGTTATTGAGTAAAATTCTGAGTTGCTATCGACCATTGATTTAAAATTACGAGCATCAAAACCAGAACCTACGCGTGAGTGACCGAACCAAGCAAAAAATCCGTCGTGATCGTGAGCGTAACTCTTTGCGAATAATTCCATTTGGTCAATGTTTGCAGATGTAACAATCTTAACATCAACTTTAACGCCATTTTTTAAACCTTGGTAACGGTATCCGATCGTTTTTTCAGGGTAAGATGCATCTAAGTATTCGGCTTGAGTAATCGCAGTCTTTGTTAGTTTTAATTTTTTAGCTTGTTTATCCATGTAACGGATAAATTTACGATACTCACTCATTCCGTAGTCTGTGTCTTTGTCTGGATTTGCATCTTCAACATCAGAAACGTAACCAAATGCAAACGTCATTTGTAAGTTATTTTCTGTGTTGTTACTTTTCAAAATTTCAGAATAATTTGGGAATGTTAATTTTTGATTAACAGTACGATCACCTAATTTGATCGTGATCATTTGGTATTCGCTACCTAATTCATGATCGCAACCAGAACGAGTTGGATCCCAGAAATACCAGTAGAAATCTTCTGTTTGGTGTTCTGGATCAGAGTCCGTACATTCTAACCAGGCGTCTGTATAAAGAAGTTCTGTACTGTAAGGAACCGGTAAAGAGAAAATAGTTTTTTCATTGAGCGCGCGATTAGCAATAATCCATGCGCCGTCGTAAGTATAATCTAATTCAACCATTTCGCCGTTGGCTCCAGCGGCACGAGCCGATGACCAATCGACAGTAATTTTAGAGTCTGTTCGCATGCCACCTAATTCACGGTGAGTTAATGGACCAAATAAAAACTGGACAACTTCTTTAACTGTGTATTTTTCGAATGAACTTTTTTGATAGTCTGAAAGCGTGGCCATATCGGCCATTGCAAATTCAGTTGTGCGAACGGCAGCTTTGAATCGAACCTGTTGTTCAACTCCGCCACTGGTATAGAATGGTGACTGTTCAGTCGTTGGCGTTTGATTATGACCAGACTGATTTTTAGTACATGAAAGGACAAATGCAGAAATGACTAAAGATGTAAAAATTGTTTTATAAAAATTTGTGAACATAACGACCTCTTTATTGTAAATAATAAACTTAATCAGATTCAAAAGTTAAATCTGTATTAGACCCAAAATATAGACCTGACTATAGTTTTTTGATAATTAATTTTTCTTCGAATTTATTATAAGGATGGTTCCAAACTAGTACTGCGCAGTTTTTCTAACCAACGAACACTAGATGCAGCTATAAAGTTTTTAGTCGTCCACTGCGGCATCCACGTATAAGTGTTTTTTATAAGCCTCGAATCGGAGACTAAGTAAGCAGGATCGCCAATTCGTCGTGCTGAAAATAGAATTTCTTTTTGCTTATATTGACTATGGAAAAGACCATTCATTGTATTAAAGACCTCTAATACCGACATTGGTAAATCAGCACCAGCATTAAAGGTACGTATTTGTGATGAAGAAACGACAAGTAAATGGTTCATCACACGAATATTAAGACTCACCAAGTCTTCTATATGTATAAAGTCACGGATAGCCGTGCCGTCGACGGTGGGGTAATCGCAGCCAAAGACAACGTGTTGGCCGGCGGCTTTTACCTGATTTATGCTGGCTTGATGGAAAACGTGATAAGGGCGAGCTGTTCTTTGACCGTTAGATAAGTTTAGTGCCGAACCCGCAACGTTTGAAAAACGCAAGATAACCGATTTGAAATTTCTGTGACCTTTATACAACTTTAAAAATTCTTCACTGCGAACTTTGGATTCTGAGTAGGGACTAACTGGGTTCAAAGCGACACCTTCTTGAAAGGGAAGAAGGTCTTTTTGTTGGCCGTAGACTGAGCCCGAGGACGCCAAAACAAAATTATTACACTCATATTTTTTACAAAGTTCCAGGATCGTTTTAAGGGAATTCAGATTATTTTGAAAATACTGTTCGGGCTGTTCGCAGGACTCTTTAACGTTGATCAAACTTGCAAAGTGAAAAACAACGTCGATTTTTTTCAACTGCTGAAAGGCGTGATCGGAATCTGGAAAGTTACAAAGATCGACCTGAAAAAACTGAATACCAAGAAATAGGGATTCTTTAAAACCCGTCGCCAGATTATCAATCACACTGACATGATGTCCCATTGTATGCAGGCGATTTGCTAGATGAGATCCTATAAAGCCTGCTCCACCTGTGATTAAAATATTAAGTTTTTTCATATAAATTTCGTAAATATATTTGTTTCCTTAGTTATATTATTCAATACTTAATTTGTCCTCTTTTTTTGTGTCTAATCGTGGGTGGTCAAATGTCTGAAGTTGTTGTCGTTACTGGCGCTGCAGGTTTTTTAGGTTATCATATAGCAGCTCAGTACTTAAAAAATAATTTTACAGTTATTGGCATTGATAATTTGCTGACAGGTACTGCTAAAAATGTTCATGATTTGCAAGCAAATCCAAATTTTCAGTTTATTAGACATTCTGTCGAAGATGACTGGTACGTGGTTGAACAAATGATGAAGGTGCGCAACCTAAATCGTATCAAATATATTTTTCATTTTGCAAGTATTGCTGAGCCTACGAAGTTTCAGTCCCATTTTCCAGAAATCATGAAAGCCAACTCGGTTGGAACGACTAACGCTTTGGAATTTGCACGACGATTTAAAGCCCGAGTTATTTTTGCATCATCCAGCGAGATTTATGGAAATATTCCAGTCGCTGAAGTTAGCGAAAAAGAATACGGTCATGTAAATAGCATGGGGTTTCGCAGCTGTTACAATGAATCTAAACGTTTTTCGGAATCGTATATTAGTCATACGAATCGCGTCTACGGAACCGAGCACGGGGTTGTTCGAATATTTAATACTTACGGCCCACGCATGAACCCCCAAGATACACGGGTTGTCAGTGCCATTATCAATTGGGCGTTACGCAATCAAGACATCGAAGTTTATGGTGGTGACCAACGGACACGTAGTTTTTGTTACGTCGATGACTTGGTCAAAGGTATCATGGCTTACGCAGATTCAAAAATTCAAGAGCCGATGAATTTAGGAAATGACGAAGAAACCCCAATTGTAGAATTGGCAAAAAAAATCATTAAAATGAGCCGTTCGAAAAGCAAAATTATTTTTAAAGACGCGCGTCTGGACGAGGTCGAAAAACGCAAACCATGTTTAACGTTTGCAAAAAAAAGTATTCAATTTAAAACAAGTGTTTCTTTAGATGATGGTTTATTTAAAACTGTTGAATATTTAAAACAAAATGCTCAAACCCGATTCCACACCACGAGCAATCAAACCAAAGTAGATCAAAGTCAAAATAGTGAACAAGTAGGACAATAGAACAAAAAGTCCATCATCTTCAAGAGTTGCTAGCGCCATCGAAAAAATAGCAAAAGCTGGGCCGGTATTTGTAAACGGCAGCGGCAGCGGCAAAGCCAGCAATATACAATTAAGTATGATCAAAAATGTATTCAGAGCTCTAAAGGGTCCTGCTAGCAAAACTCCCCAGCGAGGGTGAATCAAAAAACTAATTTTATCAAATAGTGTTGTAAAACCATGTGCAATTTTTAAGACCACAGCAGCGGGCATAATTTTTTGCTTCCAGCGCTTTGGAACAAATGGCGGTTTTCTCACATAAGCTAACCACGCCACGGCGCCAATTAAAAATCCAAATGGAGTTGATAAGCCAAATAGGGGAATGGGTTGCATAAAAGGAAGAATCAAAAAAAGGATGATAACGTAGTGACTGTCGTTACCGAAAACTTGAAATAACTTAGCTAAGGTCAGGTCGCCTTTTTTGCATTCCTCTTCCAGAACAATGAGATGTTCTTGAAGTGGACTAATTTTAGCTTGCATATGTTTGCATGAGTTCCTAGTTGCCACCTTTTGGTTTGATGGGTCTGAAACGATCGGCCCAGCTAATTAATGCAGCTGGCTTTTTTGTTTGAAAATAAACTTTTCCGGATCCGCGAAATTTACAAACAAAACCTTCGCCACTAAAAAATAGAGATTTGTATCCGCCCATTTTAATAATGTCGTACTGAACATCTTCAGTAAAGGCCACAATATGACCGTTATCTAAAATCAAATTTTCTGTGACGTCCATTTCTTGGAGGGCCCCGTAAGAATTAAACCAAACATCACCAGTCCCTGTCATTTCGACTAAAAACCAACCCGCGCCACTGAGTAATCCCTGACTTAATTTTTGAAATTTTGTTGAATAACTAACGCCAGGGGTGTGAGCAACATAACTTGAAGAGGCCAAGTAAAATTTTTCGCCATTTAATTTTTTATGACCAACGTCGCCAGTAACTCCTGGAGCAATGGCAATTTCACCAGCAACTTGATCTGCTGTAAATTCCGAAATAAATAAACTCTCGCCAGAAAAAAATCGGCGAAATCCACCGCGGAATAAGGCTTTCATCGACATCGTTGAAGACATCGTAGCCATAGCGCCAGCCTCTACCATTAATTTTTGATTGGCAGGAACTTGAACTGTTAGCATTGAAAATTCATGTTGATGTGAAACTTTATGTGTATAAGCTGATTCCATATTCTAAATTCCCTACTGCTTTGGCCGTAACATTGATCGTAATTCCATTCCGAAACTTCGTGGGCTGTGGCTCTGACACCAAACTGTGCCTTTACCTTTAAAACGACAAATGAAACCTTCACCACTTAAAAAGGCACCAATCCAGGACTGGCTGGCTTTAGAAATTGTAAAATTTAAAGTTTCTTCAAAAGCAACAATGTGACCAGTATCCACTAAATATTCGCCGTCGACTTGCACTGGATATAAAAAACCAAATGTGTTTACAACAACTTTTCCGGTGCCTTTGGCTTTTACCCAAAATAAACTCTCGCCCGAAAAAACTGATTTTAAACCCTGCCATTCAAGGTCAATCTCTACTCCGCTTTCGCAGGCAACGTAGCTGCCACCTTGAATAACTAGTTTTTCGCCGCGCAATTCTTTTACAAAAATATCCCCAGGTAAAGCGGTACCTAAATAAATTTGTGCATCGCTGCGCGCAGTGAATTTATTAATAAAAAATGATTCGCCAGAAATTAATCGTTTTAAACCACTTAACATTCCGCCGCTGTTTCTTTGGCGCGTTGTTGTTTCAAAACTAACATCACCTTGTAACGCCATGAACGCGCCACCTTCGGCGGTTAAAACTTCGCCGGCTTTCATCTGACAAATAGCGACGGTTCCTGCAGGATTGTACTTTGTTGTTATTTCCATTTTATTTCCTATCCCCAAAAGCGGGCGTTTAACCAGTCCGCTAGGCCTTTAACACTGCGAGTTTGTAGAATAATTTTCCCTTGCCCAGAAATTTTTAGGACGAAACCTTCTTTAGAGAAAATACTAGAAAATAAACCGCCAGCTAATTTGAGTTTTAACTTCATGTGTGGTGGGTAAGCGACTAGATGTCCTGAATCAACGATCAAATCGCCGTTAATTTCTTTTTCGAAAACGGCACCGTAACTGCCAAACCAAAGCGTTCCGTGGCCCGAGTATTTTAAACGAAATAATCCTTCACCAGCAAAAAGACTGGTAAATCCTGCCCAGACGGTCTGACATTTGATTCCGCTGGTTCTGGCGATGAAAGCGCCGGCCTCAATAAATAGTGTTTCGCCGTTCATTTGTTTTTCAAACATATCACCTGGAGTCGTTTGAGTAACATACAGGTCTGCTGTTTTAGACCCCTTGTTGGTGTAGTGGTTTATGAAAAAACTTTCACCACCAAAAATTTTTGAACCTAATGCCGATAAAATGTTGCCATTCATTTCTGTAACGCAGTTGATTTGCGTATTTTGACTCGCCATTAAACCCGGTTCAACCGTGATCGTTTGGCGTGGAGCTAAATTAACTTTAAGCATTCGAAATGAATTCGAACCAATTAATTCGGTCGCTATTTTGTTCATGGTTACCGGAGCCATCGTCGTTTGGGGCATGCTGGGATTCACGTTAGAAGTTCTCCTTTACCGCGGTTTTAAAAGCTTCATAATTAAAATCAAGCGGCTTAATTGTTTGGGATTGTTTATAAAGATCAGACCGCTTGCGCAAATTTTCAATCCTTTTTTCTATTTCTGGATGAGAGTTCAGTATTTCAATTTTTTGCAGTTTCTCTAATACTTCACCAGCTGGCGATTCTGAGATTAACCTTTTGTGGTAGTTATTAATAACCTGTAAAGATTCCGCAAGACCCGAGGGATCGATCTTATTTTGGACCAGGAGCTGCATTCCAAGAGTGTCAGCCTCGTCTTCGAGTTCGCGCGAGTAACTTAGATTTAAAAGTGGACCACCTTGATCGACCAAAACTGCAGCGATACCGGTGACGTCTCCGATCAATAGTGACAGTACCGTATAAACACCTAAAGCTTGGACGACCGATTTAACGACGTGTCGTTGTTTGACGTGAATCATCTCGTGCGCCATAACGCCAAGTAAATCTTCAGTGCGATCTAAACTGGTGATTAAACCCTTGTTCACATAAACGTGGCCTCCAATGGTCGCGTAAGCGTTGGGTATAACTTCCGACGAAATATGATAGCTGAAGTCGTGAGGCCAATCTGATTTTTCAAATTTTAAATTTCCAGCCAATGCAGCCAGTTGATCAATGACCTTTTGCTGTTCGGCGGTCTTTTTACTGGTGAAGGCTTTGTCCGCCAATTTTTTTTCTAACGAAAATGGAATTAATTGGCTCAATTGAGTCGAAATAGGACTTCGAAAATAATAAAGAACACTTAAAAAAAGGAAAAGTCCGATCAATCCATAAAGCGAATATCTAATTGATGTGTTTTTTTGTTGGTTAAGGTGTTTGACCTTATCCACAAGGTTTGGAAGTTCTTTCAGCCGATTAATATTTTGGCGATCGGCCTCAAAGTAGACGACTTCACCATTTAATTCCGTAGAATTGACGAAAATTAAGTTCTGATTATTTCCACCGAGGTCTAGTTTTAAGTTGTGGACATTCAAAGAATAAATGGTCTGTTTGCTTTCGGCGTCGCAGACATTTAAATTATTCTGCGAAGCCGTAAGTTGAATGGATCTGCGATCATTGGTCTTGGTGACCAAAATTCCATCAATCATCTATTTCTTTTTTTGACAGCAGTAAAAATAATTTACTTCGTTCAATAAAGTTGAAAGCGATGATGAAAACGGTTTGTTCAAATCACAGCTATCTACAAGCTTAGCTTTGAATTCTGCAAGAGTGATTCCTTGCATTTTTCCACATGTAAAATCATCTGCGGTTACAGCTGCTGGCGCCGTCGCACCTTTTTGCGCGAATGTCGTTGCAGTCATTAATGTAATGAGTATGTTCACAATTAGTTTCATAAAACCTCCATGGGTCTGACTAGGATAATGGTTCTTTTAAAATAATCAAATCATTCTATAGACCGCACAAAGTGTTCGGTGATGTTCTTACGCCCCCCTGACTTGCAAAAATAGTTCTGGACAGTTGGATACGTTTGCTTATCTAATTGTATTTCAAACAATCACAATGGAGGTTTTGTGTTAAAGATAGTTGGATTTGTTGCAACTTTGTTAATGTTGTCACAATCTTATGCAGCTCAATTCGGTATGGCAGGATGCGGTCTCGGTTCGTTAATTTTCGCTGATCAGCCAGGAAAAATTCAAATCGTGTCTGGACTGTTAAACTGGTACAGTGTGCAGTCTTCGTCGATCACTTCGGGTACGTCTGGATGCTATGAGGAACAAGGTTCTTCGGCTTCTTTGGATTATATCGAAACCAACATGGTTTCTTTAAAAGAAGATGCAGCTCGTGGACAAGGCGAAACAATCGAAGGTCTGATGACTTTATTGGGTTGCGCGCAATCATCTGCAGTTAAATCTGAAATCAAAAATAACTACCAACAAATTTTTAATTCTAACTCCGCATCTTCAGTCTTGAACGCAATTAAAAACAACTCGGTTGTTCGTTCGACTTGTGGATCAGTAGGATAGGGAGCACGCACATGAAATTATTAATTATTGCATTAATGACTCTTTCTTCTTTAACAGTAATCGCTCAAGCAAAAAAAGCAGCTCCAGCAAAGTCTGGATTTACTCGTGCATACGGTATGGCGGGATGCGGATTAGGTTCTGTATTGATGGGTAAACGTGGAGCGCAAATTTTTGCTTCTACAACAAACTACTCATTCGGAAACCAATTATTCGGTATCACATCTGGTACTTTAAACTGTGTTGATAGCGCTACTGCAGAAGTTGCAAGCCGTATTGATCAATTTATTTTAGTTAATCGTTCTCAAGTTCAAGGCGACATTGCTCGCGGACAAGGTGAGACGATTTCTGCTTTGAGTACATACATGGGCTGTTCTTCAAACATCGGCCCAGCTTTAAAAGCAAACTATTCAAATATTTTCAATGGCGAAGCTAAAGCTAATGAAATCACTGACAGTATTATTTCAGTGATTTTAACTCAGCCAGCAATCGCTCAGCAGTGTAACAATCTAGGTTAATCTAGAGAGTTTTCGTTCTTGCAGATTCAATAAATCTCGCATACAGTCCCAGAAGTGAAAATTTCTGGGACTTTTTTTTTACTTTTATTCTCACTTTTTAGCTCAGTCATCGCTTCAGCCAATGAAGTTCAGTTGTCCATTAGTGATCTTGAAATCAATTCATCGTTAGAACATTTTAAAAAGATTAATTTGCAAGAAACCAAACAGTGGCAAAAATTGATTCATCGAGAACGCAATTGGATGGGGGTCAAAACTATTCAAATTCCTGATGAAAATTTTTTAAATAAAAGGCTTTTGGACGGAATTGAAAAATTCGAAAACTTTAACGAACTTGAAGCGACGTTTGTTTCATTTTATATGGATCCCAAGCAATTTGATAAAATTTTGCCGGCTCCAACTGAAAAATTGAAAAAACTATCTGCAACAGTTGTCGATCAGAGCATACATCCGATTTGCCGCTTTCCGGCTCGGCTTAAATTTTTACAAAGAAATCTTGCCAGCGAAGTTTGGAATAAATTGCCTCAACCCAATTGTATCTTTTTAACAATTTTCAATGAAGCCTTGAATCCGGAATCTATTAGCTTTGTGTTTTCTTCGTACTATTCCGAGAGTCCCGGCTCTGCCTTTGGACATACTCTGTTTCGAGTAAATAGGAAAAAGACCAATATTTACCAAAAACAAGAGCTTTTGGATTTTGGAATCGGTTACGCGGCGAATGTGACCACCAGTAACGGGGCTTTGTATGCTCTGCTGGGACTGTTTGGTGGTTTTACCGGTAAGTGGACAAATTTGCCTTATTACTACAAAGTCCGTGAATACAACGATTATGAATCTCGAGATCTTTGGTCTTATGATCTAAACTTAACACCTGATGAATTGGAAATGTTTATTGCTCATATGTGGGAGGTTGGCGATCATTATTACCGCTATTACTTTTTCACACAAAATTGTGCTTATCACATGTTAACAGCCCTGGAAGCCGCCGCACCTCGACTAAATCTGAGCGAGCACGTTCCCTTTTATTATGTAATTCCATCGGATTCAATGAAGGCTCTTTTCTACGAACCCGGGCTTGTTAAAAACATTACTTATCGACCAAGTTTACGCCATGTCTTTTTAAAAAGGTCCGAACTGCTAACTAGTGAATCAAAAAACTTGCTCCAGCAGTTTTCCATCGACAAAGACACTGAAGTTTTTAAAGCCATCAAACTGCCGCAGGAACATGCGCTGACCTTGGATGCAGCAATAGATTTAGTTGATTTAAAATACCCGATTGTCAAAACCGAAACCGCAGAAGAAAAAGAAACAGCTAAAATTAAAGAGGCTCTTTTAATGCAAAGAGCACAAGTTGATTATATTTCGCCTGAAATAAAAATTTCTAAAGAAGAGGGCGAAGACCCGAGTCAATCACATGGTTCATCGCGCGGCAGTCTGACTTACTTTGAAAAAAACAATGTCAAAACGGGTTTTCTTAGCTATCGCTTTGCGCTTCATGATTTTTTAGATTCGGTCAATGGACTTCCCAGAAATTCGCAACTTGAAATTTTAAATTTTAATTTCGAATTAAAGCCAAATGACCTGAAGTTAAATGACATCACATTATTTAAATTATTTAATTTGAATCCTCACAATTTTTTTGAAAGAGATTTATCGTGGGGAATTGAACTGGGACTGCAAAATAAACCAAAGTATTGCGCAGCCGATGAATACGCCTGCTATATGACGGGACTACATTTTAAAGTGGGCCAGGCATTCAATTTAGGTTCCGAACAAACCACTGGTTGGCTGATGGCCTCGATCAATGGTCGTCATGGCAATCACATTTTAAAAAACAAAAAGACTTATTTTGCACCGGGTTTTGAAATTGGAGTTCATCACCGCTTTACAAATAGCCAAGCGTTTCTGGCTACATTTGGACGAGAATATCCGTTGGGTTTAGACTTTGATCAAAACTACGAAGTTCAATATCGATTGTCGTTCTGGCAAAAAGTCGCGATCAGCGCCATGATTATTAATGATAACTATGGAGCGGGTTTAAATTATTATTATTAGTCCGAATATTACGGAAGTGGATCGTTCGGTAACGGAATAAATTCAGTTTCAGTGGGAACTTTTCCCATCGACTGGTTTTTCCAGTCTTCGGCCGCTTGACGAATTCGTTCTTTGCGTGATGAAACAAAATTCCACCACATGTAACGAGGCTCGGGAAAGGGTTCACCGCCAAGAGCAATAAAACGAGTACCTTTTGTAAAAGTTAAGGCACTAACACTTTTAGTATCCAAAACAATCATCGAATCAGGTGCGACCACTTGTTCGTTTACTTTAAGCTCGCCTTCAATGCACATGATTGCCATTTCTTTTTCTGCAAATCGAAGCGATTCTGTGGCGTCGGCTAATGCTTGAAAATCGACGAAAAATATTCGCGAAGAGGCCTTCACCGGCGACGTGTAATTTAAAAATTCACCCATTAATAACTTACATTGCAAATTTCCTTGTACTGTAAACTCTGGCAAATCTTTACTGGGATAGTGAATAAAAGAAGGATTCGTTTCTTCTTGATCTTTAGGAAGGCCTACCCAAAATTGAATTCCATGTAAGTAAGTTTCTTCGGGGCTTTCTAAAATGCTTTGTGGCGTTCGTTCAGAGTGAACAATGCCATGGCCTGCCGTCATCCAGTTGATATCACCTGGAACAATTATTTGTTCAGAGCCAATGCTATCTCGGTGTAGTCCTGCGCCAGAAAATAAATAGGTAACCGTCGATAAACCGATATGTGGGTGAGGGCGAACATCCAATTTGTGTTTTTGTGAAACTAAGAGCGGGCCCATATGATCTAAAAAAATAAATGGTCCGACAGACCGTTTTTGAACGGTAGGTAATAGCCGGGAAACAAAAAATCCACCAAGATCCTTTTTCTTACCTTGGATAACGATTTCAGGTGAATTCATTTGAGGGTATCCTTTAATACTAAATAACATAGAGTCGAGTCTTTTTGAAATTCTATTTCATATGATTGCCCTAGTCTTGAGTACTGTTTGACCGGTCCCTAGGTTTAGTTCAAAACTTCTAGTCTACTCAGCTTCTATAAATAATTTCTAAAATAGGGAATGCTTAATAAAATCATTATCCTAACGTGTTTAACTTTTTCGTTACTTTTCTCAATAAACGCATTTAGTCAAACGATGCAAATCGTAGATAAAAAAGAAAAGGAAACCGAAGCAAAAGGTTACGATTCAAGTTTCAATATTGAAGATCTAAAGTCTTTGGATTATCCCGAACTACAAGTTGTACCGCGTGCTTCCGAACGACTTGTTTTAGAATCTAACTTAATTAGAGATGAAGGAATTTTAACCGTATTTCCATATTTAGCCGCCTCGCTATTTACAACGGCCTCAGGTTTAGCTGTCGCAGCTAATTTACGACCAGAAATTACAGAGGAAGATAAATCAGACGCTAAAACAAACTCGAACATTGCGATTGGAGTTGGGTTAGGTGGATTAGCGATTTCTTATTGGTATATTTATACAGATCACTACGGAAGTACGGTTAATCAAATACGTGGCCTCCGGAATAAAGATAAACGCACTGAATTGTTACGAGAACGTTTGTCGGAAGAGGCCTTTGAAAAGTCAGCCAGCTTAGTGAGTAAATGGAAGTGGGTGTTTGCTGTTGCAAACTTTATAGCTTGTGCGCAGCTTACTGGAAAAAGTACCGGAAATAATAATGCATTTCCTACTTTAGGCATGGGAACAGCACTTTTACCGTTATTTATTACTTCGAATTTTGAATCAAATTACAACAAACAACAAGAGTACAAAAAAAGAATTTATACTCCGATCACTTGGTTTGATTACCAATACAATCGAACGGATGCTCAATGGAATCCAACGTTAACTTTAGCATGGCATTTTTAAAGCACGGTGTACTTTTTGTTCTGGTTTTACAGCTGGGATTAATCTGCAACGGAGCCACCGAAGACAAAAAAAAGTTTTGTGAATCTAGCCAAGAATTTATTGCGACTGTTGATTATTTACGAAAACAAAAAGACTTTGTTATTCCCGAAATGGAAATTGTAAAGGTCGCCTTAAAGGTTTCAGAAAACTGCACAGATGCGAGCACTAAATTTAAAAAAATGCTATCAACTTTGGTCAATACTGGTGTGAATTTTGACCATGCTTTAAAATTTTCAATTCTCTACAGCAGTGAAAGCACGGAATCTGTCGATGCGTTTTTAGCATTGTATGAAGGCTTAGTTGTTGAGAAAAAGTTTAACTTACCATTTTACCACGCATTCGAAACAGCTAAAACTTTTGCCGAAAGCACGCGCTCGACAAATAAGGGTCAGCTTAAAAAAGATTTTTTGGCTTTCTTAGGATTCTGTTTAGGGGAAGACAACGGGGCCTTTTTGTCTATGGATATATGTCGTCAATTATCTTTTAAATATTTAAAGCTGCACACGATTTACGAGCGCGGTGTTTACGATGACTTTAAGAGTTTGTTTCAATTCCTGCGTGATCGGCGTCAAACAGGGCTACCAATTTCTGTCGCGCTTGAAGTAACTCAAGACACATTAGAGTATGGGCCGGGCTCGCGCCGTAATTTTATTGCAGCTTTTAACTATGGGCTTAGCGACTTAGGAATGAAACCCGAGCAATCTTTAAAATTGGCGATTCGAATGGCGGCGCAATCTCGTCCTAAGGATGCCGAAGATGTTAAAAAATAGCATTCTTGTTTTGGTATTAATATTTTCGAACCTCACCTGGTCTCAACCATCTTTACAGGACTTAAAAAAGAAATCTAAAAGTGTGGCGGTCGAAATCGAACTTGAGAGCGTGCTAGGAATTGATACCTACGAAATTGAAATTCGTCAGCCGGGCGTGCCAAAGGCTTTGAATTTTCAACAAAAAGAATCTGTATTTTCGGTGACATTAGATGTTGGGAAATACTCGATGCGCACCCGAATGAAAACCAAAGCCGAAACCGGACCCTGGAGCAACTGGGTTTCGCTTGTGGCGCCGCCCGATGAAGTTGTTTTGAATGCCATCGACTACCGATATTTTGTGACTAAAAAAGATCGTTTTGCTCCAATCAATATGGGCTGGAATTTTGCCACTGGCGCCGAAAGATATCGATTATGGTTTGAAAAAATATATACCGATGGTGCGGCCAGCGAAAAATTAAATAAGATTAAGAAAATTGAAACTAAGGATAATACCTATATTGCGCGAATGCCCGAAGGCCAATACAAAATAGGTGTGCAATCGATTTCTAGAAATGATATTGCCTCCAATGTCGTTTATTACAAAGAATTATTTGTAGTTCAACAAAGTTCATTGCCAAAAATCGCAATAAAAAAAGGGACCGATGAAAGTTATTCTTGGGATCAAGTGCCGGATGCAAATGTTAAAGTAGAGTTGTATAAAAAGGCATTTTTTGCCTCGGATTATGAAAGACTCAGTTCAGAAATAGTCAACTTTGCGACGTGGAAGATTCCTGTCGGATTAAAACCCGGCGAATATAAAATTGAATTTCAGTTTGTTTCTGACAATGTTCGAAATGGCGAAATTGAAATTTTAAAATTTGTTAAACGTCCTACCGAAGAAGATTTTGCTAAAGCCATCAAAGAATAATTATGCAACAACTTTTACTTTGTCGGCACCTTCGGCGGCATAGCTTGAAAACGGTGTTGATATTTCAATTTCATTTTTGTCTTCAGTTAATAGGCCTTTTACTTTGTAAAGTTTTAAAGGCTCGCTTCGGCCTTTGACTTCGACTTGGCCTGCGAGTTCATAAATAAAAAACTCCTTAAGTTTTTCGTACACTTCTTCGCTAACTAACAAATCCGTACCAAATGCCTTTGTTGAAGCTTCAATTCTAGACGCTGTGTTAATTGTGTTTCCAATGACAGTGTATTCCATACGCTCCATTGAACCAATAGTTCCTGAAATAGCTTCGCCAAAATGTAGTCCCATTCCAATCCATAGATCGACTTCACCGCGCTGTTTTCTTAAGGTATTTAATTCGTTTAATGTTGTTCGCATTTTTAAGCATGCGGTCAGCGCATTTCTTCCATCGTCAGGGTCTGACTTAGGCACACCCCAAACGGCCATGATTGCATCACCAATAAATTTGTCGACTACGCCACCAGAATCATTAATTGCCGGAACCATATATGAAAAGTATTCATTAAGCATTTCTACAACTTGTGATGGATCTTTATCTTCTGACATTTTCGTAAAACCACGCAAATCACTGAAAAATACAAAAACATTTCGTTTTTCGCCACGTAGAGCGATTTCGTTACTCATTAAATCTTCAGTCACAGCAGAGCCGTGGAATTTATTGAATAAAGTTTTGAAGCGATCACGCTCACGTAGACCTTTTAACATTGTATCAACGGCAATTGTTAAAGTATGAACTTCATCTTTTAATAACTGTTTTACAAATTTAGTGGGATCATGGTTAAAATTCCCACGCGCGATTTCTAAGGTAATTTGAGCTATTTTTTCTAATGATCGGGTAATATTTAATGAAAATAAAAATAATAAGAAAATCGAAGCGGCTAGGAAGTATCCAGAAATTCTGAACGTAGTTAAAACAACAAGTTCGGCTGGAGCTAGCAAGGTTGAAACGGGGACCTGATTAAACACAAATAAACCATGACGACTCTTCACAAAGCTAACTACAGAGGCGTCTTCGTCGTCTCCAAAAATTCCGGAAAATCGCGATAATGGGTAAGTTTTTGCAAATTTAAATTGTTTTTCATAAACTTTTTGCAGCGGTGACTTTTGAAGCTTTTCATTTGTGCTTGCAATAATTTGACCGACGTCGTTTGTTAAAAATAAGTCGCCAATTTTTGTTGAATTAACCATTTTCATAAGTGGTCTGGCATCGACGTGGGCTACAATAACTATATCAAGGGAACCATTCTTTTGCGAAAATGGAACAAAAAAACTAATTGTCGGTAAAAATGCTGTATCTGCTTTCGATTTAAATGTATCAGATGAATTAGCTAATAAAAAATGCTGGCTATTTACTTTTAAGCGTTCAAAAAATACTATCTTTTGGTCTAACCAAGTTTTTTGCTGGTCCGCATTTTTTTCGAATTTGGCACTGGTCATTTCTTTATACACTGACTGAGACTCAAAAGAATAAAGTTCTACCGATACAAGCTCTGTTGTGTTGTCGAACTGTTTTTGTACTTCTAAAAATACTTGTAAATCAGATTTATATATATCGGTGGCAAAGTTGTTAATTTCAGACTGACGTTTATCGATATAATAATCTAATTCTCGGTTACGGCTTTCAACCATTGTTAAATTGAAATCTCGTTCGCGCTGTAAGATCATTTCTTTAATATATTTAGAATTAAAGTATGAGACTGATGTGATCATTCCTACGATCAATAAGCTAAGTCCAATTAACAATTTAAACGATAGTGAAAGTCTCATTCGACCACCTTCACATCAACTCGTTTTATCTTTGGCGCAGATAATGGAATTTTTTCTGGCAGTTTTAAAAATTTCTTTTTAGATAATGCCTTTGCAACCTGAGATGGCGCACGAACCACTTTTTCGACGGGCGGCGGC
>JAYVHE010000065.1:0-2272 GCA_043771495.1 Bdellovibrio sp. | reverse complement strand
TTGAAGCTTTGAGTGGTTAGATACTCAGCTTACCGATTGAAGTGCGAAGTCAGACCAATACCGCAGTCAGTTCAAGGTCAATACCTCACTTTACGGTTTCCATGACTCGAACCTTTTTCTATAGTCAGGCGTGTTCAATAGTTTCAAAGCATATTCAAGGTCGGCTATAACGGATTTGGGTAAATTTTCAGGCAGCAAATCAGCACGATTGTCAAATTGCCTGATGTTGACATATCGATAAATAAAGTTTGGCGCATAGCTGCAATAGGAGTTTTTTGAGTTCAAGCTAGTCTTAAATCTGCTTTGAGAGCTAGAAAATCCATTTTGAACCATGATGCCATTTTCGTCATGATCGGTTCCAAATAGCCACTCATTTTTATCTGTCTCGTTGATGAATTTTTCCAAACGCGCGTGGTTTTTAGTTTCTTCGTTTTCTTTTACGTGGAACTTTTTCCATTTAATGTATCGTCGATATTGCGTGCCTTGTATTTGGACTCCCAAGCTTAGCTCAGAATGCTTTGCCCCAACCGCCAACCATGCACCAACGAATGGAGTTTTGTTTGTGAGTCCATGCTCGGTTACAAAAACTATATTTACTGGCTCAGTCGATTTTGAGTAATTGTTACCTCTTTTGACGTTGGCTAGGGATGATTTTTTAGCTGCGAATTCAATCTTATCTTGCAAATCACTTGCTCGGTATTTCTGCATTGTGTCGGAGAACTTTATGTCTTCCAGTACCTTTTCAATAAACTTCACGTCATTTTCATTTGATATCGAAAACCAGAACTTTCTCGATTCTTTATCGTGGCCGTGAACAAATTTCGTTACCAAGGATAGTTGTTTGATCATGTCCAGGTAAATGCGAACCATCGGAATTTTTGAATCATCCTCAACCTTAGAAGTATTAATGTATTTTTCTAAAAGAACAGCCAGTTCATCGTAACTCAAAAAAATCCAACCATCCAATTCGAATTTATGTGGTGTCAGAGAGAGTAAAACTTTCTTTATACGGAGTTTACTTTTTGTCTCTTCTTTAGCCAGAATTTTGGAATAATTGACAAGCTGGTCTTTTTTTGGAGTGTCTTTAATTTTATTTTCAACTGCAATTATTGTATTGTCTTCCGCATCCGTAATTATGAGATCGATATCGTGTTTTTCTCGAAGAACTTTTGGATTGGCAATTGAAATTTCAAAAATAGCTTGCACTGCTTTGCTATTGTATTCAAAAAACCAAGCAAGAAAATTTGAATGAAATAGTTCGCGCGATCCCAATGATAACCGATAAATTGGGTTCCCGTAAAGGCTGCAAGCGGCATTTTCAAATGCTTGCAAATCGATAGTGTTCAAATTGTTCAAAATTATTTCTCAATTCTATTTAAAATTAGTCATGGGTGACGGGGTATTGACCTGAAGTTTCAAAATTGATTTTTTCACCAACTTTTGGAGGCGTTGAGATCGCCCAAGTCTGTTTAAGCCAAGCATCAGCGTCTTCTTCGGAATTATGATGGGTGATGTCGCTGACCTCCAAGCCGTTGTCGTCAGTAAACTCACTAACAATGAGCTTGAAGTAATCATCTCCGTCATCTCTTACTAAATGTTTTTCGCAGAGATATTTTTTCGTCACCATTGAGTTGCTCCCAACTGAAACCTAACATTTGCCTGATTGATATTTTATCCTAGACGCACTGAGAGACTATTGCATGTTTGACGCCTCGTCGAGAGTTAGGTTGGTTGGCGCGCGAGTAAGATTGGTTCTGGACAGAATTTGCATTTCTCGAATTGGCCCTTCTCGGCAGTCAACAAGAATTCGTGTAACTTCTGCTATCCATTAGAAACCAGAAGTCGTCAAACGACGTCTGGTTCATTTTCAATAATGCGCAACTGAGCGGCGGCGGGGCCGCTGATGCTGCGTTTGCCCTGTTCCCATTTCTGGTAGCCAGACACATTCATGCCCATGACAGGTGCCATTTGCGCCTGAGTCAATTTCGCGTGTTTGCGAACTTCGCAAGGATCGAGCGGCGCGTGGACAATGGCGTGTCCCTTGCCCTTGGCATGGTTTAAAGCTTCACTGAGTGATAGAATAAGATCGTCACCAAGAAAATAATGGGGACGCTTCGCTTTGATTTAGTCTAATGTCCATGTGCGGCCAGCCTCGGAAATTATGCTGTCACTACCCTAAATATGTAGAGGTTATTTCTTAAAACAAATGCTTAAACTGACTCTATCAATCCGCCATCCGCCAACGTCGTCTTCCTGATGGGCTCAAGACTAT
>JAYVHE010000064.1:0-20013 GCA_043771495.1 Bdellovibrio sp. | reverse complement strand
CCGAAGAATCTAAAACAGTATTCGCTAACGTTGTACCCGCAGCTTGATTCAAATGCCACAACCCAACAAGTTGATTTGATAAATTCGGAACAGCCAACCCATAGCCTGTTTCGGCGGACGCTGCGAGTTCTTTACCAAATGGTAAACTAGATACAAAATTAAATCGCGTCCAATCTGCAACAGGCGCAATGTTGTCCATAATACGCGATTCAAAATTTGCTAAGACTCCCGAGGTCATAGTTACTTTATTTGCTGCGATTGTTAAGTTTGGATCTGCTAAAATATTTGCTAAAAAGTTTAAATCTGTTCCCGCGACTGTCGAATCATCAACAACGTCTCGTGTTTTTAATTGTGCGTTGCCACTTACGATTTCGATTTCTGTTTCTAGATCGTAATCAGTTAACGAATCAAATTCGAAATTAGCTTGGATGACTAGGGGTGGCAAAATAGGCACGGATACAATTGGAGTCCCGGGTTGATAGGCTGGATCAACCGACGTTGTATTTTTTGAGCCACCAAGGGGATTGTTACAACTAACAGCGCATATCAAAAAAATTATTAAGACTATTCTTCGTCGATAACCCACGTGATCCCCATTAGCATTCCTACGTGCATTTCTTTTTGCGTAACAAAATCTGAGTCCTGTTTTGTTTGGCCATAATAAATTGCCGATCTTAACGCTAAATTTTTTGCCTGATAATTCAAATACATTTGTAAGTCTGTGCTATATCCAGCTTTAGAAGAATATCCGGCAGTTGCTCCGGGTAAAATATAATTTGCACTTAGTCCTACCCCACTTCGAAATGAATTTATCTGTAACAAATTAACAAAGTGATTTAGTCCTAAAGTCCACGAACCTATGTGATCAACGACCAAGTTAGTTGGCGTGCTTGCGTGAAAAAATACATTTTCTTTATAGCCCAATGTCAATCCGGATTTATTCGAATCATTCCAGATTCGATCGCCGCCAATTAAAAACTGTATCGCATTTTTCCTGGAATTTCGATAGTGAGGGTCGAAGAAGAATCATTTTTTGTTAAGTCTTGCGCCATGATTCCTAATTGAGTGCGTACAGCCCAGTCAGTATCAACACGATCCCAACCTAAAAGCAGTTGCGGATTCATATTTGATAAAAAAACTGAATTAGCGTTACTTGATTTGTCGGTCGAATCAATTCGAAAAAATTCAAATCCAAGGTCTGCAGTGAAGTGTGGCCCTAAACTTGGGTTTCTTAGGCGTGTAATTTCCGAAGTGTCGCTGGCCAGTTCTTTGGATTGCTCCGCTAAACTCTGTTGCTTCGCGATCACCACCGACAACACCGGAGTTTGATTGGTGACAATTTCTTTTTGGGGTTCTATTTCAGCGTTACCGAGGATAATTTTTTGACCGGGAAAAATTAAATTTGGGTTTTTAATATGTGGATTGTCGGCTAGAATCTTATTTAATAATGACTTTTGCCGAAAGAGTGAGGTTTTCAAATTCGCGTAGACGATTGCAGAAAGTGTTTCGGACTTTTTAACAAAAACTACCGTCGCAAAAGTTAGTGGCACAATTATAAAAAAGCAGACAAAAAATAGAACGTACGACTGTCTACGCATGACTTCTATTTTCCTAAATAACAGCTAGTAAACCAACGAAAAAGTATTGATTCACACGACGAAAGGCGCGAAAAAATATTTAAAGTCCATTGAGCCGGCCACGCTAGACCTAGATTTCTATTTTTAGGTCACTATACGCCGTACCAAACTTAAAAATACTTTCTTCTTATTTCGGAATGTGGAATGAGTAGCTCATGTCAGTACACTCTGAAGTTATGAAGTTTAGCGAATCCGCAGGCATTGAATCTACTCAAACCCCGCTAGCAAGTTGGTGCGTGGATCCCGAGTTTCAAAAATTAGACGATCAAATTTTAAAAAAACACTGGCAGTTTGTTGCCAGCGTTGATCAGTTAGAAAAGCCCGGAAGTTATGTTGCCGGAGAATTCTGTGACGAATCTTATTTAATTGTGCGCACCGAAAACGGCACGTTGTCTGCTTTTTATAATGTTTGCTAGCATCATGCGTCCCAATTATTACATGGCCAAGGCTGCACAAAAGAGATTGTCTGCCCGTATCATGGTTGGTCTTACAACTTGGATGGCAAATTAAAAAAAGCTCCCCAAGTGTCTGGCGTAAAAGCCTTCGCTCGATTGCAACTTTCGTTAAAATCAATTCCGCTTAAGGTATGGAATAAATTCGTGCTATTAAATTTTTCTGGTGATGACACCGCAAAAGATATTCCCCTAGATCCACAATTAGAAATATTAAATAATATGTTGAACGATTTAAAAACGAGTGAGCTACAATTTCGTGAACGCCGAGTTTATGAAATAACATGTAACTGGAAAGTCTACATCGATAATTACTTAGATGGCGGTTACCACGTAGACCACCTTCACAAAGGCCTTGCGGGCCAACTTGATATGGACGACTGCAAAGTCGAAAATTTTAAGACATGGACTTTACAATCTTGTGGTGGGTCTAAGAGTCCTCAAAAAACAGATTCGATTGATTTTAAGGAACGTATTGGCGACCGCGCTTTGTACGCATGGTTGTATCCTAACTTTATGATTAATCGTTACGGCAATATTATGGATACCAATTGGATTGTTTCTTTGGGTCACGATAAATGCCTAACGATTTTTGATTATTATTTTGAAAGTGATGCCGACGAAATATTTGTTACCGCTTCAATTAAAGCCAGCGAACAAGTTCAAATTGAAGACGTTGCAATTTGCGAATCTGTACAAAAAGGTTTGCGCTCAAAAGGTTATACAGCGGGACGATACGCTCCCCATTTAGAAACAGGCGAATATCTGTTTCACTGCTTAATTAAAAAAGAGTACTTGGCTGAATTGCAAAAGTAATTTTAAATGCCGAATTTATTTTTCAAATAGTTAACCATGTCGGTCCGCTCTTGATTTGTCAGCGTTCGCGAAAAACTTATGAACTCGTGAACCCGGCCACTAAAAGACGTAAAATTTGTTGAGCCTAAGTAGCGCGGGGCATGCACGGTTGGCATCGTCGATGTTTGACCCGTTCTAAGTAACGCATTTGCATTATAGATTGTCCGCTGCTTTCCAGAATAACTAATTACTATAATGGTCGCTGTGGGAAATGCCCCACCAGTGACTGCTAACGGAGGTAAATAACCGTTACCGTGTTCGTACACAGAAATGCCATTGGTTCCAAATGAAACTCCCGCTCCGCCGTCAGTTCCACTCTGAACTGGGTAAGCCAAATATCTTTGTCCACCAACACCACTTGTTCCTGATGTTGCTTCCGCATCAATTTCGTGAACTCCGGTCGCAGTAGCTACATAAAAAAGCGTAAAGTCATTTACGGCATAATTTGAACCGAAAGACATTTCATCGTCTAACCCGTCAAACTCAAGGGCTCCTAAGGAATTTAAAGCATTCGCACGATAAATTGGGCGCACAGCTCCGGCTCCGGTAAAATCTCGGGAGTTGGTGCTGGAATCGACCCAAGTACTAACTGGTGTACCATCGGTGTTTCCAGATAAATCTTCCGCTTTTAACCAGATCGATAAATTAGTTAAATCAGTTGGTATTGTTTGGGAGGCCGTCGTCACTGAAAGATCAACCGTATTACAATCGGTGAGTCCCTGACTAGAAATGGCTTTAACTCGAAATTTATAAGTCGTGTTCGAAGACAATCCGGTTAAAGCTAACGAAGATGCACCAACGGCTACCCAATTGATTGTGGCATTTGTTGCGCTAACACCTGTTGCACTTGTTGCACCTGCAAGTGCAAGCGCGGCCACGCAGGAGTCATTTGATAAAGTCCCCGACACACCAAAAATAGAAACGCCACTTTTTATATTTATCGGAATCATATTAGGTTCAGAGAACAACACATTATGATTTGCGTAAAAACCATTTGGAATTGCGGCTGTAATTGATGTTGTTGCCGTTGGGTTTGTCCATAGTAAAACGTCTGAACCAAAATCTAAACTAACCACCACGCCCGATTGTTTTACGGCGCATGGTCCGGTCGTCACAAAACCCATTGAACATTCCGTCAGTGAGATTTCGTTTGGGTTTTTATTAATGATTGAAGACTTTGATGCGTCTTCTGCAAAACACGATGAAAGATAAATGCAAAAAAGGAGCAGAATAGCAATCTTCATACAGTGCACTTTTTGGCATTAAAAAATTAAACTTTATCTTAAACTAAGACAATGCAGTACTTAGGTCCTAGGCACTATTAAACATCCAACAAACAATTAAAAATTTACTTGAGTCGTCAATGCCAAGCCAGAAATGACCATGTCTAGTTTACCTTTAAAACTAGGATCTTTCATTTCGTAGTGAAACGCATAGGCGTTGTAAGCCGCTTTAAGCGTAAACTGCTTTGTTGGATGAACTGCAAAACCCAAATTAATTCCGCCACGCGATTCGTAATCATTAACTAAACTAGTGCCACGAATTACTGGAATTGAAGCTCCAGCATAAGCTTCAAATTTTTCTGTAAATAAGTATCCCGCATTCACATCCGGAATATAAAAAGTCACTTTGTCTTCGCCGTATTCACTTTTATTAAACGACTGCATAACTCGTAACCCCGTGCTGATGCTTATTGGACTTCCGTTAGCATTGTTAAATTTATATCCTAAAGACAATCCGGCTAGTCCCATATGGGTGCCGCCCGTTGACGTTTCTTTATCGACAACATTATTTTGACCATCAAAATATTCAATAGTTGATTCCATCCGAACATCCGTCAAATTGACGTAGTCTAATCCGGCGTAGAATCCGCTAAGTCGGGAACTTTTATTTTCTGTGTTTGTTGCAGAGGTTTGTGCCTGCACCACCAAAGTTAAGATAGTCGCGGCTAAAATGGAAAATAAAGACTTCAAATTCATAAAGAACTCCCTTTTTGTTCAAATTCAACATTGCGTATAGATTGCTTTCAGTGTTGTTTGCAAATCGTACTCTGACAAGTGCGAAATCAGAATTAGGTTTATTTCACTACTTTTGGGCCTGTGGGCATTCATGTAGGCATTAAAGTACAATGAAATTTCTATATTCTTTTTTATTCAAATCGCCCTCGGCCTAACCTGGTGTTATAAACCGTTTTATGAATTTGGAAAAAACAGTCTATACAGTCGGTCAACATGTTGAACTCGAAGTCTTGCGCGAAACGCCGTTGGGTTTTGTGGCTTTGATCAATGGTAAAGACGAAGGCCTACTTTATCACAACGAAATTTTTGAAAACTTAAAGCCCGGTGACAAAATTCCTGGTTACATCAAAACTCTACGCGAAGATGGCGGAATCGACCTTATTTTGCAGGCCCTGGGCAGTCACAGCTCTGACCAGATTGGCGTAAGAATTTTAGAAGTTCTTGAAGACTCTAAAGGCCGCTTAGAAATAAACAGTAAAACTTCAGCCGAAGAAATTTATCGTTTATTCGGCGTCAGCAAAAAGAAGTATAAAATGGCCTTAGGCGGTTTGTACAAGCGACGGCTAGTTAATATCTCCGACGAAGCCATAGAACTTACGAAGTTGTAACTACACGCATGGTTCACTCAGACTAACGACAGCATTCGAAATTTTAGACATTAAACCGTCTCAAACTAGAAAAATCGATTAAGTTTTTAATACCTTGCATCCGATAACGATGGACGTAAAATTGCACCTTTACAGCATTGGGCTGGTGGGTGTTTTTTTGGGCGGGGGAGTCATGAAAAACAAATTTCTAATAAGTAGTCTATTGATTGTCGGCATTTCTGTAATGACGTTTGTCTTTCAAAACTGTGCTGGCGCCTAGCAAGATGATATAGAACAAGCATCAACAGGAAAAAACGATTCGACATTAAATAAATTAAATTATTTTTGCCAAAATGAATCCGTGGCCAATTCACCGCTCGGCAAAACGTTAGAAATGAATTCGGGCGATATGATGTATTGCGAATTTGAATTAATTAACGAAAGCATCGGTATTCAATCAAAAAATAACGTTAAAGGAACTGCCGATCGCGAAACACCATATGCAGTCTCTGAGTTGATTACGCAAAACTGGAAAGTGGGCCAAACTAAGTCTGGCAAAAAAGGACTTATCTTTCGCTGGCAGCCAGAATTTACAACCGTTGAAAATTACTCAACAGTGGCTTACGCATCGGTTGTTGATCGCACAGTTTTAGATAAAGTTGACGGCGCGTGCTGGTCAAACCGTATACTGCGAATTAGATAGTTTTCCTGGGATGACGGCCTATACGCAAAACTTACAGACTCTTAATTACGAACCAGTGAATCCTGTTCCTATTGCTGACTTTTCTTGGAAGCCTGGGAAAAAATTAAATGGTCAAAACGGTTATGTTTACGAACTGCTTGTACAAGCTAGTGTTACGACTCGCGCGCGCGCTTACTTTTTTCTAAGATTAGCCAGCGGCGATATCGTCACTGAATATGTAGACATCACATTCTCTCCGTAAAAAATTGCAAGTATCGTAAACTTCGTAAGCCAAACCAGCTTAAGCTTTCCCCGTCGACAAAGGCGTAAGGAAAGCCGAGTTCTTTGAGGCCTTCTGCCTTTTTTATAAATGGAAATGGTTCACTAGAAAATAATAGTAAAGTAGATTGTTTATCTGCGATTTTGTCTAAATCGATTTGTGGATATTTATCTGCATAAGTTGGTAATAATTCTTTTAACCCCGAATAGGATAGAACTGATCCAATAAATGTATCAGCTGATACCGTCATCCACGGGTTTTTCCAAATTATATAAATAATTTTTTTAATACTCCCATCTGGTTTTTGGCCCCATTTAATTAAAGCTGGAATATTTAAATCATTCACGTTCTGTTTGGATACAGATTTGTCTAATAGAACTTTCCACTCTTGCGACAGCTCATTCAACTTTGAATTCTTTAAGTGCTCGGACAAATACAAAAGTTGCTTAGGCATATCCATCACCGAGGTGACATGAGTCGCGATGAATGGAATTTCTTGCTGTTGAGCCATCATCAATGGGTTTTCTTCTTTATCTAGAATAATTAGATCAGGTTTTAGTTGCAGAATCTTTTCCCAATTCCAATCTTTAGTACCACCGACCGCCGGTATAGTGCTGATTTGCTCTAAGGGATGAATGCAAAATCGAGTTCGACCAACGACATTAACGCCAGCTTCAATCAGAGTTTCAGTCCACGAAGGCACCATCGAAACAACTCGCATATTACAGCTCCACAGATGGTTGATATCCAAGTTGGATACTCAAACGTTGGATATCCAAATAGTCTTCGGCCTTCGCATTTCGTAAGGAATTCATTGTCGTCATAGGTGAAAGCTACCTCAACAAATTACTGTATGCAAAAAAATTAATGCAGTTTAATACGGGATTAGCCGCTTCTGGTTACTTCTTTCCCTTTCTAAAGCTTGTGGAAACTGTTTGCGGCATAATGCTACTCAGCGGATTTTTTGTTCCTTTAGCTTTAGTTGTATTAGCTCCGATCATTTTAAATATTGTATTAGTTCATGCTTTTTTAGCACCAAGTGGATTAGCGCCGGGAATTATATTAGGCTTACTTGAAGTCTACCTCGCATTTTTCTCTCCGTACTCGACAAAAATTAAAGCTTTATTTGAAAAGAAATAAAGGTTAGCTTCTTGGTCCTGTGGAAAATGAAAACGCTTTTAAAAATATGATCAACGCGGATGTGGTTCGCAAAATTTCTGATGAAATCGTGCGAGTCCATCCAAAGTTTGATGCTAAAAATTTTAAAAAGGTCAGTGATCGTTTTCCGCAACTTGAACTTCGTGCCCGCGCAATTGCCATTAGTAGTTCTTTAAAAGCTCACTTACCAGACGATTACCTCGAATCTTTAAAGATACTCACAAAAGTTGTAAAAAACAAAAAGCTCTCTGGATTTACTTTGTGGGGATTTTCTGAATTTATTAGCCAACATGGTTTGGATCATTTTGATGAATCATTAAACGCAATGTATGTGCTGACTCAGGAATTCACGGCCGAATTTGCAGTTCGTCCATTTTTTGCCAAAGACCACAAAAGAGTTCTTTTGTACTTTAAAAAATGGGCCACTGATTCGAATGTGCACATTCGTCGTTGGGTGTCTGAAGGGTCCCGCCCTTTATTACCGTGGGGACTTCGACTGCATGTCTTTAAAGATAATCCTGAACTTAGCGTTGCACTTTTGCATCAACTTAAACACGACGACGAGCTTTACGTTAGAAAAAGCGTAGCTAATCACTTAAATGACGTTGCCAAATTTGATCCAAAATTAGTGATTGCTACATTAAAACAATGGGAATCCAAATGTCCGCCAGAACATGCCGATAAAATCCAATGGATCAAGCGGCACGGATTAAGAACTTTAATTAAAAAAGGCCATTCAGATGCATTAAAGCTAATGGGGGTCTCAACAAAAGCGGCCATTACGATAAAAAGTCTTTCTATCGCTAAAGACAAATTAAAGCTAAACGATCAACTTAAAATGACAGTTGTTTTACAATCCAAAGGTAAAAAAAATCAAAAAATAATTTTGGATTATGTGGTTCACTTTAAAAAATCTAACGGCACGACAGTCGGCAAAGTTTTTAAACTTAAAACTTTTGAACTAGCACCTACTGAATCAGTAACTGTTCACAAAAATCATCCACTACGTCAAATAACAACCATGAAATATTATAGTGGCGACCACTATGTATCTGTAAAAGTAAACGGCGTGGAATCTAAAAAAATAAAATGGACATTTAACGTAGCAAAATAGCTAATTCTGAATCTGATTTTTTGCGGATATCAATTAATGCTTGATACGGATCGCCAGATAGGTTTAATGCCTTTGCAAATGCCGGCTCTGTTTTTAATCCAGACTGCTTAAGCTGAATTATTAAATTTTTAAAATCGCTAGAGCCCAATTTTAATAAACGTTCTTGAAGCAGAAAATGTAAATTTGAATTTTGCAGAGCCGTTAGTTTTTCTTCAGCATAGATTTCAAAAACAAATCCTTCAAACTTGAATTCAGCCGTAATCCAGCCATTTCTAACACACTTAAAAGATTCAAAATTTTGGTATTTGGTTTTAATTTTTGCTTCTAAGGTGTTTAAATCGCTTGAGCTCATTAAAACATCTACATCGGACGATGGCGTTGAAATATCTAGCGGAAATGTTCCCGAAACCAAAGGATTGAATTCTTTAAATTCGTTTAAAATACCAAGTCCAGTCAAGGCTTTGAATAACTGGGAATTTTTTTCAACATTAACAACCGATTCTAAACTCAGCGAATGAAATTTAATGGCAGAGCTTCCAAAAATAATTTCCAACTCTTGATTAAAATCCTTTTTCATTCCGCCTTCGTCAAATTGGCAGCTTGGATACATTGATTTAATTTGATTCAGTGGTAAGTCGACGACGATTTCAATGTGTTCAAAGCCCTCGATTGCTACTTTGCCCTTTTTAGGCGCCGGCAGCTCAATGAGGTCAATGTTCCACTTTTTAAAATAAATCGATTCCGGAAGTTTGAAAGTCGAAATTAATCGCCCGTTAACTTCGCTTTCAATTAATAATTTTGCGAATTTAGAAAATTCAGACTTATACTCCAAATAGCTTTCATCAGTAGCCGTGCGAAAACACAGATGATCTATATTCCAATGCGGTTCAATTTTAACTCCCGCAGCTTCAGTTTGATCAAATAGTCCAATCAAAAATCGTGTGGCTTCATCCTGAATATCTGAGAATTTTTTTATCATGATAGAAGTGAGTAATTATGCAATTTTATTAGAAAGAGCAAGCTTGTTTTTTAAGTAAAAGTTTAAGAAATCACTCATCTCTTTTGCGTTAAATGGTTTAGAAAAAACTTTCACAAAAGTAGCCTTAGGCTCAAGCGTTAAATCGCCCGAGATCAATGCTTTAGGAATGCTTGGATCTAACTTTTGCGCAATCATGTCGCCAGTTGTTCCTGGCAAACGATTATCTAAAAGCAACAAATCTGGAGGCATCTCGTGAATTGCAGAAATGGCTTTGTCTGGATGGCTGAATGTTGTAATTTGAATTTCATCAGAACTATAGATCTCTGAAAAAACATCTAACAAATCAACTTCATCATCTAGATAATATACGACTAAACTCATATCTAGATTATCGGCTATTTAGTGATATTTCTCAAAACGTTAAACGTCTAGATTTTTCGTTTAGCTGGCGCTTGGTCTGACTATCCAGTCAGTTGGTCCAGGTCCAAACATTTCAAAATTAACTGAGCTCAGTTTTACTTTGATTGCCACCTACGAATGTTAATGTTAATGATTTTTAATGTCATCACCAAATCAGTGTCCAAAATGCAGTTCAGAAAATATTTATCAAGACGGTAACTTATGGATATGTCCTGAGTGCTCTAACGAATGGAGTGCAATAGCGACTATTTCCGCCGAAAAAAATCAGATCGTCGATACGGCCATTAAAGACGCGCACGGAAATATTCTGATTGAAGGTGACACCGTTACTGTAATTAAGGATTTAAAAATCAACGGTTCATCTTCGGTCGTAAAAAGCGGAACCAAGGTTAAAAATATTCGCCTAATAGACGATGATGATGGCCATAATATCTCTTGTAGACTTGATGGCTTCGGAGTCATCAATTTAAAATCAGAATTTGTTAAGAAAATTTAGTAGAGCAATCCAGCTATACAAGCACATAAAAAACACGCTAAGTTTCCAGCTAATACTGCAAGTAAACCTAATTTTGCAATCGTCGCTTTATTTTTACCGGCAATCACTCCAATTCCACCAATTTGAATTCCAATAGATGAAATGTTCGCAAACCCACAAAGAGCGTATGAGGCAATAATCATGGTACGATCACTTAGTTGCGATCCCATTTCTGCTAATCCTAAATAAGCCACGAATTCATTGAGAATAATTTTTTTACCTAACAAACTACCGATTCGAGCGGCTTCTTCCCATGGAACACCAATAAGCCAAGCCATGGGCTGCAAGATTTTTCCCGCAATTAAAGAAAACGATAGCGGTTCAGAAAAATTTAACAAAGATCCAACTTTTCCAAGACCTGCATCAAACATCGCGATCAATGAAATAAATACGACAAGCATTGCTCCAACATTCATGGCCAATGCAATACCTTCACTCGCACCCCGAGACACAGATTCTAAAACGTTTGAATCTAGTTGTTCTTCATCGGGTGGTAAATCCATTTGACCAGAAGTTAACGGAATTTCCTTTTCTGGAAAAATAATTTTAGAAATGACTAAAGCAGCCACCGCGCCCATGAAGCTTGAGGTAATTAAATGCCCGGCAATATCGGGAATGCGATCTTTAAGCATTCCTACGTAGGCCCCTTCGACGCCAGCTGCAATCGTTGCCATACCACCAACCATCACGCAGAAAATTTCTGAGTCGGTCATTTTTGGAAGGTATGGTTTAACTAATAATGGAGCTTCTGTCTGTCCAACAAAGATATTTGCAGATGTAGAAAGTGTTTCAGCGCCGCTCGTTTTCATCGTTTTTTGCATGATGATTGCAAAAAACTTTACAATTTTTTGCAAAACGCCCAAATAGTAAAGTCCCGACATAATAGCCGAGAAGAACACAATCGTCGGCAATGCCCGAAACGCAAAAACAAATCCCCAGGGCTCTCTGATGTCTGCAAGTGGCCCGAATAAAAATTTTGAACCTTCATTGGTGAAATCAACTAAACTGGAAACCATGACATTCATGAAAGTAAATACGGGGCGGAAAACTCCTGGTACGCCCATCGATGGAATACCCAGAATCGCGATGGCAAATATAACCATAAGTCCCAGGCCCATAAAAATAGGCTGCCACTTAATCGCCTTACGATCTTTTGAAAATAAAACAGAAAGCCCGATCACCACAAGGATACCTAAAAAGCCACTATATTGATTCATAGATTACTGATTTGCATATTATTGAACCTCAGTCAAAATGTATTATCCTGAGACACTCTTAATGAACTTTTCTCTATATTGTTAACAACCATAATCCGATACTTCAGCATAGAGGGATCTTTAAATGAAAAACTTTATCGTTTTATTTTTTGTGCTTGGACTTTCGATTGCTCCGCTCGCTTTCCAAAATTGTGCAGCAATTGATTTTGACGGTTCAAATGTTTCAAATCCAGCGGTTACTCAAACAGGAGCTGTGATTCCAACAGGTTCTACATGCACAAATAAAATTATATGTCCCAATCCTCCGCCAAATTGTTCCTATACGAATCCTCCGACTGACGCGAATGGCTGTGCTGAAGGTTGCGGAGCTGTTGAGTGCGAAGGCCCCGTTCAATGTCCGATGATTATGTGTGCCGAACCTTCAGCAGGTTGTGAGTATCAAGGCCCGCCGAATAATGACGAATTCGGATGTCCTATGGATTGCGGCACTTTAAAATGTGGTGAGCCAATTATTTGTCCTGAATTTTTATGCTCGGCACCACCTCCAGGTTGCCGATGGGTAGGAAATAATGACCGCGATGAAAACGGTTGTGCGTTAGGTTGTGGCGATTTAATTTGTGAGCCCGAAGAACCGCCTCCTGGTCCGCCAGAGTGCCCAGCGGTTCGATGTGCTCCACCAACTCGGGGCTGTGAATACAAAACCAAGCCAGGCACAGGTGATGACGGCTGCCCTCACTGCGGAGACTTAAAATGTGAAAACAAACCATGGCCACCAAAACCCCCAAAATATCCACCACGAGACAAGTGTCCGGCCATTGGATATTTATGTGGAGCACCATCGGGATGTTACTACGACGGTAAAGCAAAAAAAGACAAAAATGGCTGCGAAGTTGGTTGTGGAAATCTAATCTGCAAAGACAAAGAAAACTAATCAGAGGATTGGTTTGTCTAATTAGTTTTAACCCCTTTCAATCTGGGAATATGAACATTGGTCTAATCAAAAATATTTTCGTGGATCTATGAAATTTTACTTGAATCAGATGAATTTTCTATTCTAGAGTAAATCATGTTTAAAATTTTGCTTTTCAAACTGATGTTGGCCTTAGGGTTAGTGCTTTGTTTCAATTTTTCGGCCCGCGCTCACTCATCGGACTCGATTTTAGTCCCAAATTCAACGCCTTGGTCTTTTGTCTCAGGACTAACTACCCCAGAAATAGAAGAGCGCACTTTGGCCGTACTAAATTATTACAAGGTAATTCCTAGTCAACTTCCAGAGGAATTTTTAAATAAAATCAATAACCCGCGCACGCTGGCCGAAATGCAGAAAATTTTAAAATTGATGGATCCTACCGGCGTGTTCCAGTCGCTTTCAAAAGTTTCGGGTAATGAATTGATTGTTTTTAAAGATCGCAAAGTTAAATCCAATTTAGATTTTACTTTTGAACTTTCCAATAGTTCATTGTCTTCACAAAAACCAAGTGACTTTCACGGTTTAAAAATTGCACTTGATCCCGGACACATGGGTGGAGAATTCTGGGACAAAGTCACCGGTAAATTTGTCAAAGATCCTAAGGGTATTGTAATTAGTGAAGGTGTTTTAAATTTACAGATCTGTCTTTTGTTAAAAGACCAATTAGAAAAATTGGGTGCCACAGTTCTGTTGACACGCACAGGATTAACTCCTGTGTCTAAGCTTGATTACAAAACTTTTGATTTAAAACCATTTGCACGTTACGAAATTTTAGAAAGCGTCCATGCGGACTGGTTTCAAAAGTTAATTGCAAAAGCTCCAGTAGGTCCAAAATTGTTTGCCTTATTTGATCAAAGTCCAGAAATCAAAAAATTATTTTCAGAAAGATCTCGCTCAGATTTTTTTAGCAAACGTGCCGACCTTTGGGCGCGCGCTGATATGATCAATAAATTTAATGCCGATATTGTGTTGATTATTCACCATGATACGGTCAGTTCCACAGATGGAGCAAGCAGCGGGCTGAATCCAAATGCTCCAAACGAAACTAAATCTTTTGTTTTTGGTTCGTACGAAAACGCTGAATTCGGCTCAACCGCATCGCGCGCTTACTTTGTTAGACATTTAGTCGACAAAGAGTCGTGGGATAATTCAGTTCTTATGAGCCGAAAGATCACTACTCGTTTGTATAATAAATTGGGATTAAAATTAGATACGTCGAGCAACATTGGCGGACGCTTAGTTGAGCCAGGTATTCGCGCCCGCAATTTAATGTTACCTCGCATACTTTTAGCTCAGAATATCGCATACATGGAAAATTTGTTTTATAATCGTCCTGCGGAATTCAACGCATTAATTGAGCCTGATTATAAAATGATTATTGATGGCAAAAATTTTACATATTCAAAACGCCACGTGCAGATTGTCGAAGCCCTCCGACTAGGACTAGAAGACTTTTTAAAGTAATTAGTCTTTTCCTAAAGCACAAATATCGTGCTAACCTTTTCTTGTGGAAAATTATTTAAAGCGAATTTTGGAAGCCGCTCTAAGAAGTCCCTCGGGGGATAATTGTCAGCCGTTTCGTTACAAAATAGCAGACTCAAGTAAAATTGAAATTCATCACAACGAACAAGCCGGTAAACACTTTTTCAATTCAGATAATTACGCTTCGCTGTTAGCATTAGGAACTTCAATCGAAAGTATGATGATCGAAAGTCGTGGACTTGGTTTAACTCCGACGATTCAATTAACCAAAGAACTTGGTTCAACTCAAATACATCACTGGGCCACGCTTCAATTGTCCAAAGCAGAAAAGCCAATAGCTGAAGATCTTGTTGGGCTGATCGACAAACGCTGGACGTGCCGATTTCCATTCTCCACAGAAAAAATTCCAAATCAGATCGTACGGGATTGTAAAACTCAAGTGCTTCTGACTAGTTCAAAAGTTGAATTACATTACGAACAACCAATGCAATTAGAATTTATCGACTTTATAAAAAAGTCTGACTTAGTTTTATGGAAACATCAGGAAGCTGCAATTGATTTACTAAAAAAAATTCGATTTTCAAGTAATAACGAGTCCGCATTCGGCGACGGTATGTCAGGATTTGAACTTGGTATTAAAGATTACGAAATGTTTTTGATGCGTTTTATACAAGCTTATCCTAGTTTAATTCCGTTTTTTTACAAAGCTGGATTAAAACATACAGCGCTTCGTGTGTCGGAAAAGAATTATAAAAATAGTGCGGGCTTGTTTGCTTTTGCGATTCCTATTGATATAGATCCGATCGTTGGTTGTGTTGAAGCCGGTCGAGCTGCTCTGCGCGTTTGGATGCATTTAAATAAATTGGGTTACGTTGTGCAGCCCGTGACTCCTGCGTCCATGCTGTGTTTTCAAAATCGCAATAAATCGCTAACTCCATTAATGAAACCTGAGTATGTGACAATTTATAATAACGGGACTCAACTTTGGAAAAAATACTTTGGGGTCGGCGAAAATTCTGATGTTATTTGGGCCTTACGAGTTGGTTTGCCACTTCAAAATATTCAACCGCACCGGTCAAAGCGTTTGAAAATCGAAGATATTATTATGCGATAATCTCTGCTACTTTGCCATTTTTCCTAATGGCATCACGCCAATCTTGAAGCACAACTACATTCGACGGCGTTTCAATTGTTGGTTCTGACTTTTCTGACTTCCTTTTAATAAGAGATCTTACGAATCTGAATACTGCAAACATAACGGCCGCTAAAATCAAAGAGTTTAATATGACTTGAAGTAATTCGCTGTATGCGATCGAAAATTCACCAAATGGACCTTGACCCAAAGAAAATAATTTTAAGCGCTGGTTAGCCAACTCGAAGGTGATTTGAAAAAAACTCATCGGCGAAAGAAAAACCCTTTGTACAAATACAGAAATAATTTTACCGACGGCCGCCACACAGGTTAGCAACACAGCTAGATCAAGTGGGCTTTGCCTGACCGAAAATTCTTTTGCATCTTGAACAATACCCATGTTATTTGTCCTTCAAAACGTCAGCCAATGCACTGCTGTATCCAAATTATCGTCTGTGAATTTCGCGATGCAAATACTCCCTAAGATGTGTTCAAAATAAGGACGGATGAATATGGTCGAGTAACAGATCCACGAAGTTGATTGAACATAACGAAATTGAAACGAAACCGTTAATCAAGATGGACTGAATTTTTATTGTGAAATTAAATATTTTTTCGAGAGAATAAATGGCGGAAAGCGAGGGATTCGAACCCTCGAGCCCCGCGAAGGGCTGCCAGTTTTCAAGACTGGTGTATTCAACCGCTCTACCAGCTTTCCGTCGTCTGTTTTATGTAATTTGTCTTGTCGAATCAAGAGTTTAGAAAAGTCTGGAACTAATAACTATTGGCGTTAAATCGAACTGCTGAGATTCAATGCGGAATCAGTAGATTCAAAGCCGAATATCAAAATATAACTCAGCGACCAACCCAATATTCCAGCGAATCCGGCCCCAATAACAGGAACAGGATAAAACCCAATCTCGGTTGAAACAAAGGCAACGATCCAAAATATTAACAAACTTCCAACGAAAACTCGTTTTTGAGTGAGTCTCGATTTTACTAAAACTAGGCTCAATGGCAGAAATAAAAGTACAATCACTGCCAGAGCGCCTATTTTAAAAAAAAGGCTCATGCCAAAAGCCAGGCGCAAAATATCTTCGACATGGGCAACAGATGGTAGCGGATCTTTTTGAAACCAAGTCGCAATTGCAATTGCTAAGACAGAAACGCAACTGAGACCCTTTACGACAATCGTAAAATCTTTTCTGAAAATAAAAATCATCGCAGCCGCCACGGCAAAGGCCGAAGCCTGACTCGCATCAGGCTGAAAAAAATAAACAGCGCAAGTAATAAGGGCCGTCAAAACAGATTCTCTGATTTTCAAATGAGCCAATGCTAAAAGTAAAATTGGGGCCAATGCCAAAGAAACATTAAGTTGCACAGGACCCATAAAAATCCAACGACGAACTCCATCATAACCTTGAAAGCATAAAGTCATTCCCATAAATGTTAAACTTAAAGCTGAAAAGTAAGAAATATTTTTTGAAATATAATCATAAATGTGGGCTCCAAATAAAATCAGTACAGATCCAAAAACTACAGATATAAAACTTGGCAAAAACATCAATAAAGAAATTTGATTAAAATAGGCCACCGTAGCACCAAAGAGTACTGCCAAAACTAAAGCTGCAATAGCAATCCACTTCACTGTTTAAGTTTCACTGTGAAGCTATTTGATTTCAGTTTTATTATTCATGTAACCACGTAACGCTTTTGGAATTTCAACAGAGCCGTCTTCGCGCTGGTAGTTTTCTAAAATCGCTACTAGCGTACGACCAACTGCTAAGCCACTGCCGTTCAATGTATGTACGAATTGCGGTTTTCCGCCCTCCTTAGGCTTAAAACGAATATTTGCACGACGCGCTTGAAAATCTTCAAAATTCGAGCACGAACTAATTTCGCGAAATGCATTTTGTCCGGGCAACCAAACTTCTAAGTCAAAAGTTTTAGATGCTCCAAAACCCATATCACTGGTGCATAACAGGGCGCGGCGAAAAGGAAGTTCCAAATCCATTAATATTTTTTCCGCATGAGACGTTAATTTTTCGTGAACCTCGTAAGACTGCCCAGGCAAACAGAACGTCATCAACTCAACTTTATTAAACTGATGTTGGCGAATTAATCCTTTGGTGTCTTTGCCGTAACTACCTGCTTCAGAGCGAAAACACGGTGAATAGGCACAAAATGATTTCGGTAACTCAGATTCATCCAACGTTTCATTATTATAATAATTCGTAACAGGAACCTCGGCGGTCGGAATTAAATAATAATCAGTGCCAGACAAATTAAATACGTCTTCTTTAAATTTCGGAAACTGCCCGGTACCAAGCAAACTATTCCCGTTAACTATAAAGGGTGGAATCATTTCAGTATAACCATGCTGAGTAGAATGCGTATCCATCATTAATTGAATCAATGCTCGCTCCATTTGAGCGCCGGCACCTTTTAAAAACGAAAATCGCGCACCAGTTGTTTTACCAGCACGATCAAAATCAATAATATTTAACTTTTCACCAATATCAAAATGCTCTTTAGCTTTAAAAGAAAACTTTTTCGCTTCGCCGACAGTTTTTACAATTTTATTATCATGTTCAGATTTTCCCACCGGAACTGAAGAGTGTGGTTTATTTGGAATTGTTAATAAAATATTGTAAACTTCTTGATCTACTAGTGTTGCCGCAGTTTCAAGTTCTTTGACTTGATTCTTAATTTTATCAACTTCAGCCAGAATTCCTGAAGCATCCTTGCCTTCACGTTTTAATTTACCAACTTCAGAACTCATCTTGTTTTGTTGAGCCTTAGCTGTCTCTGCCGTCGTTAAACATTCCTTACGCTTAGTATTTAATTTGATAATCGCATCAACAACATCAACAGAAGCTCCACGACTAACCAACCCAGCCCTATAGTCATCCAAAGCCTGAGTATTTCCATCGGCTTTTTTTTCAAATATCTTAATATCAATCATATATTTTCCCTTTAGCAAAACGTCGAATCTAATTTGGAGCGATCATAATATACATTCGAAGTAACGCGCCTATCAATACACAAATTAAATCAAAAACTAATATCTGGAATAAGGACATTCTATGCAAGGCCTTAAAAATAGCGGTCATCAGAACTAAAGTTAAAAACACTAGCACCAAAGTTTGAAACTGAAATATTTCCTGCGCAATTAAACTCAGCACGACACCTAAAAAAAATCCGGTTACACCTCGAAAAATACTATGCACAAGTCCGTAAGACGCCTGCTGTGATTTTTGCTGCACCGAGCTTGAAAATCCTTTTAATTTATCTCCGACAACCATTAGGTTCTCCTATTCCAATTCGTTGATTTTACTTTGTATTTCTTTACGATCAAGTGCATTTGGCGAAAGCTCTAAATAAAGTTCGAAAGACTTTTTAGCCTCTTTACGCAGGCCCTTCTTTTCGTTGATGTAACCTTGTTCTTTATAAATGCCAGGATAACCACGCTCGCGCCCCATAGCCATATCTACCATGTCTTGAGCAATATCTAACGAATCCGACTTTCTGTAGCAGCCAGCTGTTCGAATAAACAAATCCGCTGAATTAGACCTTAATTTTAACGCTTGAGAATATTCTGCTGCACAATCTTTAAATTGTGATTTTTTTTCGAAAATTTCAGCGGCTAGTAAATACGGATCCGCTAAGTTTGGATTTTTGGTTTTTTCGTCTTTAATAAATTGGATAGCTTCTGTGAACTGTCCAAGTTCAAAATGACTGCGCGCCAAATAATAAGAAACTCGTGGATAATTGGGATTAATTTCTTTGACGGTTTTAAACTTGGCTAAAGCTTGGCGGATCGTCGATTCTGCCTTAGGGCCGGTTGCCGACTCCAATTGCAATTGGCCTGTCGCAAATAATGGTTCAACATCAGACGGATCTATAACTGCAGCTTCTAAATAATGCTTTTGCGCTTTACTGTATTCATTAAGTTCACGATAACATCGTGCTAATCCCAGCTGAGCTTTCTTGTTTCGCTCGTCCGAATTGCCAATTAGTTTATAAATTTCGATAGCCAATTTGTATTGTTCTTGCGATTCGTAAAATTCAGCTAAACCAATTCGGTAATCAACCGAATATGGAAAATTACGAATTAATTCTTTTAAATAATTTTCCGATCGAGTCGCATTTTGTTCTGCTAAAACAAAACGCGCAAAAGTTAATTGGGCATCCGGCCAACCTGGTTCTAAATCAACGGCTTTACCAGAATACTTTTGCGCCAGCTCTAGAGCTTTCCGGCGCACATCTTGTTCTTCTTCAGTGCGTGATGGCGCATTTAAAACAATATTAATATTGATATTTGCTAATAGAGTTAGTAGCTCGACGTCTGAATCATATAGCTTCATGGCTTTTTCAGCAAACAACGATGATCCGGTCATGTTTTTTTTGCGATATTCAACTTGAGCTTGGGCTTTTAACAAATCAAAATTATTTGATCCATGCCGCATGCCTTCAGTTAAAATTCGATGTGCTT